>NZ_BAAHAZ010000005.1:0-307308 GCF_054777115.1 Nocardioides maradonensis | reverse complement strand
TGCGCGCCAGTCCGAAGACGGCACCGAGGCTATGAGCCAGACACCGGGTGATCAGGATCCAACCACCGCCGGAGCGGTGCCATCACCCTGACACTGAGCCGAGGCTAGCGAGTCCCGGGGGGTCTAGACCTGTCGCGGGGCAGTCCGCCTGTTACCTGCCCGCGAAAACTTTACCTTTGGAAGGTCACGAAAAGGTGACGGGAGGACGCACGTCTGGCAAGATTCTTCTTGCCGCCGCAAGTGACCCGAGACGCTTGCGGCGGCTCTAGTTTTTCGGTCGCGAGGCCGAGCGTGTCGCCGCCGATCGGCGCCTTGCCTCACGTGCGTCACGCGCCTCCTCCGTCGCTGGCGCTCCCTCCGTCGCCCCGCACCGCAGGCTCGGCAACCGGCGCCGGCGGCGCAACGCTGCCGGCCTCGCTCCCTGTGCGGCCTCGCTCCCTGTGCCGACCTCGCCCCCTCGGGGTGCCTCGTCCCTCAGCGGACTCCCCACGAGTAGGTCTGCTTGCGCAGCCCGAGGTACATGAACGTCTCCGTCGTGGCGACGCCCTCGATGGAGCGGATGCCGCTCGAGACCACGTCCAGCAGGTGCTCGTCGGACTCCACGACCACCTCGACCAGGACGTCGAAGTTGCCGGCCGTGATGACGACGTAGTCGACCTCCTCGAGCTGGGCGATCTTGTCGGCGACCGGGGTGACCGGCCCGTTGACCTTGACGCCGACCATGGCCTGCCGGGCGAAGCCGAGCTCCATCGGGTCGGTGACCGCGACGATCTGCATCACGCCGGTGTCGACCAGGCGCTGCACCCGCTGGCGGACCGCGGCCTCGGAGAGCCCGACGACCTTCCCGATCGCCGCGTAGGAGCGGCGGCCGTCCTGCTGCAGCTGCTCGATGATCGCCTTGGAGACGCTGTCGAGGACGGTCGTGGAGCGTACGTCGGACATGGGCGCGATGTTGTCACGTTTCGGGTTCGTCGTTCAACAGATGCTGAAATGACGAAATCCGTTGCGATCGTGTTTCGTGACAACGGAATCCCTTGCGAATCGGCCAGATGGGTGGAAGAGTCCGCCCTGCCCATCATGTGACGGAGGGAACACGCATGTCCATCGAGCAACCGCCCCGGCGCGCGCCGCTGTCGCGCCGGAACGTGCTCAAGGGGGTCGGCGCAGGAGCGTTCGCGGCCGCGAGTCTCGGCGTGCTGCCGCTGTTCTCGACCCCCGACCGCAAGCAGAACCCGGCGACCTGCACGACCGCCGACCTCTCGGCCTCCGAGCGCGAGCTGGTCGTGTCGAACTGGCCGCTGTACATCGACCCGAACAACAAGAAGGGCACGTCGACGCGGCAGCTCTTCGAGAAGAAGTACGGCATCACGGTCGACTACACCGCCGACGTCAACGACAACAACGAGTTCTTCGCGAAGGTCAACAACCAGCTCGGCTCCTGCCAGACGACCAAGCGCGACCTGTTCGTGCTGACCGACTGGATGGCCGCCCGGATGATCAAGATGGGCTGGATCCAGAAGCTCGACCCGGCGAAGGTGCCGAACCTGCACGCCAACCTGATCGACTCCCTGCACGTCGACTGGGACCCGAACCGGGAGTACTCGGCTCCCTGGCAGAGCGGACTCACCGGGATCGCCTACAACAAGAAGTACCTGCCCGGGGGCGTCAAGTCGTTCAAGGAGCTGCTCACGAACCCGAAGTACAAGGGCAAGATGACGCTGCTGAGCGAGCTGCGCGACACGATGGGCCTGATCATGCTCACCGAGGGCATCGACCCCGCGAAGTTCACCGACGCCCAGTGGGGCCAGGCGATGGGCGTGCTCGAGAAGGTCACCCAGGACGGCCAGGTACGCCGCTACACCGGCAACGACTACGTCGCCGACCTGTCCAGCGGCAACGTGCTGGCGTGCGAGGCGTGGTCCGGCGACATCGCGAACGCCGGCGACGACAACCTGGTCTTCGTCCAGCCCGAGGAGGGCGTGATGATCTGGGCGGACAACATGCTGATCCCGAACCTGGCGACCCACAAGGAGAACGCCGAGGACTGGATCAACTTCTACTACGACCCGGTCGTCGCGGCGACGCTCGCCGACTTCAACTTCTACATCTGTCCGGTCAAGGGTGCGCAGCAGGCGATGGAGAAGATCGATCCGAGCGCCGTGCACAACGAGCTGATCTTCCCGACGGAGAAGACGCTCGCCGTCAGCCACACCTTCATGGCACTGGACGAGTTCCAGATCCGCGAGTACCAAGGAGCATTCTCTGATGTCACAGGCGTCTGACGTCACCACCAGCGGCTCGCGCAGCCTGCGGATCTCGCAGCTGACCAAGGAGTTCGCCACCTTCACCGCGGTGAAGTCACTCGACCTCGAGGTGCCGGGCGGCACCTTCTTCGCCCTGCTCGGCCCGTCCGGCTGCGGCAAGACCACCACGCTGCGGATGGTCGCCGGCCTGGAGACGCCCACCTCGGGATCCATCCAGGTCGGCGACACCGACATCACCTACCTCAAGCCGTACAAGCGGCCGGTGAACACGGTCTTCCAGAGCTACGCGCTGTTCCCGCACCTCGACATCTACGAGAACGTCGCGTTCGGCCTGCGCCGGCAGAAGAAGTCCGACGTCGCGCAGCAGGTCGAGCACATGCTCGACCTGGTCGAGCTCACCTCGCAGGCGCGCAAGAAGCCGCCGCAGCTCTCCGGAGGTCAGCAGCAGCGCGTCGCGCTCGCCCGCGCGCTGATCAACCGGCCTGACGTGCTGCTGCTCGACGAGCCGCTCGGCGCCCTCGACCTCAAGCTGCGTCGTGCCATGCAGCTGGAGATCAAGCGGATCCAGACCGAGGTCGGGCTGACCTTCGTGCACGTCACGCACGACCAGGAGGAGGCCATGACCATGGCCGACACCATCGCGGTCATGAACGCGGGCGTCATCGAGCAGATGGGATCGCCCGCCGAGCTCTACGAGAACCCGCGCACCACGTTCGTGGCGAACTTCCTCGGCCAGTCGAACCTGATCGAGGCCGAGGTGCAGGGCCGCGACGGCGACAGCGTCGTCGTCGACATGCACGGCATCAAGGCGTCGATCCCGGCCGACCGCGCGCACGCCGACTCCGGCCGCGGCTGGGTCGGCATCCGCCCGGAGAAGGTCCTCATCGCCCCCGAGGGCGAGACGATCGACGCCCCCGGCAACCACCTGCCCGGTGCCGTCGTCACCGACGTCAGCTTCATCGGCGTCTCGACGCAGTACCAGGTGAAGATGCCGTGGGGCCAGGAGATCATCGCCTTCGAGCAGAACACCGGCGCCCGCGGCCTCATCGCCCCCGGCACCAAGGTCGACGTCTCGTGGCGACCCGAGTTCGCGTTCCTGCTCGACGCGAGCCAGGACGTGAACGCGGGCATCGAGGAGGACTGATGGCCTCCCAGCGCCGGGTCACCGGCTACCTGCTGATGCTGCCGGGCGCGATCTGGCTCGGCCTGTTCTTCGTGGTCCCGTTCTACTCGCTGATCGCCGCCAGCCTGTACGACCCGAAGGGGTCGGTGCTCAGCGGCTACCACGTGACCTACCACTTCGGGAACTTCGCCGACGCGTTCTCGGCGTACCACGCCGAGCTCTTCCGGTCGCTCCTGTACGCCGCCGTGGCCAGCCTGATCTGCCTGGTCGTCGGCTACGTGCTGGCGTACGCGATCGCCTTCAAGGCGGGCCGGTGGCGCGCGCTGCTGCTGGTGCTGGTGATCGCGCCGTTCTTCACCAGCTTCCTGCTGCGCACGCTGTCGTGGAAGCTGATCCTGGCCGACAACGGCTTCGTGGTGAGCACGCTGCGCCACCTGCACGTCCTCGGTGCGGACGGGCGGCTGCTCAACACCTCGTTCGCCGTGATCGCGGGGATCGTCTACAACTTCCTGCCGTTCATGGTGCTGCCGCTCTACGCCAGCCTGGAGAAGATCGACGGCCGGCTGGTCGAGGCCGCGAGCGACCTCTACGCCTCCCCGGTGAAGGCCTTCTTCAAGGTGACGTGGCCGCTCTCCATGCCCGGCGTCGTGGCCGGCACCCTGCTGACGTTCATCCCGGCGGCCGGCGACTACATCAACGCCCAGCTGCTCGGCAGCCCGCAGCAGCGGATGGTCGGCCAGACCATCCAGAGCCTGTTCAGCACCGACTACGCCAAGGCCGGTGCGCTCTCGGTGATGCTCATGGCGATCATCGTGGTCCTGGTGATGGTCTACATCCGCAAGGCGGGGACGGAGGAGCTCCTGTGAACCCCATCGCGAAGGTCTGGCGCTGGATCGCCGACCACCTGGTGCTGGTCCTGGGACTGCTCGTCCTGGTCTACATGTTCGTGCCGATCGCGGTCGTGGTGCTGATGAGCTTCAACGACCCCGGCAAGTCCAAGAACGTCTACGAGTTCAAGGGCTTCACCTGGAACAACTGGGCGCACATGTGCCAGCCGGAGGGCATGTGCCACGCGGTCGGGATCAGCGTCCTGATCGGCCTGGCGTCGACGATCGTCGCCACGGCGATCGGCACGATGGCCGCCTTCGGCCTGGTCCGGCACCAGTTCGCGGGGCGCTCCGTGGCCAACACGGTGATCTTCCTGCCGATGGCCTCGCCCGAGATCGTGATGGGCTCCTCGCTGCTCGCGCTGTTCCTCTCGGCGAGCCGCTGGGGACCGCCGCTCGGCTTCTGGACGATCCTCATCGCCCACGTGATGTTCTGCCTGTCGTTCGTCATCGTCACGGTGAAGGCGCGACTGGCCGGTCTCGACGAGAACCTCGAGCAGGCGGCGATGGACCTCTACGCGACCGAGTCGCAGACGTTCTGGCGGATCACCTTCCCGCTGGTGCTCCCGGGCATCCTCGGGGCGGCGCTGCTCAGCCTGTCGCTGTCGTTCGACGACTTCATCATCACGAACCTCAACGCCGGCCAGACCGTCACGTTCCCGATGTTCGTCTGGGGTGCCGCGCAACGCGGCGTGCCCATGCAGGTCAACGTCATCGGCACCGCCATGTTCCTGATCTCGATCACGATCGTCCTGGTCGGCGAGATCAACAACCGCCGCCGGGCCCGGGCCCTGGCGCACTGACCCAGAGACAGAGATGCCTGACACCACCTTCCACAACATCGTCGACGGCAAGCCGGTCGACGCGGCCAGCGGGGCGACGTACGACGTGATCGACCCGGCGACGGGCCGGGTCTACGCCACCGCCCCGCTCTCCGACGAGCACGACGTCGACGTGGCGTACGCCGCCGCCGACGCCGCCTTCGAGGCCTGGGCCGACACCACCCCGCGCGAACGCGCCCGCGCCCTGCTCCGGATCGCCGACGCGATCGACGAGCGGGCCGAGGAGATCTGCCGGGTGGAGGTGACCGACACGGGCAAGCCGTTCCAGCTCACGATGGACGAGGAGCTGGGCATCGCGAGCGACCACTTCCGGTTCTTCGCCGGCGCGTCGCGGGTCCTCGAGGGGAAGTCGGCGGGGGAGTACCTCGCCGACCACACCAGCTGGATCCGGCGCGAGCCGATCGGCGTCATCGGCCAGGTGACGCCCTGGAACTACCCGCTGATGATGATGATCTGGAAGATCGCGCCCGCGCTCGCGGCCGGCAACACCCTGGTCCTCAAGCCCAGCGACACCACGCCCGCGTCCTCGACGCTGCTCGCCGAGCTGTGCCAGGAGTTCCTGCCGCCGGGCGTGCTCAACCTGGTGTGCGGCGACCGCGACACGGGCCGTGCGCTCGTGGCGCACCGGACGCCGCAGATGGTGGCCATCACCGGCTCGGTGCGGGCCGGCATGGAGGTCGCGGGCTCCGCGGCCACCGACCTCAAGCGGGTCCACCTCGAGCTCGGCGGGAAGGCGCCGGTGGTGGTCTTCGACGACGCCGACATCGCCGCGGCCGCCGAGGCCATCGCCACGGCCGGCTACTTCAACGCCGGCCAGGACTGCACCGCGGCCACGCGCGTGCTGGTCGGGGCGGGCGTGCACGACGAGTTCGTGGCGGCGCTGACCGAGCAGGCGCGGGCCGCCCGGACCGGTCTTCCCGACGACCCCGACGTCCTCTACGGCGCGCTCAACAACGCCGACCAGCTGGCCCGGGTCGCGGGCATGGTCGACCGGCTGCCGGACCACGCGTCGGTCGCCGCGGGCGGCCGGTTTGCGACGGTCGAGGGTGGCGAGGGCGGCTACTTCTACGAGCCCACCGTGCTGTCCGGCCTGAAGCAGGACGACGAGCAGGTCCAGAACGAGATCTTCGGCCCCGTCATCACCGTCCAGCCGTTCGCCGACGAGGCGCAGGCCCTGTCCTACGCCAACGGCGTCCAGTACGGCCTGTCCTCCTCGGTCTGGACCAAGGACCACGCCCGCGCGATGCGGATGAGCCGCAAGCTCGACTTCGGCGTCGTGTGGATCAACACCCACATCCCCTTCGTCTCCGAGATGCCTCACGGCGGCTTCAAGCACTCGGGCTACGGCAAGGACCTCTCCATGTACGGCCTGGAGGACTACACCCGCATCAAGCACGTGATGAGCTACATCGGGTAGGGCTGCGGAACCCTGGGCGGGTCGCCAAGGGAGGGTCGTCTGGCGGGGAGGGTGTCCGGGGGACTAGCCCCTATGGGTCACCCCGACGCCTTGCGTAGGTCCTGCGCCAGCACCGGGGTGACCCATAGGGGCTCACCCCCCGGCGCACCCTTCCCCGCCAGACGCCCGGACAGAAGCGACCCGCCCAGGGTTCCGCCCTGAGTAGGACGACTTCCGCGCGGGAGCACGCCAGGATGCTCACCATGGCTGAGCTGAGCGGCAAGACGTTCCTGGTGACCGGTGCGAACACGGGCATCGGCAAGGAGACGGTGCGCAACCTCGCCGGGCGGGGTGCGCGGGTGGTGATCGCGGGACGGTCGGAGGAGAAGAACCGGGCCGCCATCCGTGAGATCGCCGAGGACACCGGCAACACCGACCTGGACTGGATCCCGCTCGACCTCGGCGACCTGGCCTCGGTCCGGGCCGCCGCGGCGACCTTCCTGGCCTCCGGCGAGCGGCTCGACGTGCTCATCAACAACGCCGGCCTCGCCGGCAAGCGCGGCATGACCGCGAGCGGCTTCGAGCTGGCCTTCGGCACCAACCACGTCGGGCCGTTCCTGCTCACCGAGCTGCTGCGCGACAGGGTCGCCGAGACCGGGCCGGGGCGCATCGTCAACGTCGCCAGCACCGGTCACTACCGGGCCAAGGGCATCGACTGGGACGCCGTGCGGAAGCCGTCGGTGACGCGGACCGCGTTCGACGAGTACTGCGTCTCCAAGCTGGCCAACGTCCTGCACGCCCAGGAGCTCGGTCGGCGGATGGCGGGCACCGGGGTGACGACGTACTCCCTGCACCCGGGGGCGATCGCGTCCGACGTGTGGCGGGAGGTGCCGCCGGGGCTGCGGCAGGTGATGAAGCTGTTCATGAAGTCGACGGCCGACGGGGCGAAGACCTCGGTCTACTGCGCGACCTCGTCGGACGTCGGCGACGCGACCGGTCGGTACTACGACAACCAGCGCGAGAAGCAGCCCTCGAAGGTGGTCACGCCCGAGCTCGCCGCCGAGCTCTGGGAGCGCAGCGAGGCGTGGGTCGCGTGAGAGGGGTCAGACGATCACGCCGGGGTTGAGGATCCCCGCCGGGTCGAGCGCCTGCTTCGCCGCGGCCAGAGCGGCGGCGAACGGGGCCGGGCGCTGGGCGTCGTACCAGGGGCGGTGGTCGCGGCCGACCGCGTGGTGGTGGGTGATCGTGCCCCCGTTCGCGGCGATCGCGTCCGAGACGGCCGCCTTGATCTCGTCCCACTGCGCGAGCGTGCTGCCCCAGCGGCCCGCCGCGAAGATGCCGTAGTACGGCGCCGGGCCGTCCGGGTAGACGTGCGTGAACCGGCAGGTCACGAGCCCCTGGCCGCCGCACACCTCGGTGATGGCCTGCTGTGCGGCGGCGGTGACCGCCGCGTGGAACGCCGGGAACGTGTCCCAGGTGCAGGCCGTCTCGAAGGTCTCCGCGATCATCGAGCGGCGCGCGAGCGCGTCGCGCTGGTAGGGCATCCGGATGAAGGCCGAGCGCCACGACTGCGACGCGTCGGCCCCCGTCGGCGACGACGCGGAGCGGTCGCGACGGGCCAGGACCGTCCCGCCGTGGTCGGCGACGAGCGCCAGGGCACGGTCGAGCCAGGCGTCGACCGGGTGGTCGGCCGACTCGAAGGCGATGAGCAGCAGCCCGCCCGCGGTCTCCGTGCCGGCGTTCATGAACGCCTCCGCGGGGTCGAGCAGCCGGCAGTTCGAGGGGTGCAGCCCGGACTGGGCGACGGCACGGGTGGCGGCCACCGCGGCGTCGTACGACGCGAAGCCCACGGTGACGGTCTGCTGCCAGACCGGCCGCTGCTGCAGGCGCATCCAGGCCTCGGTGATGACGCCGAGCGATCCCTCCGAGCCGAGGAACATCCGGTCCGGCGACGGTCCGGCCCCGGAGCCGGGCAGCCGGCGGGACTCGCCGATCCCCGCCGGCGACACCACGCGCACCGACTCGGTCAGGTCGTCGATGTGGGTGGCCAGGGTGGCGAAGTGGCCGCCCGCGCGGGTGGCCAGCCAGCCGCCGAGCGTGGAGAACTCGAAGGACTGCGGGAAGTGCCGCAGGGTCAGGCCGTGCGGCCGCAGCTGGTCCTCGAGCGCGGGACCGTAGGCGCCCGCCTGGATCCGGGCGGCCCGGCTGACCGGGTCCACCTCGACCACCTGCGAGAGACGGCCCAGGTCGAGCGAGATCGCCGGTCCGTCGAAGCGCGGCTCCACGCCGCCGACGACCGAGCTGCCGCCGCCGTACGGGACGACCGGGATCTGCGCGCGAGTGCACCAGTCGAGGACGTCGACGACGTCCTGCTCATGACGCGGTCGTACGACGAGGTCGGGCACGTGGGACACGTCGCCGGCCAGGTTGCGGATGACATCGCGGAAGGCCTTGCCGCGCGCGTGCCCGAGCCGGTCGACGACGTCGTCGGAGCAGAGGGCGGCGAGGGTGGCCGGGGGAGCCACCCGAGGAGCGGCCACGCCCAGCGTGCGGGGATCCGGCGGCGCGTGGTCGGTGAGGTCGTGGCCGGGGAGCAGCGCGCCCACGCGAGCGGTGAGCTCGGCGGTCTCGCCGGGGGAGAGCTCGGCGGCGTCGGTGCCCCAGCCCCACCAGGAGCGGTTCGTCACCCGAGCCATCCTGCCGCGACGGCACGCTTCCGCACGCGCTCCCACGCCTCGACGTACGCCGGGACCAGCGACTCCGCCTCGTCCTCGAGCGCGTCGGCCAGGGTGACCAGGCCTGCCGGCTCGGCCGCCCCCAGCTCGCGGACCAGCCGGGCCGCGACGACGAGGTCGTGCTGGTCGCCCAGGACGTCCTGCAGCGCCGTGAGCTCCTTGATCCGCGCGCCCTTCGGCGAACCGTGCGCCTGCGCGGTCGCCTCGAGCAGGTAGCGGGTCCGCTTGGCCGCCTTGCGCACGTCGTGCAGCGCCTCCCAGCGCTCGGAATCGGTCGGCAGCCGGTGCGCGTGCTCGGCGAGGCGGGCCAAACGGCGTACCTCCCGACGCGCGAGGCGCGGCGCCTCCTTGCGCGCCGACCGCTCGGCGCGTGACGTCGTCGGCGGCGTGGCCACCAGGTGGTCGAGCGAGCGCTCCAGTCCCTCCATCGAGGACGGCTGCAGCGCGGCCAGCGCCGCGGCCTCCGCGCGGTCGTGCCGAGCCGCGAGCACGTCGCGCACCAGCACCCGGTCGGCCGGGTCCTCGACGCGCGGCAGCAGCAGCTCGGAGAGCACGTCCAGGTCCCGGGGTACGCCGAGCACGCCGATCAGATCCCGCACGTCCCTGCGCAGCGGCGCCACCGCCTTCTTCTCGTACGCCGGAGCCCCGGCCGACAGCGTGCTGTGGATCCGCCGCAGGGCGACCCGCAGGTCGTGGACGTCCTCGCTGCCGTCCGGGCTGCCGTCGTCGCCGAGCCGCCCGTCGGCGTACCGACGCTCGCTCAGGCGGCGCACCTCGACGACTTGGTGCGCGAGGTAGCCCTGCAAGCAGTCCCCGATCGTGAATCGGCCCACGGGCCCATCCTCCCGTATGCTGACCGAGACGTCCCGCCCTCCGCGTTGCGGCTTGCCGATCCAACTCGTGCGCCTTCGGGGGGACCTGCCACACGATTCGACCCCCCGGCGTGCCCACCCGCACCCGGCGTGCGAGGGTGGCGATGCGGACGACGGTGTCCAACGGACGGGCAGCAATGCACGGGGCCGTCGTGACCTCTATTTCGATGAGGTAACGTCGCCCCACCCTGATCAGGACCGAAAGGCTGGCAAAGGCACATGGTGGATGTGGAGAAGGCGCTCGATGAGGCAGGCCTCACGAACCCCCACGTTCGGGAGTACGTCGCGCACTGGGCGGGGGTGACCGGAGCGGCCGACGTCCAGGTCGTCTCGGCCGATGACGACGCCCGGCTGATCGAGGAGGCGCTGGCCTCCGGCGAGCTCCTTCCTGCCGGTGAGGGCAGCTACTACTCGCGGTCCTACTACAAGGACACCGCACGCGCCGAGGAGCGCACGATCGTCGCGACCAGCGACGAGCGCGATAAGGGCACGTACAACAACTGGCGTCCCGCCGCGGAGATGAAGCCGAAGCTCATCGAGCTGATGACCGGCGCCTCCGAGGGCAAGACCATGTACGTCATCCCCTACCTGATGGCGCCGGCCGGCGGCCCCCTCGACAAGTTCGCCGCGGGCGTCGAGCTCACCGACAACGTCAACGTGGTGCTCCAGATGATCCGCATGTCGCGGGTCGGTGTGGACTACATCAACCACATGGGTGACGACTTCGTCCGCGCGGTCCACGTGACCGGCGACCTGCCGAACCTCGGCCAGGGCACCCCGGACGACAAGCGCTACTTCGTGACCGTCGCCGACGAGCGCACGATCCTGCACTTCGGCTCGTCGTACGGCGGCAACGCGCTGCTGGGCAAGATCGCCCACGGCCTGCGCCAGGGCTCCTACGACGGGTGGAAGAACGGCTTCCTGGTGGAGCAGTTCATGCTGCTCGGCATCACCGACAAGGAGACCGGCGAGAAGTACAACATCTGCGGCGGCTTCCCGTCGGCCTCCGGCAAGACGAACCTCGCGATGACGCTGGCCCCCGACGCGCTCGGTGACCGCTACTACGTGGAGTTCTACGGCGACGACATCGCCTGGATCTGGGTCGACGAGAACGGCGTGCTCCGCGGCTTCAACCCGGAGAACGGTGTCTTCGGCGTCGCCAAGGACACCAACGAGAAGACCAACCCGACCGCGATCGAGTCGATCAAGCCGGGTCTGGGCGTCATCTACACCAACGTCGCCTACAACGAGAAGACCCAGGAGGTCTGGTGGGAGGGTCGCGGCGACAAGCCGACCGACCTCGACGGCTGGCTGGACTGGAAGGGCGAGAAGATCGCCGACCGGCAGGGCGAGGACATCGACGCCCCGTGGGCGCACCCGAACTCCCGGTTCACCACCACCCTGGCCAACGTCCCGAACGTGGCCAAGGACTACGACGACGCCGCCGGTGTCGAGATCCACGGCATCATCTTCGGTGGCCGTACCCGCGATCGTGAGCCGCTGATCCGCGCGATCGACGACCTGGCCGAGGGCGTGTACGACGGTCTCACGCTGGGTGCCGAGGCGACCGCCGCGGCCGACGGCCTCGAGGGCGTGCTCCGCTACGACCCGATGTCGATGCGCCCGTTCATGTCCTACCCCGAGGCCGACTACGGCCAGCACTGGCTCAACGTGGTGGGCAAGGCGACGAACAACCCGATCTTCGCCCACGTGAACTGGTTCCAGCGCGGCGAGGACGGCCGGTTCCTGTGGCCCGGCTACCGGGAGAACCTGCGCCCGCTGCTGTGGCTGATGCAGTACCGCAACGGCAAGGTCGAGGGCAACAAGACCGCGGTCGGTGTGATCCCGAAGCGCGAGGAGCTCAACCTCGACGGCCTGGACGAGCAGACGCTCGCCGACCTGGACACGATCCTGACCATCGACAAGGACCGCTGGATCCAGGAGATGGGCTACCGCGAGAAGCACCTCGCCCAGTTCGAGGGCCTGCCCGAGGAGATCTGGGAGGCGCACCGCCGCGTCGCCCAGGCGCTCGAGGACTGATCCTCTCTCGACCAGGCTCACCGGACGTCATACGTCGCGAGCGCTCCAGCGCTCCGAACGTATGACGTCCGGGCGTTTTCGGGCCGGAGAGGACTAGGTTTCGGACATGTGGTTCTTCCTGCTGAAGTGGGTCGTGCTCGGGCCGGTCGTCCGCTGGTACACCCGACCGCAGACGATCGGCATGGACCGGGTGCCGCGCACCGGTCCGGTGATCGTCGCGCCGAACCACACCAGCGAGATCGAGTCGCTCGTGCTGTGCCTGGTGCTGCGCCGGCAGCCGCGCTTCATCGCGAAGGCCGAGTACTTCTCGGGCAAGGGACTCCGCGGTTTCGCCGACCGGCTGATGGTCAAGGCGACCGGGCAGATCCCCGTCGACCGGTCGGGCGGTGACAAGTCGTCGGCGGCACTGGAGGCGGCTGCCGCCACGCTGCGCAAGGGTGACGTGTGGGCCGTCTACCCGGAGGGCACCCGCTCACCCGACGGCCGGCTCTACCGCGGCCACACCGGCGCCGTGCGCGTCGCGCTGGAGGTGCCGGGCGTGACGCTGGTACCGGTCGCGATCAGCGGCGCGCGGGAGGTCGACAACCCCGGCCGGCGCGGCTGGAAGCGGGGGCGGGTCCGGATCGAGTTCGGCGAGCCGCTGCCGCTCTCGTCGTACGACGCCGCCAGTCCGGACGACTGGCGCACCGCCACCGACGACCTGATGCGCCGGATCCAGGCGATGAGCGGGCAGGAGTACGTCGACAGCTACCCGCCGCGGCGGTCGCGCGGGTAGGGCGGCATACGCTGCGGGCATGCGCGCCGTCGTCTGCCACCAGTCCGAGCTCTCGGTCCGGGAGGTGCCGGACCTGACGCCCGGCCGGGGACAGGTCCTCATCGACGTCGAGCGGTGCGGCATCTGCGGGTCCGACCTGCACGCCCGCATGCACGGCGACGAGACCGCGAAGGACGTCGCCGAGCTCGGCTACGACGACTTCATGCGGTCCGACCAGCACGTCGTGATGGGCCACGAGTTCGTCGGCACGATCGCCGACTACGGCCCCAGGACCCGCAAGGCGTGGCCGGTCGGCACGCGCGTGGTGTCCCTCCCGGTGCTGCGCCAAGGCGGCGCGATCCAGCTCACCGGGCTCTCCGAGAAGGCCCCCGGTGGGTACGCCGAGCAGGTGCTCGGCACCCAGTCGATGACCATGCCCGTGCCGGAGTCGGTGCCGGCCGAGCACGCCGCGCTGACCGAGCCGATGGCCGTCGCGCTGCACGCCGTGCGCAAGGGCCAGGTCGGCGCGAAGGACACCGCGGTCGTGCTGGGCTGTGGCCCGATCGGGCTGGCCGTGATCCTGATGCTCAAGGCCAGCGGGGTGCGCCACGTCATCGCCAGCGACTTCTCGCCGGGTCGCCGCGCGCTCGCGGAGCGCTGCGGTGCGGACGTCGTCGTCGACCCCGCGACCGACTCGCCCTGGACGAGCTTCCGCGACAGCAAGCGCTACCTGACCGAGCCGACGGCCCTCGCGGGCATGGGCATCGACGCGATGGACAAGCTGACCGCCGTACCGATGCTTCCCTGGCAGCACCTGATGCGGGCCGCCGAGAAGGCGGGCGCGACGCCGCGCGGTCCGGTCGTCTTCGAGTGCGTGGGCGTGCCCGGGATGATCGAGCACGTCGTGTCGTCGGCGCCGCTCCTGTCGCGCGTCGTCGTGGTCGGTGTGTGCATGGAGACCGACTCGTTCCGCCCGTCGATGGCGATCAACAAGGAGATCGACCTTCGCTTCGCGTTCGCCTACGACCCCAGCGAGTTCCACCAGACGCTGCAGTGGATCGCGAAGGGCAAGGTGGACGTCGCACCGCTGATCACGGGCACCGTCGGGCTGGACGGCGTGGCCGGTGCGTTCGCCGACCTCGCCGACCCGGAGCGGCACGCGAAGATCCTCATCGACCCGAAGCTCGGGGCCTGACGTGGGCGCCGGTGAGCGCGAGATCGAGGCGGGCATCCGCACCGACTTCCGCTCCACCATGGACTACGCCGGGTACCTCGACCTCGACACCCTGCTCTCCGCCCAGCACCCGCTGAGCAGGCCGGAGCACCACGACGAGCTGCTCTTCATCGTCCAGCACCAGACCACCGAGCTCTGGTTCAAGCTCGTGCTCCACGAGCTGCGCGCGGTGCGCTCCTACCTCGACGAGGACGACGTCAGCCGCGCCCGCAAGGCGCTCGCGCGGGTCAAGCACATCTTCCGCACGCTCGCCGAGCAGTGGTCGGTGCTGGCGACGCTCACGCCCACCGAGTACGTCGAGTTCCGCGGCTTCCTCGGGTCGTCGTCGGGCTTCCAGTCGCACCAGTACCGCGCGGTCGAGTTCATCCTCGGCAACAAGAACGCCGGCATGCTGGCGGTGTTCGCGTCGAAGCCCGAGGTGCACGCCGTGCTCGCCGAGCTGCTCGAGGAGCCGACGGTGTACGACGCCTTCCTCCGCTTCCTCGCGCGGAAGGGCCATGCCGTCCCGCCGGGTGTGCTCGAGCGGGACGTGCGCGCCGCCTGGGTGGAGTCGGACGACCTGGTGCCGGTGCTGCAGCGGATCTACGCCGACACCGAGGCGCACTGGGAGGAGTACGCGACCTGCGAGGACCTCGTCGACCTCGAGGACGCCTTCCAATTCTGGCGCTTCCGGCACCTGCGGACCGTGCAGCGGACGATCGGCTTCAAGACCGGCACGGGCGGATCGTCGGGCGCGGCGTTCCTCAAGCGGGCGCTCGACCTGACGTTCTTCCCCGAGCTCTACTCGGTGCGGACCGGCATCGGTGGCTGAGACACTCCTCCCTGGGGTGATCGACCGCCACGTCCACCTCGGGCTCGTCGACCATGCGCTGCTCGCGGGTGGCCCGGTGGTCGAGGTCCACGACCTGGGCTGGGTGCCGGGTGAGATCCTGGCCCTGCGGGACTCCCCGCCGGCAGGGGTGCGGGTACGGGTCGCCGGTCCGTTCCACACGGCTCCCGGGGGCTACCCGTCGGGCCGGTCGTGGGCGCCGGCCGGAGCGGTGCGGGCGGTGGTGGACGCCGCCGACGCCCGTGCCGCGGTGGGTGAGGCGGTGGCAGCCGGCTACGACCTGGTGAAGGTGGCGCTGAACGCCTCGATGCCGCTGCTCCCGGATGACGTGCTGGTGGGGATGGTCGAGGAGGCGCACGCCGCCGGGTTGCCGGTGGGGGTGCACGCCGAGGGTCCGGGCCAGGCGGCACGGGCCATCGATGCGGGCGCCGACGTGCTGGTCCACGCGCCGTGGGAGCCGTTGTCCGACGCCGTCCTCGAGCGCGGCCGGGCGATGACCTGGATCTCGACGCTGGCCATCCACGCGCCCGGGGATCGGGAGGTGGCCATCGACAACATCCGTCGCTTCCGGGCGCTCGGCGGCACGATCCGCTACGGCACCGACATGGGCAATGGGCCCACCCCCGTCGGGCTCAACGAGGCCGAGGTGCTGGCGCTGGGCGAGGCCGGGCTCGAGGGGCCGGACCTGCTCGCCGCCCTGTGCGGGGAGCACCCCGGCGACGTACCGGCGGAGAGGTTGCTGACCTCGCCCCTCCCGGAGCCAACCACGGCCGCCGAGGCGGTCGCGTGGTTCCGCTCCGCCCGCCGACTCGTGCGGCCCTGACCGTCAGGAGCCCTTGCGGCGCAGTCCGAGTGCGGTGCCGCCGGCGGCGATGACGACGGCGAGCCCGGACAGGCCCAGCGCCCAGTCCGAGCGGCCGTTGCCCGACGAGCCGGTGCCGGCCGCGGCCTCCGTCGAGGACTCGCCGGCGGGGGCGAGGGTCAGCGTGGGCGCCGGGTGCTCCGGCTCGGCCTGGCCGGCGACGGTCGGCTGGATCCAGCGCGCGACCTCGCCGTCGGAGTAGGTCTGCAGGACCTTGAAGACGACCGAGCCGGAGTCGGGCAGCGGCCCCAGCGAGACGCTGAACTCCTGGAACTCGCCGGGCTTGATCGCGGTGGCACGCGAGGTGGCGGTCCAGGTGATCTGGGAGACGGCCTGGGAGACCTGGCCGTCGTCGGTCGTGATCGGCTGCTTCAGCTTCTCGTCCACGACCCGGTAGCGCCACCCGGCGACCGGCCGCACGGCGACCGAGCCGAAGGGCTGGTCGGCGGGGAAGTAGACCTGCAGCTTGGTGGTCGACGCCGTGTCGGACTCGGTGGGCACCCGGAAGGAGAGCGTGGTGTAGCCGCCCCCGGGAGCGGTGTCGGGGTTGACCGTCACGTGCGCGAGGGCGGGCGCGCCGAGAGCGACGAGGGCGACGGGGGCGACGGGGAGGGCGGCGATGCCGCCGAGCAGGGAGCGACGCATGGGGAGACCTTTCCGGCACGTCGTCCGCAGCCCCGAGTGGCGTCGGATCGACGGTCGGCCAGGACCGAGGTCCTACGATGCCGACAAGGGAATTACTACCTCACGAGGACGTATCCAGTGGCACTCTCTCGGGCCTGTCGGTGTGCCGTGCGCGCCGTGGTGGTGCTGGTGCTGGGTGCGTTGCCCGTGCTGCTGAGCCCGTCGGCGTACGCGCACGCGATGGTCGTGGCGAGCGACCCGGCTCCGGGGAGCCTGCTGCGGACGGCCCCGAAGGACGTGTCGATCACCTTCGACGAGGCGGTGACCGTCGTACCGGACGCGGTGCGGGTGTACGGGCCGGACGGGTCGCGGGTGGACCGGGGTGCGGTGCTGCGGCCCGGGGGCGCGGGGGACGAGGTCGGCGTCGCGATCGACGCGCGTGCGGAGGGGACCTACCTGGTCTCGTGGCGCGTCGTGTCCGCCGACTCGCACCCCGTCACCGGGGCCTTCACCTTCTCGGTGGGCAAGCGCTCCGGGGCTCCCACCGTCGCCGCCGTCGGTTCCGACCCAGGCCTCGGGAAGCTGCTCGGTCTCGCCCGTTCCGTGGGGTACGCCGGCTCGGCGCTCCTCCTGGGCGGCACGCTCCTGCTCGGGCTGGCGGGTCCGCCCGCACCGGGACAGGCGCGCGGTCGCCGCCGGCTCCTGGGGATCGGCCTGGCCGCGCTCGTGGGCGGAGCGGTGGTCGCCCTCCTCGTCCAGGGTGCGTACGACGCCGGGCTGGGCTGGTCCGCGACCGGCCGCCCCTCGCTCGTCGGCGACCTGCTCGCCACGACCTTCGGCCACGGGCTGCTGCTGCGGATCGCGGCAGCGGTCGCGTTCGGGGTGGTGCTGGCGGCGGGACGCGGGATCGTGCGGAGCGTGCTGCTGGTCCTGTGCGGTCTCGGCGTGGTGATCTCGTTCGCGATGACCGGGCACGGGGTGGCCGGTCCGCTGCAGCTCGTCTCCACCTCCGTCCACGTGGCCGTCGCGTCGATCTGGCTCGGTGGGCTCGCCGTGCTGGCGGTGCTCGTGCTGCCGAAGCCGGCCGACGCGCGGGTGCTGGTCACGCGCTTCTCGCGGGTGGCCGCGGTGTGCGTCGCGGTCCTCGTCGTGACGGGGACCTACCAGGCGTGGCAGCAGGTGGGGGCGTGGGGCGCACTGACCGCGACGACGTACGGACGCGAGCTGCTGGTCAAGCTCGGGCTGGTGCTCCTCGTGCTGGTCGCCGCGTCTTTCTCGCGCCGCTGGGTCGAGGGTCCGGACACGAACCCGGTGGCCCGGCTGCGGCGCAGCGTCGAGACGGAGCTGGTGCTCGGCATGGCGGTCATCGGCGTGACGGCCGTGCTCGCGACGACGATGCCGGCGACGGTGGCCTACCACCCGTCGGTGTCCGCCCACCTGGTCGCCGGGCCCGACAGGGTCGAGGTCGCGGCGGTGCCCGCCGGTGACCGCACGATGGACCTCGACCTGGTCCTGCTCGACGGGGCCCAGCGGCCGACGGACCCGCCCGAGGTCGACGTCGCCGTGGCCCTCCCCGGTCAGGACCTCGGTCCGCTGCCGGTCACCCTGCACCGGGTCGGGCGGGGGCACCTGGCCGGCACTCTCGGCGTACCGGTGGTGGGGACGTGGACGCTCTCGGTCACCGTCCGAACGTCGGCGATCGACGAGTACGTCGTCACGACGCACCTGCCGATCCGCTAGCCCGAGGCTAGGGGTCAGCCGCGGGCCAGCGCCCGCCCCAGAGCCCGCCCGCTGAAGATGCAGCCGCCGAGGAAGGTGCCCTCGAGCGCGTTGTAGCCGTGCACGCCGCCACCGCCGAAGCCGGCGACCTCGCCCGCGGCGTACAGGCCCGGGATGACGTCGCCGGAGGGCCGGACGACCTGCGAGTCGAGGTTGGTCGCGACACCGCCGAGGGTCTTGCGGGTCAGGATGTTGAGGCGTACGCCGATGAGCGGGCCCTGCTCCGGGTCCAGGAACCGGTGCGGCTTGGCCACCCGGACCAGTTTGTCGGTCCAGGACCGGCGCGCGTTCGCGATCGACATCAGCTGGAAGTCCTTGCTGAAGCCGTTGGTGATCTCGGCGTCGCGGGCCTCGATCTGGCGGCGCAGGACGGCGGCGTCGAGGTGCGGACCGCGGGCCGGCGAGTCGCTGTCCACGATCCCGTTCATCTTCGCCACGAGCTCCTCCAGGGTGGAGGCCACGACGAAGTCGGCGCCGTGCTGCTTGAACGCCTCGACCGGGCCCGGCGCGCCCTTGGCCGCGCGCGACTTGAGCATGAACTTGAGGTCCTTGCCGGTGATGTCGGGGTTCTGCTCCGACCCGGAGAGCGCGAACTCCTTCTCGATGACGGACTGGGTCAGCACGAACCAGGTGTAGTCGTAGCCGCTGCGCCCGATCTCGGCGAGGGTGCCGAGCGAGTCGAAGCCCGGGTAGTTCGGCGCCGGCAGCCGCCGGCCGGCCGCGTCGAACCACATCGAGCTCGGGCCCGGGATGATCCGAATCGCGTGGTCGGGCCAGATCGGGTCCCAGTTGTGGATGCCCTCGGTGTAGTGCCACATCCGGTCGGAGTTCACCAGCCGCGCGCCCGCTGCCTGGGCGATGCCGAGCCCGCGACCGTCGACGTACGCCGGGACCCCGCTGATCATGTGCTTCGGCGCCGGACCGAGCCGGTCGGCCGGCCAGTTCGCGCGGATCAGCTCGTGGTTGTGGCCGATGCCGCCGGTGGTGATGGCGATCGCGGGGGCGTCGTACTCGAACTCCTCGAGGACCTCGCGCGACGAGGCGACGCCACGCTCCTCGGAGGACGGCTCCAGGATCGCGCCCCGGACCCCCGTCGCCGCACCGTCGTGCAGCACGATCTCGTCCACGCGGTGCCGGAAGGCGAACCTCACCAGCCCGCGCCGCTCGGCCTCCAGCACAGGCTCGGCGAAGACCCGGACGACCTCGGGACCGGTGCCCCAGGTCAGGTGGAAGCGGGGCACCGAGTTGCCGTGGCCGGACGCGTCGCCGCGGCCGCGCTCGGCCCAGCCCACGAACGGCAGCACCCGCAGCCCCAGCGAGCGCACGTAGTCGCGCTTCTCGGTGGCCGCGAACCGCACGTACGCCTCGGCCCACCTGCGGCCCCAGTGGTCCTGGCCGGGCGTGCCGTCGGGCTGGTCCTCGACCCGGTCGAAGCCGGCCGAGCCCTGCCAGTCCTGCCAGGCCAGATCGAAGGAGTCCTTGATCCCCATCCGGCGCTGCTCGGGGGAGTCGACGAAGAACAGCCCGCCGAGGGACCAGAACGCCTGGCCGCCGAGGTTCGCGCGGTTCTCCTGGTCCAGGACGAGCACCCGCTTGCCCGCCCGGGTCGCCTCGTAGGTCGCGACCAGGCCCGCGAGGCCCGCCCCGACGATGATGGCGTCCGGCTTGAAGTCGTCGATCTCCGCGCTCACGGAGCCGAGCGTAGTTGACCGTCGTACCTGATCGTTGGGCCCCATTTCGGCCGGAAAAAGGGCCAGATCATCAGGTACGACGGGCTACCCGCCCAGCGAGGCCGGGTTCGGCAGCGCCAGCAGGGTCGGCGTCGAGCGGCCGCGCAGCGTGGTGGCGCCCGCCTCGATCCACAGCCCGGCCTCCGAGGAGCCCGCGTCGCGGGCGGCGATCACCGAGTCCCAGGAGGCGACGACGCCGCCGGGGAGGTCCTTGGCGAGGTCGGTGAGCCGCGACGCGGAGTTCACCGCGTCGCCGATCACGGTGTACTCGTACCGCTGCTCGTGGCCGACGTTGCCCGCCACCACGGTGCCGGTCGCGACGCCGATGCCGGCGCCGACCTCGGGCACCTCGGCGGCCAGCCGGTTCGCGATCATCCGGGCCGCGCGCAGCGCCGCGGCCGCGTGGTCGGGCCGGCGCGCGGGCGCACCGAAGACGGCGAGCACAGCGTCCCCGATGAACTTGTTGACCAGCCCGTGCTCCCGGTCGACCTCGTCGACGACCACGCCGAAGAACCGGTTGAGGACCGACACGACCTCGGCGGGCGGCCGGCTGGCGGCGTACGCCGTGGAGCCGACCAGGTCGACGAACAGGACGGTCGCGATCATCGTCTCGCCGAACAGCGAGATCTCGCCGGTCTCGGCCGCGGTCGCCGCCTCGGCGACCTCCTGGCCGACGTGCCGGTTGAACAGGTCGCGGATCTTCTCGCGCTCGCGCAGGCCGCGCACCATCTCGTTGTAGCCGCTCTGGAGGGCGCCGAGCTCGGTGCCGTCGTACACGGCGACCTCCTCGAAGCGCCCGTGCCCGACGCCGAGCATCGCGTCGCGCACGGCGAGGATCGGTGCACGGACCGATCGGGCGTTGAGGTCGGTGAGCACGAAGCCGGTCAGCAGCACGACCACACAGGTGGCGATCGTGACGATCGCCAGCTGGTCGAGGGTCGCGTGGCTGTTGTGCAGGCCGATGGACGCGATGGACAGCAGGCCGAGCACGGGCGCGGCCGTGCCGACGATCCAGAACAGCACCATCCGAGGCCCCACGCCGACGCCGCGGACCGGCCGGGTCACCTGGATCCCGCTCATCGCGCGCGCCGACACCGGCCGCAGCGCGAACTCGCAGAGCAGGTAGGCGATCCCGGCCACCACGATCGAGCCGATCAGGATCGTCAGGCCGGTCATGGCGGCCCGCGACGGCTGCAGCTGGGTGAGGATCGCGGTCGACAGCACGCAGCCGCCGAACCAGATCACGAACTGGATCGCGGTCAGGTGCAGCGGCACCCGCAGCGCCCGGCGCCGCTCCTCGTCGTCCGGTACGGCGCCCGGCTCGGTCGCCCAGCGCAGTGCGCGCAGGCTCGCGGCGGTGCCCCAGAGCACGCCCACGATGGCGCCGACCAGCACGTAGACGGGGATCCCGATCGCCATCGCGATCTCCAGCCGGTGGCTCGGCGGCGGTGCCGGCACGGCCCACAGGTTGATCACCAGGGTGACGACGGCACCGGCCAGGTTCGTGGCCAGCAGCATCGCGGTGAGCAGCAGGCGGATCCGCAGCCGCAGCCGGCGTGGGTCCTGCTCGCGTGGCCCGAGCAGGCGCGACCCGAACGGGCTGCGCCGACCGGAGTCCTCCGCGTCGACCATGATCGGAAGCGTATTGGTTCTGGTTGGATCGGGAGCATGACCGCCGACGTGATGTTCAGCGCCGAGGAGATCACCGAGGCGTACGCAGCCTTCCACGGCCGCGTCGCCACGTTCGTGGAGTCCGGCGACTGGAGCGGGTACGCCGACCTGTTCACCCCCGACGCCACCTACGTCGAGCACGCGATGGGCACGTTCCGCGGCCGCGAGGAGATCCGGGCATGGGCGGTGCGGACGATGACGTCGTACCCGGGGCGGTTGATGACGGGCTTCCCGCTGTCGTGGCAGGTCGTCGACCCGGCGGCCGGCCGGCTCGTCTGCGAGGTTCGCAACCCGATGCCCGATCCCGGCGACGGAACGGTGCTCGAGGAGCCGAACATCACGATCATGACGTACGCCGGGGACGGGCTGTTCTCCTGCGAGGAGGACGTCTACAACCCGCTGCGCTTCCACGCGATGGCGCTGAGGTGGGCGCGGATCGCGGCCGCGCACGGGCGGGCCGACGCCGACGTGCTGGCGTGGCTGGAGAAGTGGGGCGGCTCGTCGTGATCGGCATGACCGGTGCGGCGAAGCGGGTGCTGCTCGAGGTGCTCGGGTGGCTGCTGCTCGCCGCCGGGGTCGCCGCGCTGATCCTGCCAGGCCCCGGTCTGCTGCTGCTCTTCGCGGGCCTGGCGGTGCTGTCGCGGCAGTACGCCTGGGCGCGGCGCTGGGTCGATCCGGTGCGGCTGCGGGCGCTGCGCGGTGCGGCCGACAGCGTGCAGACCTGGCCGCGGATCCTGCTGTCCTGCCTGGGCGCGGGGTGCCTGGGTGCTCTCGGGGTGCTCTGGATCGCGGACCCCGACGTGCCGTCGTGGTGGCCGCTCCGCGACGGCTGGTGGCTGCTCGGCGGCGCCTGGACCGGCGTCACGCTGCTGGTGTCGTGCGCGGCGGCGTACCTGCTGATCGGGTACTCCTTCCGACGCTTCCACGGCAGGCCCGACGCCCTGGCGGCGCTGTCCGGGGAGGTGGAGGAGGCCGACGAGGAGCTGCACCGGCGGTGATCCCGATTCGGCTGCGGGAGGCCGAATTGGCTCCTACGATCCAGAGATGCGGATCGTCGCTCGTCTCAGCGCTGCTCTCGTCCTCGCCACCTCGTTGGCTGCCGTCGCCGGCAGCGCCCAGGCCTCGCCCGGTGAGCGGTGGTGCGGACCCGGCGTGGCGAAGCCCTGCATCGAGTCCTTCACCTACAAAGGCACCGTGATGCACGCCAGCGACCCGATGGACCTGACGGTCACGCCGTTCGACACGCCCGGCTACGGCCACACCTTCACGTTCTCGGTCCAGCCGGACGGCAGCGCGCCCATCCCGGCGACGCTGTCCGAGGGCGACACGGTCAGCTTCGTGTTGGACACGGGCGCCCAGCACCCCGACTACATCGTTGGCTTCGAGCACCAGACCGACGTCGACGTCTGGCAGGACTCCGGCACCGGCGACTGGATGCTGCGGGTGACCGGCTCGGCGGTCCGGGTCGGCAGCGGCTGTAACGACGCCGCCACATGGCCCTGGCCCTGCCCGACGGTGTCGACAGGAGACTCGATCCTGTTCGAGGGCGACGTGACGGCGTACAACGCCGACGTGAACCAGGACTTCGTCGGCTTCTACGCCGGCACCAACGTCACCTACAACGGCATCTTCATGGACACCGACTCGACCGGCGCCAAGGTGCTCGACATGGAGGCGGTCGCGCCGCAGCAGTTCACCGACCACTCGCCCGTCGTCGGCTCTGTCCACTTCCGCGTCCCGAACGTGATGCTGCGCGAGGACTTCGGAATCCCGGACCCGAGCACGATGACCGCCGGCAGCATGACAGGCACGGTCAACGGCAGCTCGGCCACCTTCAACATCGCCCAGGATCCCGACGGCGGCGGCATGTACATCGACGTCAGTGGCTTCACCTTCGCCCCGCCCCCCGCCTCACCGCGGATGCGCGCCACGCTCTTCCGTGCCAAGCGCACGATCAAGGTGCGCGTCGGGACGATCAAGCCGACCAAGCCGGTGATCACCAAGGCCGAGCGTGTCTCCGGCCGCCGGATCTGGCTCACCCACACGCTCTCCAAGGCGCGCGGCGCCAAGGTGACCGGGTACGTCGCCCGCTGCGTCAACGGCTCCTCGGTCCTGACCGGTACCGCCGCGGCGACCGCCACGGGCATCGGCGTCGGCGGGCTGCGGGCCGCCAAGGCCTACGACTGCCAGGTCGCCGCGACCTCGAAGGTCGGCCGCAGCGCCTGGAGCGCGCCGGTGCACGTCCGCCGCGCCTGACCCCGTGGCCCGGCCGCCGCTGTAACACGTCGTTACGCGATCTGGTCGCCCGCTCAAGGCGCTACCCGCCTGTTCGAACGGGCTGCCAGCGCCCACTTCCGGCTGGTACGTCCCGCAACTGCGTGTTACAGCTGCCCGGCCAGGCCCGGCCCGCCCGATGGGTCGGAGGCACCCACTAGCCTCGCCACCGATGACCCTCCTGCTGCACCGCGCCCCGCGGACCGACGTCCTCGCCGACGGGCTGGCCGGGCTGCTCGCGCAGCCGCTGGCGGACCCGTTCGCGCAGGAGGTCGTCGTGGTGCCGGCGCGCGGGGTGGAGCGCTGGCTCTCGCAGCGGCTCTCGCACCACCTCGGCACGTCCGCGGGTGGTGACGACGGGGTCTGCGCGGCCGTCGACTTCCGCAGCCCGCACTCGCTGTTCGGCCTCGTGTCGGGGCGCCCGGAGGACGACCCGTGGGCGCCCGCCGCGCTGACCTGGCCGCTGCTCGCCGTCATCGACGAGGTCGTCGCCGAGCCGTGGGCGGACGTCCTCGCCCGCCACCTCGGCCGCACGACCGACGGCGAGGAGGCCGAGCTGCGGCGCGGCCGCCGCTTCGCCACCGCGCGCCGC
Organism: Nocardioides maradonensis; assembly: GCF_054777115.1. Classification (NCBI taxonomy): domain Bacteria; kingdom Bacillati; phylum Actinomycetota; class Actinomycetes; order Propionibacteriales; family Nocardioidaceae; genus Nocardioides; species Nocardioides maradonensis. The sequence goes on along the minus strand of NZ_BAAHAZ010000005.1, from coordinate 282,800 downwards.
CTGGCCCACCTCTTCGGCTCGTACGCCGCACAACGGCCGACCCTGCTCGCCGACTGGGCCGCCGGCACCGACCACGACGGCGCGGGCGGCGTGATCCCGGCCGACCTCGCCTGGCAGCCCGAGCTGTGGCGCCGCCTCGCCGCCGTGGTCGACGGCCCCGACCCGGTGCAACGTCACCACGATGCGGTCGGCCGCCTGCGCGCCCACGCCGACGCCGTCGACCTGCCCGAGCGGATCAGCCTCTTCGGCCACACCCGGCTCGCCGCCGGCGACCTCCAGCTGCTCGACGCCCTCGCGACCCACCGCGACGTCCACCTCTGGCTGCCGCACCCCTCGCCCGCGCTGTGGGACGCGCTGACCGACCCCGACCTGCAGGGCGTCGTGCCCCGCTCCGAGGACCGCTCCCACCAGAGGGTCGGGATTCCGCTGCTCGCCACCCTCGGCCGCGACACCCGCGAGCTGCAGCGGCTGCTCGGCACGGTCGACCACGTCGACGTACCGCTCCCGGCCACCGAGCAGCAGCCCGGCACCCTCCTCTCCTGGCTCCAGCACGACCTCCGCGCCAACGCCGCCGGCCCCCGCGCCGCACGCGACCTCCGCGACGACGACCGCTCGGTCCAGCTGCACGCCTGCCACGGCGCGGCCCGTCAGGTCGAGGTGCTCCGCGAGGTCCTGCTCGGCCTGCTCGCCGACGACCCGACCCTGGAGCCGCGCGACATCGTGGTGATGTGCCCCGACATCGAGGGCTTCGCCCCGTTGCTGTCGGCGGCGTTCGGCCTCGCCGACGTCGTGGGCCTCGAGGGCCACCCCGCCCACCGGCTCCGGGTGAGCCTCGCCGACCGGGCGCTCGACCAGACCAACCCGCTGCTCTCGGTGGTCGCCCGGCTGCTCGACCTGGCCGGCGGCCGGGTGGGCGTCGGGGCCGTGCTCGACCTGGCCCACTGCGACCCGGTGCGCCGCCGCTTCGGCTTCCGCGACGACGACCTCGAGCTGCTCGCGACGTGGGTCCAGCAGGCGGGCGTGAAGTGGGGCTTCGACGCGGGGCACCGGGAGGAGTTCGGCCTGGCGGCGTACGACGACAACACCTGGCGCTCCGGCCTCGACCGGCTGCTGTCGGGCGTGGCGCTGTCAGACGACAGCAACCTGATGCTCGGCGACGTGCTGCCGCTCGACGACGTGGGCAGCGGTGACGTCGACCTGATCGGCCGGCTCGCCGAGCTCGTCGCCCGTCTCGAGGCCGTGACCGACCAGCTGGTCGGCGTCCACCCGCTCGACCACTGGCTGCGGACCATCGAGGACGGCGTCGCCGCCCTGACGTCGGTCCGGCCCACCGACTCCTGGCAGCACGGCCAGGTCCAGCGCGAGCTCGACAGCCTGCGCTCGGCCGCGGGGGAGGCGGTCGAGCTGCGGTTGCCCGACGTCCGCGCGATGTTCTCCGAGCGGCTCGCGGGCCGCCCGACCCGCGCCAACTTCCGCACCGGTGTGCTCACCGTGTCGACGCTGGTCCCGATGCGGTCGGTGCCGCACCGCGTGGTGTGCCTGCTCGGCCTCGACGAGGGGGTCTTCCCGCGGGTCGGGGTCACCGACGGCGACGACGCCCTGGCCCGCCGGCCGCTCACCGGCGAGCGCGACCCCCGCAGCGAGGACCGCCAGCTGCTGCTCGACGCCGTGCTCGCCGCGACCGACACCCTCGTCATCACCTACACCGGCGCGAACGAGTTCACCGGCCAGCCACGGCCGCCCGCGGTCCCCGTCGGTGAGCTGCTCGACGCCCTGGACCTCACCGCGACGGCTCCCGAGGGCGCTGTGCGCGACAGCGTCGTCCTCGAGCACCCGCTGCAGCCCTTCGACCGGCGCAACCTCGTGGCCGGCGCGCTGGTGCCGGGCCATCCGTTCGCCTTCGACCGCTTCGCGCTGGCCGGTGCCCGCGCGATCGAGCGCGAGCGCCACCCCGAGCCGCCGTTCCTCGACGGCCCGCTGCCCGCTCCCGACCGCGGCGACGTCGCGCTCGACGACCTCGTCGACTTCTTCGGGTCCCCGGTCCGCGGCTTCCTCAAGCAGCGGCTCGGCATCGCGTTGCCCCGTGAGGACGAGCCCGTCGACGACCGGATCCCGATCACCGTCGACCCGCTGGAGGAGTGGGCGATCGGCCAGCGCATCCTCGACGACCTGATGCGCGGCCACTACCCGGAGCCGGCGGTCGAGCGCGAGCGGCGACGCGGCGTCGTCCCTCCCGGCGAGCTGGGCGAGCGCCTCCTGCGCAAGGTCATCGAGCGCGCCAAGCCGCTGGCGCGCGAGGCCCTCGGCCACACCGCCTCCCCGCCGCGGGCGGTCGACGTGGACGTCGACCTCGGCGGCGGGCGGCGCCTGCGGGGCACCGTCCCCGAGCTGTACGGCGACCTCCTCGTGCGGGTCAGCTACTCCCGGCTCGGCCCCAAGCACCGGCTGCACAGCTGGGTGAAGCTGCTCGCCCTCGCCGCCAGCGACGAGGACCGGCCCTGGCGCGGCCTCACCATCGGCCGACCCGAGGGCTGGGGTCGCGCCGACGTCGAGGTGTCGCGCATCGCGCCGCTGGACCAACGCGCGATCACCTGGCTGCGCGACCTGGTCGCGATCCGCGACGACGGCCTGGTCGAGCCGCTGCCGCTGCCGCTGAAGACGTCGCTGCAGTACGCCCGCGCCCGTCGTACCCGCACCGACGCGGACGCCGCCCTCGACCGCGCCGGTTTCCTGTGGCGCAAGGACGGCAGGTTCGAGGGCGAGATGGGCGACGCCGAGCACGTCCTGGTGTGGGGTGCCCGCGCCCCGCTCCCGGGCCGGGAGCCGGTCGACGGGCCCGAGACGAGCCGCTTCGGCGACCTGGCGATGCGGGTCTGGGGACCGCTGCTCGAGAGCGAGGTGGGGAGCTGGTGATCGACCCGACCCCGTTCGACATCCGCGGCGCCCTCCCCACCGGCACCACCCTGCTCGAGGCGAGCGCCGGCACCGGCAAGACCTTCACCGTCGGCGCCCTCGTCACGAGGTACGTCGCCGAGGGGCTCGCCACCCTCGACGAGATGCTCGTCATCACCTTCAGCCGCGCCGCCACCCAGGAGCTGCGCACCCGGGTCCACGAGCAGCTGACGAGCGCCGAGCGGGCGCTCGCCCGGCAGCTGGCCACCGGCGACGCCGCGGCCGACAACGAGCTGCTCGAGCACCTGCTCGATGCGACGCCCGCAGAGCTCGCCACCCGTCGGGAGCGGCTCGGCGACGCGCTCGCCGCCTTCGACAGCGCGACCATCGCGACCACCCACCAGTTCTGCCACGTGGTGCTGCGTTCCTTGGGCGTGGCCAGCGAGAGCGACACCTCGGCCACGCTCGTCGAGAGCCTCGACGAGCTCGTGCTCGAGGTCGTCGACGACCTCTACCTCGCCGACAACGGACGGCAGCAGGCCACGCCGCTGATCGACCGCGCCACCGCCGCCGCGATCGGTCGCGAGGCCGTCAACCACCAGAACGTCGACCTCGCCCCCGCCGACCCCAGCCACCCGGTCGCGGCGGCCCGCACCGACTTCGCCCGACGCGTGCGCGAGGAGGTCGAGCGGCGCAAGCAGCGCCTCGGCATCCAGTCGTACGACGACCTGCTGGCCCGCCTCGCGCACGCGCTCGAGGACGAGGCGGCCCCCGCCCGTACGCGGATGCGGACCCGGTGGCGGATCGTGCTCGTCGACGAGTTCCAGGACACGGACCCGGTGCAGTGGCAGGTCATCGAGCGCGCCTTCCACGGCCACTCCACGGTGATCCTGATCGGCGACCCGAAGCAGGCCATCTACGGCTTCCGCGGCGGCGACGTCGACACCTACCTGGCGGCGGCCGACCGCGCCACGAGCCGCTACACGCTCGCCACCAACCGGCGCTCCGACGCCGACCTGGTCGCCCGGCTGAACGCCTCGATCGGCAACGCCGGCCTGGGCAGCAGCGAGATCGTGGTGCATCCCGTCGAGGCGTTCCACCAGGAGAGCCGGCTCGTCGGCGCCCCGCATCCCGCGCCGTTCCGGCTCCGCCGGATGCCGCGCGCCGACCTCAAGCTGACCCAGGGCAAGGTGTCGTGGTGGGCCGCCCGCGACCGGGTCGCCGACGACCTGGCGGCCGACGTCGCCGAGTTGCTGAAGGCGCGGCCGTGCTGGTCCGACGTACCTCTCGAGGCGCACCAGGTCGCCGTCCTCGTCTCCGACCGCACCCAGGGCGAGGTCGTCCAGAGCGCCCTGCAGAAGCGGGACGTGCCGGTCGTCCTCAACGGCGGCGGCGACATCTTCCGCACGCCGGCGGCCGACGACTGGCTCACCCTGCTCAAAGCGCTCGAGGCGCCGCACCGCGCGCCGCTGGTGCGCTCCGCCGGGCTGACCTGCTTCTTCGGCCTCGGTGCCGCCGATCTCGTGGCGGGCGGCGACACGCTCACCGGGGAGATCGCCGACGCGCTGCGCGACGGGGCGATCCTGGTGCGCAGCCGCGGCGTCGCGGCGCTGATGGAGGCGTTCGAGGAGCGCGGCCTGAGCGACCGGATCCTCGGCCGGGTCGGGGGAGAGCGGCTGCTCACCGACGTCCGGCACCTCGGCCAGGTGCTCCACGACCGCGCGGTCCGCGACCGGCTCGGCCTCACCGCGCTGCTCGAGTGGTTCCGCGACGAGCGGCTGCGCACGGCCGCGGGGGAGCGGCCGCGGCGGCTCGACTCTGACGCCAAGGCGGTCCAGATCGTCACGATCCACGGCAGCAAGGGCCTGGAGTACCCCGTCGTCTACCTGCCGTACGCCTTCAACTTCTACGACCGCCCGACCACGACCGCGCTCTTCCACGACCGCTCCGACCCGGCCGCGCTGCGCCGCGTCATCGACGTCGCCGGCAGCGGCCGGCAGTGGAACGACAACCTCGAGGCGCACCGCTCCGAGGAGGCCGGCGAGGACCTCCGCAAGCTGTACGTCGCCCTCACCCGCGCCCAGTCCCAGGTCGTCGCCTGGTGGGCGCCGGCCGACGGTTCCGAGCGCGGCGCGCTGAGCCGGATGGTCTTCGGTCGCCGGCCCGGCGACCGCGACGTGCCCGCGACCGCGCAGGTCTACCCCGACGACCGGGCCGGCGAGATCCTGCACCTCATCGAGACGCAGTACGCCGGACCCGCGGCCGAGGTCGCCGCCCCGACCCGTGCCCGGCTGGATCCGGCTCCGCCCGACGACGAGGTGCTGGCCGCCCGGGTGTTCGGCCGGTCGATCGACACCGAGTGGCGGCGCACGTCGTACTCGGGGCTGATCCGGGTGGAGGAGCAGGCGATCGCGACGAGCGAGCCGGAGGTCAGCCCGAAGGACGACGAGGGTGACGACGACGCGGTCGTCGAGGACGTGGCGCCCCCGCCACCGCGCGAGGTCGAGGGTGACCTGCCGTCCCCGATGTCCGACCTCCCCGCCGGCGCCGGCTTCGGCTCCCTGGTCCACGCGATCCTCGAGCACGCCGACCCGTCCGCACCCGACCTGCGCGCCGAGCTCGCGCTGCGGGCCGAGGAGCAGCTGCGCTGGTGGCCGTCCGAGGCGACGCCCGAGCAGCTCGCCGACGCGCTGCTGCCGATGAACGCCACGTCGCTCGGCCCGCTCGCCGACGGGCTGACCCTCGCCGACGTCCCGCTGTCCGACCGGCTCCGCGAGCTCGACTTCGAGATCCCGTTGGACGGCGGCGACCTGGTCCGCGGAAGCCATGACGTCCGGCTCGGTGACCTCGCCCCGCTCCTGCGCGGGCATCTCGGCGACGACCCGTCGCCGAAGGCGCCGGGGAGCGCAGCGACCGACGGCATGGCGGCGTACGCCGACCGCCTCGAGCAGCAGCCGCTCGCCGACCAGTCGCTCCGCGGCTACCTCTCCGGCAGCGTGGACGTCGTGCTGCGGCTGCCGAGCGGCCGGTTCGTGGTCGTCGACTACAAGACGAACCGGCTCGGCGAGATCGGCCGGCCGGTGACCGCGGCCGACTACGCGCCGGCGTACCTGACTGAGGCGATGCTGCACTCGCACTACCCCCTGCAGGCGCTGCTCTACTCGGTCGTCGTCCACCGTTACCTGCGCTGGCGCGTGCCGGGCTACGACCCGGACACCCACCTCGGCGGCGTCCTCTACCTCTACGTCCGTGGCATGTGCGGTCCCGAGACGCCCGAGGTCGACGGGGTGCCGTGCGGGGTGTTCAGCTGGCGGCCGCCCGCCGCGCTGGTGGTCGCGCTCTCGGAGAGGTTGGCGGGCCGATGACACAGCCGGCAGCGCGGCGGGAGCAGCGCGATGGAAGCTTGCTTCCCCCTCATCGCAGCGGAGACGCGCTCGGCGCGATGGTGGAGCTCTTCGAGGCGGAGGCGTACGACGCGCGGATCGCCCGCGGCGCGACCGGGCTGCTGGCGACCTTCAACGCGGCCGGCCTGCTCACCGCGGCCGACGTGCACACCGCCGCCCGGATCTGCTCCCTGGCCGGCGAGCGCGACGACAGCGTCGCCCTCGCGGTCGCCGTGACGGTCCGCGCGGTCCGGCACGGGTCGGTCTGCGTCGACCTCGCCGAGCTCGCCGCGAGCGAGGGCGTGCAGGAGCTGCCCTGGCCCGCCGCTCCCGCGTGGCGGGAGGCGATCGCGGCCAGCCCGCTGACGACCACCGGCGTCCTGCGGCGGGAGGGCGCCCTGCTCTACCTGGATCGGTTCTGGCGCGAGGAGGGCCAGGTCCGCGACGACCTGCTGACCCGGCTGACGGTGCCCCCTCCGCCGGTCGACGAGGCCGCGCTCGCCACCACCGCCGACCGCCTCTTCCCCGAGGGGTACGACGAGCAGCGGGCTGCCGCCCTGGCCGCGGCCCGGCAGTGGACGACCGTCCTCACCGGCGGCCCGGGCACCGGCAAGACCACCACGGTCGCCGGTCTGCTGGCCCTGCTGACCGAGCAGTCCGACCGCCCGCTGCGCATCGCGCTGACCGCGCCTACCGGCAAGGCCTCGGCGCGGCTGCAGCAGGCGGTGGAGGAGGTGCAGCGCGAGGAGCGCTTCACCGACGCCGACCGGGCCCGCCTCGACGGGCTGTCCGCCTCGACCCTGCACCGGCTGCTCGGCTGGACCCCGGACGCCCGCAACCGCTTCCGGCACCACCGGCGCAACAAGCTGCCGCACGACGTGGTCGTCGTCGATGAGACCTCGATGGTGTCTCTGACGATGATGGCGCGCCTGCTCGAGGCGGTGCGTCCTGATGCCCGCCTGATCCTGGTCGGCGACGCCGACCAGCTCGCCAGCGTCGAGGCGGGCGCGGTGCTCGCTGACCTGGTCCAGGGTCTCGCCGAGCGCGCGCCCGGCGCCGTGACCGGCCTGCGCACCACCCACCGGTTCGGCGAGGGCATCGGCGCTCTCGCCGAGGCGCTCCGCGTCGGCGACGCCGACGAGGTGCTGACGATCCTCACCAAGGGCGGTGACCGGGTCAGCCTGGTCGACCCTGTCGAGCACGCCGAGGCGCTCCGACAGCGGCTGCTCGAGCACGCGATCGCCGTACGCACGGCGGCGCTGACCGGTGATGCCGACGGCGCGCTGCAGGCCATGGATGCCCATCGTCTGCTGTGCGCCCACCGCGACGGCCCGTACGGCGTCAGCCACTGGAACCGGCTCACCGAGCGGCTGCTCACCGACAGCCCGGTGGGCGATCCCACCGTCTGGCAGGAGTGGTACGCCGGACGCCCGATCCTGCTCACCGCCAACGACTACGGCCTCGGCCTGTTCAACGGCGACACGGGCGTGGTCGTGCGGGACGGCGACCGGCTGCGGGCGGTCATCGCCGGGGTCCGCGAGCACCTCTGGCTGGCCACGGCGCGGCTGGGCGCGATCGAGACCCTGCACGCGATGACGATCCACAAGAGCCAGGGCAGCCAGGTCGGCGAGGTGACCCTGCTGCTGCCGCCGGAGGACTCGCCGCTGCTCACCCGCGAGCTGTTCTACACGGCGGTGACGCGCGCTAAGGAGCGGGTGCACGTGGTCGGCACCCCGGAGTCCGTGGTGGCCGCTGTCGAGCGGCGTGCGCAGCGGGCGACGGGCCTGCGCGCGCGGCTCAGCGACCGACCGCGGAATGCCGACGTAACACGTCCGGGTTAGGTTGGGCTCATGTCGTACCTGATGCGCGTCGAGCTCCCCGACGTCCCCGGCTCCCTCGGCCGGGTGGCGTCGGCGATCGGTATGGCCGGAGGCGACATCGAGGCCATCGAGATCGTCGAGAAGCGCCCGAACGGCACCGCGCTCGACGACGTGCTGCTCGAGATCCCCAACGGCACGATGCCCGACTCGGTGGTCTCCGCCTGCAGCGCTCTCGAGGGCGTCAAGGTGCTCTGGATCAGCCACTACCCCTCGGGCGGCAACCTGGTGCTCGACCTCGAGGCGGTCGAGGAGATCACGGGCAATCCCGAGCAGGCCTTCGACCGGCTCGTCGACCTCCTGCCGGCCACCTTCCGCGCGGACTGGGGCATGCGCGTGCACCGCGCGAAAGGCGTCGACTACGGCACCAGCGCGGCGCCGGAGGAGTTCGACTTCATCGAGCTCGAGAACGCCGAGCGGATCGAGGTCGACGGCGACGAGAACACGCTCTACGCCGCCGCCCGCCTCGACGGCAACGACATCGTGGTGATCGGCCGCCGTGGCGGGCCCGACTTCCTCGACTCCGAGCTGGCCCGCCTCGGCCACCTGGCCGCGCTGGCGGTCACGATCTCCACCGCCCGGGCGCGGTAGGTCACTCCACCGGCTCCAGCAGGAACACCGGGATCTCGCGGTCGGTCTTCTCCTGGTACGACGCATAGGTCGGCCAGGTCGCGACGGCGTGCTCCCACCACTCCCGGCGCTCCTCGCCGCTCAGCTCGCGCGCCCGGTACGACCGCGGCTCGGGGCCGTCCTGCAGGTCGACCTCGGGATGGGCGCGGAAGTTGTCGGCCCAGGCGGGGTCCTCGGGCGCGCCGCCCTTGGAGGCGATGGCGACGTACTTCCCGTCCTTCTCCACCCTCATCACCGGGTTCTTGCGGAGCTTGCCGGACGTCGCGCCGACCGAGGTGATGACCACGATCGGGTCGCCGGTCGCGCGGAGGGTGTTCGCCTCCGCACCGCCGGAGGCCTCGTACGCCGCGACCTGGTCGCGGACCCACTGCTGGCTGCTGGGGACGTATTCACCGAGAAGAGTCATGCCTTCCACAACAGCACACCGCCGCGGGCTGTTCCAGGGAACGGCCTGCGGCGGCGGTTGATGCGGTGGGAGCGACGATCAGGCGAAGCTGACCGCGTCCTCCTGCTCGAGGCGGGGGAGCCGGTCGAACCAGGCGTTCTCGCCCGGGTGACCGATGTTCACGACGAGCAGCGACTTCCAGCGACCGTCGGCGAAGAACTCCTCGTCGATGCCCTGCTTGTCGAAGCCGGCCATCGGGCCGGCGGCCAGGCCGGCGGCGCGGGTCGCGAGGATGAAGGCGCCGACGCCGATCGCGGCGGAGAAGTTGCCCCACCCGTCGCGCATCTCGGCGTTCTGCTCGAGGACGTCCTCGAGGCCGGGGCTGATCGGGAAGACGGTCGGCACGTGCTCGTGGAAGCGGGTGTCGAGAGCGAGGATCGCGCTGACCGGCGCCGCCTCGGTCTTGTCACGGTTGCCGTCGCCCATGTGCTTGAGCAGGCGCTCCTTGCCCTCCGGCGTACGGACGAACAGGATGCGCAGCGGCTGGGTGTTGGCCGCGGTCGGCGTCCACTTGACCAGCTCGTAGATGTCGGCCAGCTCCGCGTCGGTGACGGGCTGGTCGGAGAAGGAGTTGGCGGTGCGGGCGCCGGTGAAGACGATCTGGCGGCCGCGCTCGTCGAGCCGCTCGAGGGTGGAGGAAGTCATGCAGATTTCAACTACAGCGTCGGTACGCCGATTCCGGCCGCCGCTGTGGTCCGGCTCACGTCGTCCGGGGCGATCTCAGGGGCGGATCAGGTGGCTCCCGGATGTGTCGACGGGTCCGGTCGGGGAACCCTGGAGACACGAAGGAGGACCACCCATGTCCCAGAACATCCACGGCGACCACCCCTACGCGCCGCCCGCCCCCGCTCCGTTGACCCCCACCGAGGAGCGCACCTGGTCGACGCTGACCCACGCCGGCGTCGCGGCCGCGACGGTGCTCAGCGCGGGCACGCTCGGCTTCATCGCCGCCCTGGTCGTCTACCTGCTCTACAAGGACCGCGGCCCGTTCATCCGCCACAACGCCGCGAACGCCATGAACATCCAGCTCAACATGCTGCTGTGGGCCGTGATCAGCGTCGTGCTCATGCTCGTCCTCGTCGGCTTCGTGCTGCTCGCCCTCGTGCCGATCGTCGGGGTCGTCCTGCACGTCGTCGCGGCGATCAAGGCCAACCGCGGCGAGTGGTGGAACCCGCCGCTGACGATCCGCTTCATCCGCTGAGCGTCTCGCTGGGCGCCCTCGATAGCCTCGCCCCATGAGTGCGATCGAGGGCGTCAGCGAGATCTTCGACCCGGCGGACTGGGACGAGGTGCCGGGGTTCGAGGACCTCACCGACCTCACCTACCACCGGGCGCGCGAGCACGGGACCGTGCGGATCGCGTTCGACCGGCCCGACGTGCTCAACGCGTTCCGTCCGCACACGGTCGACGAGCTGCTGCGCACCCTCGAGCACGCGCGGACCTCCGCCGACGTCGGCTGCGTGATCCTCACCGGCAACGGCCCGTCCGCCAAGAACGGCAAGTGGGCGTTCTGCACCGGCGGCGACCAGCGGATCCGCGGCAAGGCGGGCTACCAGTACGAGGACAAGACCATCGGCGCCTCGGACACCGGCGCCGAGGAGCCGAGCGTCATCGACAAGGCGAAGCTCGCCCGCCTGCACATCCTGGAGTGCCAGCGGCTGATCCGCTTCATGCCGAAGGTCGTCATCTGCGTGGTGCCCGGCTGGGCCGCGGGCGGTGGCCACTCGCTGCACGTCGTCTGCGACCTGACCCTCGCCTCCCGCGAGCACGCCCGCTTCAAGCAGACCGATGCCGACGTGGGCTCCTTCGACGGCGGCTACGGATCGGCGTACCTCGCCCGCCAGGTGGGCCAGAAGTTCGCCCGCGAGATCTTCTTCCTCGCCGAGGAGTACGACGCCGAGACCATGCACCGGATGGGCGCCGTCAACCGCGTCGTCGAGCACGCGCAGCTCGAGAAGGTCGCGCTGGAGTGGGGCCGCAAGATCAACGGCAAGTCCCCGACCGCCCAGCGCATGCTGAAGTACTCCTTCAACCTCCTCGACGACGGCCTGGTCGGCCAGCAGCTCTTCGCCGGCGAGACCACCCGCCTCGCCTACATGACCGACGAGGCCCAGGAGGGCCGGGACCAGTTCCTGGAGAAGCGCGAGCCCGACTGGTCGCCGTACCCCTGGTATTACTAGGAGCGCCATCCGCGCAGGTCAGAGTGCTGAAGGGTCGCCCATTGTGCACAGCAGGTGCGCCTGGCCCGGAGGACGCGTTCGGCGGCGGAGGCGATCGAGGGTGCTCAGAAATGCCGCTGAAGCAGGAACCATTGAAGCGACGCGGGACGGCAGAGGCTGGTGCGGTCAGGCGAGCTGGCGCTTGAGGATCTTGCCGGTGGCCGTGGTCGGCAGGCTCTCGACGAGCGTGACGAGCCGCGGGTACTTGTACGGCGCCATCTGCTCCCTGCTCCAGGCGATCAGGTCCTCGGCGACGAGGTCTGCGCCCGGGCGGGGGATGACGAAGGCCTTGACCTCCTCGCCATGGCTGTCGTGCGGCACCCCGATGACCGCCGCGAGGCTGACGTCCGGGTGGGTCAGCAGCACCTCTTCGACCTCACGGGGATAGACGTTGAAACCACCGCGGATGATCAGGTCCTTGGCGCGGTCGACGATGAAGTAGAAGCCATCGCGGTCGCGGCGGGCGAGGTCCCCGGTCCGGAACCAGCCGTCGCGCATCACCTGCGCCGTCGCGTCGGGGCGCCGGTAGTAGGCCTTCATCACGTTGTGGCCCTTGACGGCGATCTCGCCGGCGCCGTCCTCGGTTGTGATCTCGTTCCACTCCGGATCGATGAGCTTGAGCTGCACGCCCCAGATGGGTACCCCGATGGACCCCGGGCGCGGCTCCTGCGCGGGGTCGTTGAAGGTGCAGACCGGAGACGTCTCGGAGAGTCCGTATCCCTCGAGAACCGTTACCCCGAGCCTGTCCTTGATCTGGCGGTGGATCTCCAACGGCAGGGCGGCCCCGCCCGATACGCCGACGCGCAAGTTGGCGGCGATGCGCCGCACGTCGATGCCGTCGCCGAGCGCGTTGAGCAGACCCCACCACATCGTGGGCACGCCGGCGAAGAACGTGACCTCCTCGCGTGTCATCAGCTCGATCACGGGGTGGGCGTCGAACCTCGGCACCAGGTGCAGCGTCGCGGCCATCGAGAAGCCGGCGTGCATCTGCACGGTGGCACCGAAGGTGTGGAACAGCGGCAGGCACACCAGGTGGCTGTCGGAGGCCGATTCGCTGCGGAAGAGCCGGTTGAGGGCCGTCACGTTCATCATCGTGTTGGCATGCGTGAGCTCCGCGCCCTTCGGCTGCCCGGTGGTGCCGGAGGTGTAGAGGATGACCGCGGTGTCGCCCGGTTCTCGCACCAACGAGTCGAACCGTGTACTCATCCTCGCGAGCGCCTGCGCAACGGTCTCCGTGCCGTCGACCGGGCTGGGGGCCAACGGATCGGAGGCGATGACGAAAAAGTGCTCGACGCCCCGGGTGCGCTTCAGGCCCGCGTGTCCCTCCGCGGCCATCGCCAGCTCGTCGGTGCCCTCGAAGCAGAAGTAGGCACGCACGTCGGCGTCGTCGAGGTGGTAGGCGATCTCGCGGGCCCGCAACAGCACGTTGAGCGGTACGACGACCGCGCCAGCCTTGAGGATGCCGTAGTAGACGACGGGGAACCACGGCAGGTTCGGGCAGCTCAGTGCGACCCGATCGCCTGGTCGGATGCCGCGCGACACGAGCAGGTTGGCGACCCGGTTCGCGGCCGAGTCGACCTCGGCGTACGTCATCCGGGTCTCGCCGTGGACGACGGCGTCGCGGCCCGGATACCGGCGAGCGGAGTCTTCGAGCAGGATGGCCAGGTTCAGCACGGCAGACGCTGTTCCCGGACCGCGGACGGTGCCGGCACCCGGCTGAAGAGCAGCTGCGGATCGTCGACCGGGGCGGTGCGCAGGCGCTCGACGTCCTTCTCGTAGGCCTGCTCGACCGTCCAGGGTTCTTCGTCGCCGGCATGGGGGAACGCGTCGATGCGCCGCTGCACGTAGCCGGAGGAGAGCTCGAGGATCGGGCGCCGGCTCATCCGCGGGTTCGTGGGGGTCGGCGTCACGGTGTCGTACCCGTGTGTGTCCATGAACCGGATCAGGCGGCTGAAGTGCTCGGCGACCAGGTCGAACTTGAGGGTGGCCGAGATGTTGCTGTAGCCGATGGCGTAGGCGAGATTGGGGATACCGGACACCATCATCGACTTGAAGGCGAACCGCTGGCTGAGGTCGGCAGCCTCCCCGTCGACGCGGATCGGGATGCCGCCGAAGGGCAACATGTTGAGACCGGTCGCCGTCACGATGATGTCGGCATCGAGGTGCCGGCCCGAGCGGAGCCGGATTCCGGTCGGGGTGAAGCGTTCGACGTGGTCAGTGACCACGGAGGCGTCGCCCGCGGAGATGGCCTTGAACAGGTCACCGTCCGGCACCACGCAGAGGCGCTGCTCCCACGGGTTGTAGGAAGGGGCGAAGTGGGTCGCGACGTCGAATCCGCGGGGCAGCTGGAGCCGTGTCTGTATGAGCAGGAACCGGCGTACGAGCTTCGGGGCGCGCTTGCTCCACTTGTAGAGCGATCGGTTCATCCAGATGTTCTTGCGGCGGACGTAGCCGTGTGCGCGGCGCGGCCCGAGGACCTTGCCGAGCACGCGCGCGAGCGGGTCGGTCGCGGGTATCGACAGGACGTAGCTCGGCGAGCGCTGCAGCATGGTGATGTGCTCGGTCGACGGGGCCATGGAGGGGATGAGGGTGATGGCGGTGGCCCCGCTGCCGATGACCACGACCCGCTTGCCGGCGTACTCGAGGTCTGCGGGCCAGAACTGCGGGTGGACAACGATTCCACGGAAGTCCTCTACTCCGTCGAAGTCGGGGGTGAAGGCGGTGTCATAGTCGTAGTAGCCCGCGCCGAGGAACAGGAACCGGGCGGTCACCCGTGTCTCGGTGTCGTCGTGGACGACATCGACGGTCCAAAGTCCGGTGGAGCTGTCGAAGCTCGCCGCGCTCACCTTGTGGCCGAACCGGATGTGCCGGTCGAGGCCCTCGTCGGTGACGGTCTTGCGCAGGTAGTCGAGGATGTCGGGCGCCTGCGCGATGGCGAGCGGACTGGTCCACGGCTGGAAGCCGTAGCCGTAGGTCGCCATGTCGGAGTCGGACCGCAGTCCGGGGTAGCGGAAGAAGCTCCAGGTGCCCCCGAGCTCCTCGCGTGCCTCGAGGACCGCGAAGGTCGTCGAGGGCAGGGAGGCGAGGTGGTGTGCGGCGCTGATGCCGGCGATCCCGGCGCCGACCACCAGGGCGTCGACGTGGTCGGGGAGTGTGGAGGTACGTCGGTGGGGCATGAGTTCCTTCTCGTGCGAGCGGTCGTCGGTCGCGGGGTGTTGCTGGCGTGGTCTCAGGGCCGCGCGGTACGGATGGCGTGGCCGCTGGCTTCCGTGGACGCTGTCGTACCCGACGCGTCGAGCGCGCGGTAGGCGTAGTAGGTCACGTACATCTGCGTGCCCCAGGTGGCGAGAGCGAGGATGTAGAAGATCGTGCGGTTCGCGTCGTCGCCCGGGATGGGGAAGAAGTCATACATGAGAGCGATCGCGAGGCCAGCGAGGACGACGCCCGCAGTGGCGACGGCTTCCCTGCGCGCGCCGGCCTGCCAGACCCGGCCGGTGAAGTAGGCCAGGAAGATCGTGGTGAGGACGTTGACCGCCAGGAAGAACGTTGCCGGGCCGACGTGGAATGAGGAGTGGAACTGCTGGAGGTACAGGCCAGAGACGGCCGCCAGGGCGAAGGCGCCCACGTCGACCGCCACCGACGGCTTGTACCCGTGCGTTACCCGCATCAGTCCGAGGACGACGATCAGCGTCACGCCCACCGACCGGGAGAAGGCGTCGAAGAAGTAGGCGATGGAGTACATCGGGCTGTGCGTGTCCCCGCCGAGGAGGGCCCACAGCAGGAAGTTCGTGCCTGAGGTGGCGACGACGATCCACTCCAGGCCGAGCAGGTAGTTGTTATAGCGGCGGATGAACCGCCACCCGTAGCGGAAGCCCGCGTAGATCATCCAGGCGTCCGCGAGGAGGAAGAGCACGTTCTTCATGAGTGGGCTCCAGTCGTGGTGCGGGTCGTGGTGGGGGCGGTTCCCGGCGTGCCCTCGGCGGCGATGACGGGATCCTGGGCCATGGCGGCACCGTACGGGCCAAACTTACGAAGTGTCAATGACGAAGTGTCAGTGAACCTCGGGGTGGGCTAGGCTCCAGCACATGGCAAGGCGTCCCAAGCACGATCCACAGGAGTCCGCCCGCGAGATCCTGGACGCGGCAGAGGACTTCTTGCGCGACCACGCGTTCCGCGAGCTGACCGTCGAGGCGGTCATGAGTCGCACCGGGTTGAAGCGTCCGGCGTTCTACGTCCACTTCCGCGATCGCCACGACCTGACGCTGCGGGTCGTGGAGGACGTCGCCCAGGAGGTCGCGGCGCTGAACGAGCAGTGGCTCGCGTCCGATCACTTCTCCGCCGCGAGCCGGGAGGCGATCCGCGGCATGGTGGACGTCTTCGTGCGGCACGGGCACGTGCTCCGGGCGCTCGCCGACGCCGCGGCGAGCGACGCCGCGGTGGAGGCTGCCTACACCGCAGTCGTCGACGGCTTCGTCGAAACCAGCTACAAGCGGATCGTGGCCGAACAGGCCGAGGGGCGCATCCGCGCTGACCTGGATGCAGAGGAGACGGCGCGCGCGCTGGTCAGCATGGACGAGCGCTACATGACCCGAGCGCTCACCGCGGAGCCGGTCACGGACCCCGATCGTGTCGCCGATGTTCTGTTCCAGATCTGGTCGGCAACGCTGTACGGAGTGGTGCCCGAGACGGCGGAGACGTCGATGGAGTGACGACGTCGCCGACCCGGGCCCCGGGTCAGCTCAGTCGGAGTGCTCGGTCGACCTCCTCGGCCGCGCGCTCTGCGGCGCGGACGGCTCCTTCGAGGTAGGACTCGAACTCGACCGACGACTCGGCGCCGGCCCAATGGATGCGGCCGACCGGAGTGACGCCTGCGTCGGTGCAGGTCGTGATGACGCCGGGCGCACGGATCCCGGCCACGCCGGCGATCCAGGGCTCGTCGACCCATGACTGCTCCACGTACCGGTCGATGTCGCGGGCGCGGGGCCCGAACAGGGTGACGAGATCGCTGACGAAGGCCTGCTGTCGGGCTTCGGCGTCGTCGATGACACTCCTGCTCCAGGTGGGGCCCGGGCCGTTCTCGGCGATGCCGACGAAGCTCACCAGGATCCCTACGCTCCCGTCGGGCGGGGAGTTGTCGGCGACGAAGTGCGCGACCGGAAGATCGGTCAGGGCCGAGCCGTTGAGGCCCTCCTCGCGCCAGAACGGGCGGTCGTACACGGCGAAGACCTTGCGCTCGCGGCCGTTGCGCCACAGGCGCTGGAGCTGCGCGCGACGCATCGGGAGCTCGGGCCTGAACGCGATGCGCTGGGCGTCCGCGGGTGTCATCGCGACGATGACTCGCTGGCAGTGGATGGTGTCGTGCGCCGTACGCACGGTGACGACGTCGCCATCTTGATCGATGGAGTCGACGGGGGTATCGAGGACGACCCGGTCTCCGAGCCTGTCGGCCAAGGTGTGGGCGATCTTTGCCGTGCCGCCGACGACCCGCATGTCCTGGGCGCCGTCGGCGACGTTCATCATGAAGTCGATCCCGCCGGAGGTCGTGATCTGATGCAGGGCCTTCAACAGCGAGATCTGGTGCGCGGACTCGGCGAAGATCAGGGCGAACCCGAGCAGGAATACCTTGCGAGCCTCTGCGGTGCGGACGTTGCGGTCGAGCCAGCTGCCGAGGGTGATGGCATCCCAGCGCTCGGCCCTGCGCGCCGCCCAGGGTGCGGCAGCGGGAACGCTGCGCGCCATCCAGCCCAGGCGCAGCTGGGCTTGGGCGAAGTCCGCCAACGCCCGCGGTGACATCGGAGGGATCGTCCCCTCGTAGGTGCGCCGGTTGCCGTGGCGCAGGTAGATCGTGCGCCCGTCGGTGAAGGTCTTGAACGTCGTCAGCCCGAGCTCGTCGATCAGGGAGAGGAGCCGGGTGTGCAACGGGCCGATCCACTGTCCTCCGCCTTCGGTGATGACGCCGCCGCCGACATCGAGGTTGATCGTGCGTCCGCCGACCCGGTCGGACGCCTCCAGCACAACCACCTCGTGGCCGCGTTGGGTCAGCCGGTGAGCCGTGGTCAAGCCGGAGATCCCGGCTCCGATGATGGCCACCTCGGTGGTGCGTGTCATGGGTGTTCCTTTCGGTGGAGGGGCGGGAGTACGCCGGGCGAGCAATTACTTACACTACGTCATTGACGCAGCGTAATCTTCGATCTAAGGTCGCCCGCATGACCACTTCTGCTCGCATCGTGTTCGTCGGGGCCGCCGGAGAGATGTGCCGCATCGCCATCGAGCGGTTCGCCAAGGCCCCCGGCGCCTGGGAGCTGCTCCTGACCGACATCCGCCCCGAGCTCCTCGACCCGCTGGTCGCCAAGCTCCCGCGTGGCATGGCCTCCACCCAGCGCCTCGACCTGTACGACGCCGCCGACTTGCGTCGTACCATCGCGGGCGCCGATCTCGTGGTGCTGGGTGCAGGCCCGTACCTGCGCACGTTCGGCCCCGTGATCGAGGCGTGCCTGGAGCTGAAGGTGCCCTACCTCGACATGGACGACGACGTGGAGAGCACCGAACACGCGTTGACGCTGGACGCGAAGGCGAAGGCCGCAGGCATCCCCATTTACGTCGGGTGCGGCACCTCGCCGGGCCACTCGAACATCCTCGCCGTCGACGCCGCGCGCGACCTCGACGTCGTCGAGGGCATCGATGTGTGCTGGCTGATCGGTGAGGAGCGGCCGGTCGTCGGGCGCGCCGTCCTGGAGCACATGCTCCACATCTCTGGTGGTGACTGCCTGACCTGGGACGACGGACGACGCGTCACCCGGGAGAGCTTCGTCCAGACCGGGCGATTCCCCATCCTCGCCGACGAACCCGAGCTGTTGCTCTACGAGACCGCTCATCCCGAGCCGGTCACGCTGCCGCGGCGCTTCCCCGAGGCGCGCCGGATCAGGTGCTTCGGGGGCCTCGACCCCGCCCCTCTCAACGGCATGTTCCGCGGACTCGCCCGCGCGATCGAAGCCGGCAAGATGAGCCAGAAGGACGCCGTCGACTTCGCCTACGACGTCGCCACCGGTGGCATCGGACGTCCGATGCGCGGCTGGCTCTTCGCCGGCGGCGGAACGCTCGGCCAGGTTCGCCGGGGCGAGACCCGCGCCGCGGTACTGGCGCGCTACGTCACGCGCGAGGCCCTGGGTAGGCAGGACGACTTCAAGGGCGGCATCCTTGCCACGGCGTACGGGACCAAGGACGGCAGGCCGGCCAGGTCGACGCGCCGCACCCGGTTGGCGCACGACCGGGCGTTCAGCAGCATGGGCGAGGCGACGGGTACGCCGTGCGCGGCGATGGCCCTTCTCGCGCTGCAGGACGCCGGCACCCGCGTCGGGGCCTTCGCTCCGGAGGACTGGATCGATCCCGCCAAGTACTACCAGGCGCTGGAGGCCGTGGGCATCCCGCGCGCGGAGATCGTGGAGATCGTGTGATGGCACGCGGTGACACGAACCTGAGGCCGTCCGTCGTCGAGGCCACACGGCGCAACCTGCTGACGGCCGGCGCAGCCGGTGCCGCAGCGAGCTTGTTCCTCGGTGCCGAGCCGGCGCTCGGCGCAACGGCTGCGGTGGAGCGCACCGCGGACGTCGTCGTGATCGGAGCTGGCATCTCCGGCCTGACGGCAGCCCGCCGACTGGTTCAGGCGGGCAAGTCGGTGGTGGTGCTGGAGGCCAACAACAGGGTGGGTGGCCGCACCTACGAGCTCGATCTGGGCAGCGGAGTCACGACCGAGGGCGGTGGGGAGTGGATCGCCCCGAGCCAGGATCACGTCCTCGCGCTCATCAAGGAGCTCGGTCTGAGCACGTTCCCGACATACGACGAGGGACAGGCCATCTACTACCGGAAGGGCCAACGTGCCCTGTTCACCGGCACGCTCCCCCCGATGCAGTCACCGCTCGGACTCGCTGACTTCGCCCAAGCAGAGGCGAAGCTGACCGCGATGGCGGCGACCGTGCCGGCGGGCACGCCGTGGCAGGCCCTGCTCGCGAAGACCTGGGACCACACGACCTTCGGCGACTGGCTCGACCAGAACATGCTCGACGAGGAAGCGCGCTGGCTCGTCGGCCTCGCGTACACCCTCGTCGTCTGCAAGGACCCGCACGCTGTGTCGCTCCTCTACATGCTCAACTTCTTCAACACGGCAGGCGGCTTCGAGGAGCCCATCACGGTGAAGGGAGGCGCCCAGGACTCGCGTGTCGTCGGCGGCTCGTGGCTGATCTCCCAGCGACTGGCCGCGGGTCTCCCGAAGGGTGCGTTGGTCCTCGGGTCGCCGGTGTCCGAGGTGCGGCAGTGGGGCACCGACGAGGTCACCGTGGTCTCCGGCCGCGCCACCGTCCACTGCCGCCAGGTCGTCGTGGCGATGTCTCCTACCGAGGCCAGCCGCATTGTGTACACCCCGGATCTGCCCTCCCGCGTCACGGGCGCGCAGCACAACGGCGGCAGCGGCACGATGAGCAAGCTCTTCATGGAGTACGACACCCCGTTCTGGCGCGAGGGTCTGAACGGGGGGCCGCCGCTGAGCGGACTGGTGATCAGCGACCGGATGATGACCCCGGTCGTCTCCGACAACTCCCCGCCCGATGGCAGCAAGGGGGTGCTCGTCACCTTCATGATCGCCAACGCCCCGGTGGCGAACCCGTATCTGCACTGGACCGACGACGTGGTCAACGACCGCTCCGTGCGGGCGCAGCGACTGGGGGAGGACCTGGCAGTCGTCTTCGGAGACGCCCGCTTCCAGCAGGGCCGGTACGCCGAGAAGCTGTGGACCAACGAGCAGTGGATCCACGGCTGCGTCAACATGAACGCCCCCGGCGTGCTCACGACCTACACCGACGCACCCACGACTCCCGACGGGCGGCTGCACTGGGCGGGGTCGGATACCTCGCTCGCGGACCACCCGTCGTACATGGAGGGTGCCGTGATCGCCGGCGAGCGGGCCGCCAGCGAAGTCATCTCAGCCCTGACGTGACCTTGTCCACCACCTGAAAGCAGCCGCCATGAGATCGTCCATCCTTGCCGCAGCGGGCGGCGTGACCGACCGCCTGGGACAGTCCCGAGCCGCCGCCTACCTCGCGTACGGCGCCCTCCTGGGCAGCTCCCAGATGCTGTTCCTCACCTATGCACCGGTGGCGTCACGGGTCCACGGCTCGCTGGGTGTCTCCGAGGCGAGCGTGGGGAACCTGGCGATCGTCGTACCCATCGCCTGCGTGGTGCTCGCCTCGTGGTCGGGACGTCTGCTCGACAAGGACTTCCCACGCGCCCTGGCGGTCGGCGCGGTCTTCACCGCCGCGGGAGCGATGACGCGTGCTGTGGCGGTCACGTCGTACGACGTGGCGTTGGCCGGCCAGGTGCTCGTGGCGATCGGGCAGCCCTTCGCGATCAACGGCATGACCAAGTTCGCCGTGCGCAACACCGCGCCGTCCAGGAGGACCGCGGGCGTCTCCTTCCTCAGCGCCTGCGTGTTCTTCGGCATCCTGGTCGCGGCGGCGGGTGGCGGACTCCTGCTGGACCGGGGTGGCCTGGCCATGCTCGTCAGGGTGCAGAGCGGCCTCGCGCTCCTCGCCTGCGTCGGCGTGCTCGTCACGGTCAAGGTCGCGCCACGCGAGGTGAGCGAACCGGTGGGCAGGATCCGCTTCAGCTCACTGCCCAACCGGGGGACGCTCGGCCTGCTCGGAGGTGGCATGTTCCTCGGTTTTGGTCTGTTCACGGTGCTGGTCACCTGGCTCGACACCCTCGAAGGAAACGCCGGTCACCCGAACCTGGGGCAGGCGCTGGTCATCGTCATCACGCTCGCCGGCATCGCCGGTGCAGCGATCCTGCCCAGCGTCGCCCAGAGCACGAGTCGGCGGCGGGAGACCGCCGCCTGGATCTTCGCCATATCTGGGATCTGCCTGGTCGGGCTGGCGATCTTCCATGCCGTCCCGATGCTCGTGATCTGCGCGACGGGACTCGGGTTCTTCCTCATGGCCGGACTGCCCCTGATCTACGACTGGTCCGAGCTCATCGTGGGCCCCGAGCTTGCGGCGACCGCCATCGGCTTCTTGACGCTGGTGGCCAACCTCGGCGGAACGATCCTCGCCACCCTGGCCGAGGCCATGCTGGCGCACCCGACGATCGCGTTCCTCGTACTCGCGGCGCTCTGCCTCGTCGGCGTCGAGCTGAGCCTCCGGATCGCACCGTCCGCTCGCGCTGAGCTGATGTCGGTCGAGTTGGCGCCGACGGCGCCGCAGCGCAAGAAGGACGTACGGACCCGCCCGACCGGCGATGCCGGCGACGCGGGGCACCGCAGCTTCCTCTGGGTGATCGCAGGCCTTGTCGCGTGTACCGTGCTCGTCCGCCGCATGCTGCCGCAGACGTCGCCGCGGTGAGCGCTGCTGTGCACATACTGCGCACAGCGTGATCATCACCAGCCGCCGGCCATCGTCAATGATCGAGCCGTTTCCGCAGGTCACATGCACATCGACCGCACTCGACGGTTGCTGGCGTCAAGCGTGCACAGGTCCCCTGGTATTGCTGAGACTTCAGCGTTTCCGCAGGTCAGGGCGGCAATTCGTCTCGTCGCACGGCATCTACTGTGCACAGCCCCCCGGATGCCGTGGTGTGCACGGACTCCCCGCGCCGCAGTGATGCCGGACAAGACCGCCGCCGCCATCACTGCGATGCCCGGCAAGGGTGGTGAACGTCGCGGACATTCAGACTCCTGAGGACGACGGGGCCGAATGGTTCCCAGGACCGGCCGCTGCGCGCGTTCCCTGATTCGGGACGGCGCGATTGGTATCAGGTCGTGCTTGAACTCATGTCGAGCCGGTATCCGTGCCCCCGCACGGTAATGATCGCGGGTAGTTGTGGTTGCCCGCGCTCGGCTTCAGCAGTGTCGGCGAGACGACGGCGGAGTGCTGCGATGTGGACGTCGAGGGTCTTGGTGGAGCCGTACCAGTTGGTGTCCCACACGTCGCTGATCAGTGCTTCTCGACTGACCGCGCGATCGGGTTCGAGCGCGAGTCGGGCGAGGAGGTCGAACTCTTTGGGTCGCAGCGCGATCTCCTGCCCGCGGACGAGGGCCCGCCGGGCAGCGGTGTCGATGGTGAGGTCGCCGTACTGGTAGGTCTCGCGTACGCCGGCGATGTTGGCGCGGCGTAGGTGGGCTCGGACGCGGGCGAGGAGCTCGGTGAGCCGGAACGGTTTGGTGAGGTAGTCGTCGGCTCCGGATTCGAGTCCTTCGACGACGTCCATCTCGTCCTTGCGGGCAGTCAGCACGACGATGACGCAGTCGGGGTGGCTGCGCCGTAGCTCGCGGCACACGTCGATGCCGTCGAGGTCGGGCAGGCCGAGGTCGAGCAGCGCGAGGTCGATGTGGCCGGAGGCGGCGGCCTTGAGCGCGCCCTCGCCGGTTGTCGCATGTCGTACGTCATGGCCGTTGGCAGTGAGCGCCGAGGTGAGCAGTTCCCCGATGCGCTGTTCGTCCTCGACCACCAGCAGCCGTGCCACGATCCCTAGCCTAGGGCGCGTAGCAGGTCGCGAGCGCGGGTGCGGGCCCGGTTGACGATGACCAGCGTGGCTGCCCAGACCGTGGCAGCGGCACCGACGAGGACGCCGATGAGGTAGGTCCATGGGACGGCGAGCGATGTCGGTGGCGGGTCGAAGACTCCGGTGAGGACCTTGACGGTGAGTTCGGAGATGACGGCGCCGCTCAGCAGGCCGCCGACGGCGCCGATCAGGAACACGAAGCAGGGTTCTGCGCCGAAGAGCCGCCTGATCTGGCGGGGGCTCGCCCCGAGTGCGGTGGCGACGGCCAGCCCGCGGCGACGTTCGGCCAGGCCCAGGCCGAGGACGAGGCCGCCGGAGAGAGCGGCGATGATCAGGGCGAAGGTCAGTTCCAGTCGGGTGAGCCGGCCGAGGTCGACCGAGGTCAGGCTGGACCCGACCAGGGCGCGTGCGTCGAGGAGGGTGATGACCTCGCCGTTCGTGCCGACGGCCTGACTGATCCGGTTGGCGGTCGGAGCGATCGACTGGCCGCCGGTGTCGATCAGGAAGCTGCCGACGGCATCGGAGTGGCTCTGCTGAGCCAGGTAGCTGGTGTTGGTGAGGATGAAGCTGTCTTTGGGGGCGGTCGGGAACTCGTTGACGACGCCGATGAAGTGGAACGGCACTTCGCGGTACTGGTGAGTGGTGGCGTCCTGGATCCGCAGCCGGAGCAGGTCGCCGGGGTTGAGCTGGTAGTCGTTGACCGTCTCTGCGCTGACGAGTGCCCCGTCGGGGTGGGTGCGCAGCAGGTCCATCGCTTCGGTGGCGGTGATCCCCTGGAAGTAGGAGTCCTGCAGGTGGGTGGCGCTGGGCAGGGCAGCCGGGTCGATGCCGTACATGTCTTGGAGGTCGGCGCCGACGTAGGCGTAGCGGTGCAGCATCGGTTGGACGTGCTGTACGCCAGGGACCGTGGCGAGCGTCGCGGCGTAACTCGGCGGAACGTGCGCACCGGGTGAGGTGTTGACCGTGATGTCGGCACCGTTGGTCAGTTGAGCGTCGACCTCGGCCTGCTGGCGGTAGGTGGCGTTGAACGTCGAGGACGAGACCGCGTAGGCGAGGGCGAGCGCGAGCAGCACGGTTGCTCGGGCGATCGTGCCGCGCCGGTGGGTGAGCATCGATACGGCGGCCGGTGCCAGGGCCCCGAGCGCGGGCCGGGTGAGGTGCGTCAGGAGTCGGCGTCCGTGGAGCAGCATCGCGTCGGCCAGGCGCCAGCACAGCATGCCCAGACCGAGCCAGGCGAGCATGGGGCCGAGGAAGGCCCAGTAGCTGGCTGTCACGGTGGGCACCCCTTCGGGAGCCAGCACGAGCGTGTACTTGTTCTGGCCGGCGAGGAGGTAGACGCCGATGCCGGCGGCAATCAGCAGGACGTCGAGGCCGAAGCCGAGCCAGGCTGGACGGTTCCGTCGCGAACCGTCGGGGCGCGCGGACAGTGCCCGGGCGTCACGGATCGCGGGTCGCGCGACGACACCGCAGGCCACGCCGAGCCCGACCGCGGCGGCAAGCGTGTCCCAGAACAAGGTCGGCCGGGATCCGGTCGCCCATGCGATCAGCAGTCCGACCGCGCTTCCGACGACGCCGGCGAACAGTGATTCGGTCAGGCTCAGGGCGATGATCTTGCCGGTCGAGGCACCGCGGGCCCGCAGTGCGGCTTGTTCGGTACGGCGGCGTGCGGCGCCGGCCTCGACCACGGACCCGGTCAGGCCTGCAGCCAGCAGGGCGCCGGGCACGGCGAGGAACAGGAAGAGGATCCGCGCGTAGGCGGCGTCCTCGCGTGCAGCGCCGAGCGCGGCGCCGAGGTTGCTGCCGACCGTCGCCGCTCCGGCGGTGCGGGCCGAGAGGTTGTTGGCGGCTCCCAGGTCGTCGGCGTAGGCGGCGCTCGGTGAGTGCGGGAGCGCTGCGTGGTTGCGTGCCACATGCAGCTGGGTCACGGTGGGTTGACCGGCATAGGCCTGGGCGAACTGTCGGTCCGGGAGCAGGACGACGTTGTCCGGCGGTGCGACCGGTTGGGCGGCCGAGCCGACCTGTTGGAACAGAGAGTCTGCCTGTGGGAGCTCGACGACGCCGGACACGGTGAACCGGTAGTGCTTGCCTCCGGCCACGTCGATCGTGACCGTGTCGCCGGGGGCGGCGTGGAGATTGGCCGCGGTCTGCTGGGCCAGCAAGGGGCCGTCGATGGAGCCGACGAGCAGCCGCATCTCGCCGGGGAAAGTGGCGTTGTAGCCGGGCGGTAGACCGAGGACCTTGCCGGCTCCGGTCTGCTGTCGGGTGCCGCCGGTCGTCGCACGGAGTCCGGCAGCGTCCCCGAAGGTGACAGGGAGGGCGGAGCTGTTGCGGGGATCGGTCTTGAGCTGCGCAGCGACGGCGGTCGGGGCGCCGCCGGGGTTGACCTGCACCTGCCAGTCGACGGCGACGCCGGCTGCCGCGCGGGCCGTCATGGTCTGCTCGGAGTCGACGAGGAACCCTCCGAGGCCAGCCAGGAGCGCGACCGCGATGGCGATGCCGACGCTGGTCGCAGCGAGGCGAGCCGGCCGGCGCCGGATGAGGCCGGTGAGCCACCGGGCGATCATGCGACCATCTCACCGTCGCGGAGGGTCCACTGCTCGTCCAGGATCGCCGCGATCGCGGGGTCGTGGGTAGCGATGACCAGTCCCGCCGCCACGTGCTCGGCCGCGGCCACGAGCTGCTCGACGACGAGAGACCCGTTGTGGCGGTCGAGCTTCCCGGTCGGTTCGTCGGCCAGGATCAAGGCCGGGTGCGAGGTGATCACCCGAGCCACGGCGACACGTTGGGCCTGCCCGCCGGAGAGCTCGTCGGGTGTGTGCTGCTCGACCGGAGACAGCCCGAGCAGCCGCAGCGCTGCCGCGGCCTGTTCGAGCGCAGGTCCAGGGGCCTCGCCGCGGATCAGGAGTGGGAACGCCGCGTTCTCCAGCGCGGTCAGCGATGGGATCAGGCTGGGTTCTTGGAACACGAGGCCGGCCCGCTCGGGGTGGCCGAACGGGCTCGTTCCCCATGCCGGCCAGTCGAGCACGCCGGACGTGGCGTGGTCGAGTCCCGCCATCAGTTGCAGGAGGGTCGACTTGCCCGAGCCGGACGGCCCGGTGAGGGCGACCCTGCTTCCGGGCGTCACGCCACAGGTGACCGCGTGGAGGGCGACGACGGCACGTTCTCCGCGTCCGTAGGTGCGTCCGACCCGGTCGCAGGAGACCAGCGGAGCTGTCGGTGGGGCAACGGCGGACGTGGTCATGCGAGTCGACCTTCTGACAGTCGGAGGTTGCGGTCCGCTGTAGCGGCGACCGCCGCACTGTGCGACGCGACCAGGACGGCGCATCCGGCGTCGGCCTGCCCGCGCAGCAGGCGAAGGAGACGTTCTTCGGTGGCCTGATCAAGTTCCCCTGTCGGTTCGTCGGCGAGCA
Source organism: Nocardioides maradonensis (assembly GCF_054777115.1). NCBI lineage: Bacteria > Bacillati > Actinomycetota > Actinomycetes > Propionibacteriales > Nocardioidaceae > Nocardioides > Nocardioides maradonensis. The sequence goes on along the minus strand of NZ_BAAHAZ010000005.1, from coordinate 256,397 downwards.
GCACCCGAGGCTTGTTCGCCATCGCCACGGCAAGGGCGGCGCGTGCCCGCTCTCCCCCGGAGAGCTGGTCGGGGTAGGCGTGTGTACGGCGTTCCAGACCCAGCTGCGCAAGGAGCGCCGATGCGTCGGGGCTCTTGCCGCGGACCAGGCTCTGCGCGAGGCGGATGTTGCCGAGCATGGTGAGGTGGTCGAAGAGATCGCCTGACTGAGACATGGTGCCGATCGAACGGGCGCGCAGCGACGCGCGCGCGGCCTCGGAACGGCCGCTGATCCGTTCTCCGGCGATCCAGACGGTCCCACCTGAGGGCTCGTCGGTTCCTGCGAGGCAACCCAGCAAGGTCGACTTTCCCGAGCCTGACGGTCCCGAGATCGCCACCAGTTCCCCAGCATGGATCTCCAGGGTCACCCCTTGAAGCGCGAGCGTCTCCTCCTCCTCGGCCCGGTAGAACCGGTACAGGTTCTTGGCCTCCAGGACCGGCGACCGGTCGGCGGTTGCAGCCCCAGTCGCCGCGGCAGTCATGGTGGTGGTCGCGGAAGGGTGCGTGGTGGTCACTTCCAGGCCACCGAGTCGCTGACGATCTGCCACGGGTCCACGTTGTCCGCGTTCTGCGGACCGGTGAGGGTCAGTACCGCTTCCTGTCCCCGGCGCCAGAACTCGTAGCGCTCGACCGCATCACGGACGACCTTGTCCGTGACCGGGTCGGGCTTGGAGTCGATCAGGTAGCGGATCCGTACCGCCGTCCCGGCGCCCTTGCGGGTGACGGTGTCGACATCGGTGAGCTGGAACTGCGGCTGGCTGCCACGCAACTGCGGAACGTCTGTACTCCTTGCCGAGGCAGGGGTCGGGGCCTGGGCAGCCGAGAGGACCTGTATCGCGATGCTGTTGAAGTGGTCGGTGAACGAAGCGACACCACCATGGGTGGACTGCGCCCATCCTTCGGGCACGCTGAAGTGGACCCGAGTGCCTGCCACGACGTGGTCGACGAAGACCGCGTTGTCGGGGATGTCGCCCGGAGGGTTGAACTCGGTGGGGTGCGTGGCCGGTGCGGGGTTGGAGGTCGTCGGCGCCGGAGAGGTGTCCGGTGCGCCCGAACCGGTCGCAGTCGACGCAGGAGTGGTCGCCGGCGGGGGTGCCGTCTGCCCGCCCGGTGACGAGTTCCCCGAGCCACAGGCCGCAAGAGCGGCGGTGAGGACCCCTGCGAGGGACAGGCCGAGGATGACGCGAACAGGCGTTGAGGACATGGCACCGACGCTAGGTCGAAGGCCGTCAGCGGCAGGCCAGCGTGAGGTTAGCGTTCGGCAATACCGCGCTCGCGCCGATCATTGGCGCGCCTGCTGGTGGGAGGCTGTCGTCATGAGTCGGCGGATTTCGCTCGTGGCCATCTCGACGCTCGTGGTCGCCGCCGTCCTGTTCGGCGTACCGCTCACGATCGCCACCGTGCACGACGCGAACAACACGCAACGCAGCCTGCTCGAGCGCTCGGCGCTGCGGGCTGCGACCGCGCTCGCTCCGACCCTGCAACACGGCGATCCGGCTGAGCTCCCGCCCGCCCCGTCGGGAGTCACGATCGCCATATATGAACCGAACGGCACGCTCATCCAAGGTGACGGACCGGGCAGCTCGGAAGCCGCGGTCCGGGCAGCCCATGCTCACGCGGCGACCGACGCCGACAACCCCGGGACGATGGTCGTCGCGATCCCGGTGAGCAGCAACGAGAAGGTGTACGCCGTTGTGGTGGCCTCGTCCTCGACATCGACGGTGCGCGCGAGCATCACCCGGCGCCTGCTGGGGCTCGCCAGCCTGGCCGCTGTCGCGCTCGCGCTCGCCGGAGGCTTCGCGTTCTGGCAAGCACGTCGCCTGGCGCGGCCGATGGCTCGGTTGGCCTCCGCGGCAGCAGCGCTCGGCGACGGCGACTTCGCCGCCCGAGCTCCGCGCTCCGGCGTACCCGAGATCGACAAGACCGCAGCTGCTCTCGCCACGGCCGCCGATCAGCTCGGTGCCCACCTGGAACGGGAGCGGAACTTCGCCGCCCACGCTTCCCACCAGCTGCGTACGCCGTTGACGCGACTGATCCTCGAGCTCGAGACAGGCCTCCAGGGCACACCGGATGACTTGGCGCCGGCGGCAGAGCGGGGGCTGTCGATGGCCGAGCACCTCTCCGAGACCGTGGACGATGTGCTCGCGATCGCCCGCTCGCCCCACAGCACCGCGGGGGTGTCGGCCGGGCCGGTTCTCGACGCACTCGCTGACCAGTGGCGCGGTCCGCTCGCCGCCCACGACCGGCCTATCCGGGTCCGCGCTGATCCTGTGCTCCGAGCCGCCGCATCGCCGGCCGCCCTGCGGCAGATCTTGCAGGTGCTCCTCGACAACGCCTACCGCCACGGAAGCGGAGTCGTCAGCCTGGTCGCACGTCCCGCTGGCGGCACCATCGCCATCGATGTCACCGACGAAGGAACAGGGGTGACCACATGGCCCCCACCCGAGGGAGCCAACCTTGGCCTTCCCCTTGCGCGGTCCCTTGCCACCGATCTGGGTGGCCGCCTCATCTACGCCTCAGCGCCCACAACCAGGTTCACGCTACTGCTTCCCCGACCGCACGACGACGAGTCCAGTGCAACCGGAATCGAGTAGCCGTCACCCGCGGCAGCCTCGCTACTGCGCACAAACTGTGCACAGCAGGATCATCACCGGCCGTCAGGGCTCGTCATCGAGTGAAACGTTTCCGCAGGTCAGACGGACATCGACGTCAATCGCTGACTTCGAGCGTCAAGCGGGAACGCGATCCCCTGGTACTACTGAGAGGTGTCGGCGTCGGACCCCGCGCCCAGCACGGCGGCGCGGTGGAGCACGGCGTCGAGCATCGGCTCGGTGAGGCGGCCGGTGAAGGTGTTCTGCTGGCTGGGGTGGTAGCAGCCGAGGAGGGTCACCGATCGTCCGTCGCCGGTGAGCGTGGCCTCGGCGCCGTGGCCGAAGCGCGGCTTCGGGCGGGCGACCTGCCAGCCGAGAGCGGCGTACGCACGCAGCGTGGCGTCCCAGCCGTAGCCGCCGAGCGCCACGACCACGCGGACGTGGTCGGCGAGAAGGCGGAGCTCCGCCTCGATCCACGGTGAGCACGTGTCGCGCTCGGTGGTGGTCGGCGCGTTCTGGGGCGGCGCGCACCGCACGGTGGCGACCATCCGGGTGTTGATCAGCTCGAGGCCGTCGCCGGCGTGCGCGCTGGTGCCCTGCGTCGCCAGCCCCACGCGGTGGAGCGACGCGAACAGCCAGTCGCCGCTGCGGTCCCCGGTGAACAGCCGGCCGGTGCGGTTGGCGCCGTTCGCAGCCGGGGCGAGGCCGACGACCAGGATGCCGGCGCTGGCCGGGCCGAGGCCGGGGACGGGACGTCCCCAGTAGGGCTCGCCGGCGTACGACGCCCGCTTGGTCCGCGCCACGTCCTCCCGCCACCGGACCAGTCGCGGGCACGCGCGACAGACGCTGATCCTGGCGTCGAGCTCGGCCAGGTCGGCGCCGCGCGCGAGGCGGCGTACCTGGGCCGCGGTCCTCGCCACGGGCGTCTGCTCGGTGGCCGGCTCGTCCGGCCACCCGGTGCCCGGCGTCACCGGCGAGTCGAACAGCTCGCCCGTGATGGGGTGCGGCAGCAGGGGTTCGCTCACTGCTCCATCCTGCAGCAGGCGCCCGGGTCGGTGACGTCACACGCACGCCGGCGAAGTGATCGCCAGCGCCGGGGGAGATGCTGGTCGCGAGCACGAGTGAGGCGGAGGCGCAGTGGACGGCATGGATATGGGCGGCATGGACATGGGTGGCGGTCTGCCGCAGCTGACCTGGGGCCGGTTCGCCGGCACCTGGCAGCTCGAGCCCGGCTGGCTGGCGGCCTGCCTGCTGCTGGTCGCGGCGTACCTCTACGCCCGCCGCCGCGCGGGCGCCGCGTCCACCGTGCGCGGCTGGCGAGTCGCCTGCTTCATCGGGGGCGCGGCACTGCTGTGGGTGACCGTCGCGTCGGCGGTCGGCGCCTACGCCATGTCGCTGTTCTGGATGCACATGGTCCTGCACCTCACGTTGATCATGGTGGTGCCGGCCCTGCTCGTCCTCGGGCACCCCGTCACGGTGATCGTCGAGGCGCTGCCGCCCGCGCGCCAGGAGCGGCTGCGCGCCGAGCTCCGTCGCTTCCCGCTCAGCTGGATCTCCCAGCCCGCCACCGGCATGGTCGTGTACGCCGGCACGATCGTCGCCACCCACCTCACCGGCTTCATGGACCAGATGGCCCAGCACGCCTGGCTGATGACCTCCGAGCAGGTCCTGTACGTCGTCGCCGGGTTCCTGTTCTTCCTGCCGCTGATGGGCGAGGAGCCGATCGGGTCGAACCCGTCGTACCTGTTCCGGCTGATCCTGCTGTTCATCGCGATGGTGCCCGACACCCTGGTCGGGGTGGTGCTGCTGCAGACGAACCACGCGCCGTTCCCGGTGATGCTGGGGATGCGGCCGGACTGGGCGCTGGCCGCGGTCGACGACGTCCACGTCGCCGGTGGGCTGATGTGGGCGGCGGGTGACGGCCTGATGATGATCGTCGCCGTCGGCATCATGATCAGCGCGGTCACGTCGCCGTCGAAGCGGCAGAACATGACGGGCAGCTGGATGGAGGGCGCGCGCCGCGCCACGCTGATCAGCCACGTCGAGCAGAGCGGCGCCGACGTCGACGCGGGCCTGGTGGACGCCGACAGCGACGAGGCGCTCGAGGCCTACAACCGGATGCTCGCGCGGCTGCGCGACCACGACGCCCGCGACCGCTGACGGCTACGGAACGGCCAGCTCGCCGCTCGCGTCGTACGCCGCCAGCGCGGTCGCGTACGGCGCCAGGTCGATGCCCTTCGCCGCCACCCACGCGTCGTCGTAGTACGACGACAGGTAGCGCTCGCCCGCGTCGCAGAGCAGCGTGACCACGGACCCCTCGACGCCGCGCGACCGCATCGAGGCCATGACGCCGAGCGCCGCCCAGACGTTGGTGCCGGTGGACGGGCCGACCTTGCGGCCGAGCCGCTCGGAGAGCCAGCGCATGGTTGCGATCGACGCGGCGTCGGGCACCCGGACCATGTCGTCCACGACCCCGCCGACGAACGAGGGTTCCACCCGGGGGCGTCCGATTCCCTCGATCATCGAGCCACGCGCCTCCGCGGTCGAGGTGTCGTCGAGCCAGCCCTGGTAGAAGGCCGAGCCCTCGGGGTCGGCGACGAGCAGCCGGGTGGGGAGCCGGCGGTAGCGCAGGTAGCGGCCGATCGTCGCGGACGTGCCGCCGGTGCCGGCGGACACCACGATCCAGGCCGGCACCGGGTGCAGCTCGCGGGAGAGCTGGTCGAAGATCGACTCCGCGATGTTGTTGTTGCCGCGCCAGTCGGTCGCCCGCTCGGCGTAGGTGAACTGGTCCATGTAGTGGCCGCCGAGCTCGGCGGCGAGGTCGCGCGCGGCGTCGTACACCTCGGAGGGGGTGTCGACGAAATGGCAGCGGCCGCCGTACCACTCGATCAGGCCGACCTTCTCCGGCGACGTCGAGGAGGTCATCACGGCCACGAACGGCAGGCCCAGGAGCCGCGCGAAGTAGGCCTCGGACACGGCGGTCGAGCCCGACGACGCCTCGACCACCGTGGAGCCGGCGTGCAGCCACCCGTTGCAGAGCGCGTAGAGGAACAGCGACCGCGCGAGCCGGTGCTTGAGCGATCCGGTGGGGTGGACCGACTCGTCCTTCAGGTACAGCTGGACGTCGCTGCCGCCCGGCAGCGCCACGGCGTGCAGGTGGGTGTCGGCCGACCGCTGCGCGTCGGCCTCGACCCGGCGTACCGCCTCGTCGATCCAGGCGCGATGCTCGGCGGTCAGGTGCGGCATGGCCGCACCCTAGCCTTCTCCGCTCGTCAGGCCTGCGGCCCGTTCTTCCGTACGTCGGCGACCGACTGCATCGCGGTGCGCAGCTGCTCCAGCCACTCGTCCTGGTGCTGGCCGACCAGGCGCACGCACCACGCCAGGGCGTCGGCGCGGGACTTCGCGACGCCGGCCTCGACCAGGGTGTCGAGCACCAGCCGCTGGGGCTGCCGAAGCCGGGTCATCACCGGCGCCGCGACGTGGGTCCACAGCTCCTCGTGCTCCCCGACCACGACGCCCCACGACACCTTGCGCTCGAAGCGGTGCTGGGCCTCGCGGGCGATCTCCATCCGCGCCTCGCGGGTGTTCTCGCGGAACGCCCGCGCACGTCCGGCCCGCGTCTCGGCCGCCTCGGCGGGCGAGGCGTCGTCCGTCACGTTCGCGTCGGCGATCGTCAGCACCACCGTGATCTCCTCGCGGTCCACGGTGATCCGCGGTGCCGCGCTCGTCCAGTCCTCGGGGAGGCGGCCGGTGAACCAGCCGCGCACCCGCTCCGCGAGTTCGTTTGTAATCATGTAATCATCATTACACCGCTGGTCAAGGGCGCGCGCAGGAGCCGCAAAACCGGTGGCGAGCCGGCCGGCCGTCGCCGTACCGTCCTGGCCATGCACGCCGCCCGCACCGCTCTCCCGGCAGGTCTCCTGTCGGGCGTCGAGCCCTGCGCGGATGCGGCCATCGCGATCATCCCGGCGGCCGGCGCGCGACGCTGACCCTCCTCCCGTTCCAGCGGGGCTGAAGGAGGAGGGTCGTCCTTCCTCCGGCCCCGGGCGGGCGGCACCGTCGGCACGCCGCCGCGCATCCGTCGTACGCCGACGTACCGACTCACAGGAAGCACCACCATGGCCAAGAGCCAGTTCGTGCGCACCAAGCCGCACCTCAACATCGGGACGATGGGACACGTCGACCACGGCAAGACCACGTTGACCGCCGCGATCACCAAGGTGCTCGCGGACGCCGACCCGGACCAGAACACCTTCGTCGCCTTCGCCGGCATCGACCGGGCGCCGGAGGAGGTCCAGCGGGGGATCACCATCAACATCGCCCACGTCGAGTACGCGACGGCGACCCGTCACTACGCCCACGTCGACATGCCCGGGCACGCCGACTATGTCAAGAACATGATCACCGGCGCCGCCCAGGTGGACGCCGCGATCCTCGTCGTGTCCGCGCAGGACGGCGCGATGCCGCAGACCCGCGAGCACGTGCTGCTCGCGCGGCGGGTGGGCGTGCCGTACCTGGTCGTCGCGCTCAACAAGTCCGACGCCGTGCAGGACGCGGAGCTGCTCGACCTGGTCGAGCTCGAGGTGCGCGAGCTCCTCGGCGAGTACGGGTTCCCCGGCGACGAGGTGCCCGTCGTCCGCGTCTCGGCGCTTCAGGCGCTCGAGGGCGACCCGCGGTGGACGCAGTCCGTCCTCGACCTGCTCCAGGCCGTCGACGACTACGTGCCGCTGCCGCAGCGCTCGGTCGGCGACCCGTTCCTGATGCCGATCGAGAACGTCCTGACCATCAGCGGTCGCGGGACGGTCGTGACCGGTGCGGTCGAGCGCGGCACGCTGCGGGTGGGCGACGCGGTCGAGGTCGTGGGTCTCGGCCCGACCGTCGCGAGCGTGGCGACCGGGCTGGAGACGTTCGGCCGCACGCTCGACGAGGTCCAGGCCGGCGACAACGCTGCGGTCCTGCTGCGTGGCGTCCGCCGCGAGGACGTACGCCGTGGCCAGGTGCTCGTCGTCCCGGGCTCGGTGACGCCGCACGCGCGCTTCGCCGCGGACCTGCACGCGCTGAGCGCGGCGGAGGGTGGCCGGCACACGCCGTTCGCGGCCGACTACCGTCCGCAGTTCTTCATCCGGACGACCGACGTCTCCGGGGCGATCGAGCTGCAGGACCGGGACGTGGTCATGCCGGGCGACACGGCCGCGGTGGTCGTCCAGCTCGGCAAGGCGGTCGCGATGGAGGTCGGTCTGGGGTTCGCCGTCCGTGAGGGTGGGCGCACCGTCGCCGCCGGCACGGTCACGGCCCTGCTCGACTGATGCCGACGTACCCCGCAACGCGCCGATCCCCGGTCCTCGTCGAGGGCCGGGGATCGGTGGTGTTGCCGGAGGGAGCGGAGTCTTCGGGGTCAGCCGGCGATGAGCAGGTCGGCCGCCGAGCGCAGCGCGGCGGCCGCGTCGCGGTGGCCGACGACCGTGGCCGGCGTCGAGGACCAGTACGGCGTCGCCGCCAGCTCGTCCGCGGCGAGGGCCTCCTCGCTGCGGGCGAGCTCGAGCAGCATCGTGCGGATGCGGCTGACCGTCGTGGTGTCGGTCTGGGTGCTCATGACGGTCCGCCTTCCTGGGTGCTCGGGCGCGTCGTGCCGAGTCAACGAGGGAAGGACCCCGGAGGTCACCGGGTTGATACGTAATTCGTGCCGTCAGTCGGCGGCGCGGACGATCGCGGACAGCACGCCTGGGTACGCCGCCTCGACGTCCTCGCGGCGCAGCCGCTGGTGGGTGTTGCCGCCGATGACGACCCGCTGGATGACGCCGGCCTCGCGCAGCGTCTTGAAGTGGTGGCTCGCGGTGGACTTGCCGATGCCGTCGTAGAGGGCGCTGCAGGCGACCGGACCGTCGGTGCCGGCCAGGCGGCGCACCATCTCGAGCCGGACCGGGTCGGCGAGCGCGGCGAGCACGTCCTGCAGGCCGGCGACCGGGGTCAGCTCGCTGTCCCTGCTCAGGTCGCTGGCCGGATCCGTGGCACGCATCATGCCCTCCTCGGAATAGTTCGATGGTGATCGAACTTGTCGTCTGTGTCGTGGTTCGACACCCATCGAACACCATCCGGACGAGAGGCATTCCCATGAGCACGCTCTCCATCCGCCGGGCGCGGGCTGTTCCGGCGTACCCCCTGTTCATCGCGCTGATGGCCGTCGCCCTGGGCGTCTCCGGTGCACCGGCGCCGCTCTACGGGCTCTACGAGGCCAAGTTCCAGCTCGCGCCGATCACCACGACCGTCGTGTTCGCGGTCTACGCCTTCGGCGCCCTCGCGGCGGTCCTGCTCGCCGGCGTCGTGTCCGACCGGGTCGGCCGCAAGCCGCTGCTCGTCGGTGCGGTCGTCGCGATGATCGTCGGGCTGGCCGTGTTCATGACGGCCCACGGCGTGGCCGCGCTCATCGTGGCCCGTGCCCTGCACGGCGCCGCCGTCGGTACGACGGTCGTGGTCGGCTCCGCCGCTCTCCTCGACCTGCGTCCGGAGCACGGAGCCCGCAGCGGCCACCTGACCGGGATCATGTTCAACGTCGGCATGGCGGTCACGATCCTCGGCGCCGCGCTCCTCGCGCAGTACGCGCCCGACCCGCTCGTGACGCCGTACGCCGTCGTCGCGCTGGTCGTCCTCGTCCTGCTGTTCGCGCTGCTGGGCGTCCCCGAGCCGCACGCCGGGCGCGGGTCCGCGCCGCTGCGGATCGCCCGCCCCGGCGTACCGGCGAGCATCCGGGCGGACTTCCGGTTCTCGGTGCTCGGCGTGATGGCGGCGTGGTCGGTGCTCGGGGTCTACCTGTCGCTGTTCCCCGCGTTCGCCGGGCAGAAGACCGGCATGCACAGCCTCGTCTTCGGCGGCCTCGTGGTCGCCGCGATGGCGGGCGCCGCCGCGGTGAGCCAGGCGTTCGGAGGCCGGCTCGTCCCGCGCCGGGCCGCGATCATCGGCGACTTCACCACGGCCGCCGCCCTCGGCCTGAGCGTCGCCGCGCTCGACACCCACCGGCCGGTGCTGGTGGCCGGCGCGGCGGTGATCATGGGGCTCGCGTTCGGACTCGCGTTCGGTGGATCGCTGCGCCACCTCGGCGGCGTCGTGCCGGCCGGCCGCCGCGGCGAGGTCATGTCGGCGTACTACCTGCTCGCGTACGGCGCCATGGCCGTCCCCACTATCCTCGCCGGCTGGGCCGCCACGACCTGGGGCCTGGCCGCGGTGTTCCCGTGGTTCACCGCCGCCGTCGCCCTGGCCTGCATCTCGGCGGGGGTGCTGGGGCTGCGGTCGCGCACCGACGGCTGAGCCCACCAGGAGAGCCCTGCATCGAATCACCCGTCGACCGCCTCGCGGCATCCGTCAATTGACGGATTCCCGAGGGGCGGAGGGCGGGTGATTCGCGCATTCCGACCGATGCCGGAGCGGGGTCGCCGGAGCTTACGTTCGCAGGAACTCAGTTCCGTGCTTCGGAGGTTCCAATGACATCAGCCATCAGATCAATGTCGAGCAGGACGAAGATGGGCATCTTCTGGGCCCTCTTCGGCACCAGCATCCTGCTGGCCGTCGCGCCGCCGTTCTACCTGGCCGGCAGCGGCCACGCCACGCTCGTCCTCGGGGTACCGGTCAGCGTCCTGTACTGGATCGTCGACGCCCTGCTCGCGGTGGCCGCAGTGAGCCTGCTGTGGGTCTTCGAGAACATCCGCGGCGAGGTCGGCGACGAGTACGACGAGGTCGCGCGATGACCACCATGCACGGCTCGATGGCCGTGACCCTGGGCCTGCTGGCCGCGTTCTTCGTGCTCATCATCGGCGTCCTCTACGCCACCAACCGCGGCGCCAAGTCGTTCACCGACTACGCGGTCGGCGGCCGCTCCTTCGGCAGCTGGTTCATCGCGATGTCGTACACGAACTCGTGGTGGCCCGGCGCGACGTACACCGCCTTCTTCGGCCTGAGCGTGTCCGCCGGCGTGCTCGGCTTCTACGCGCTGGCCTACTCGCTGCTCGGCGTCACCGCGATGTACCTGATGGCGGAGAAGGCCTGGCTGTGGGGCAAGCGGTACGACCTGCGCACCCAGCCCGACATGCTCGGCCTGCGCTACGACTCCAAGGCGGTCCGGGTGATCGCGAGCGCCATCGGCGTGGTCTGCCTGTTCCCGTGGATCGTGCTCGGTATGCAGGCGATGGGCCTGATCTTCCGGTTCGCCAGCTTCGGGCATTGGTCCGTGACCACCTGCCTGATCGTGGGCGTGGCGGTCATCGCGGTCCGTCAGTTCTGGACCGTGCAGATGGGCATGCGCGGCCTGGTCATCACCGACCTGGTGCAGGGCCTGGTCGCCTACGGCCTGTCGGCGCTCGTCTGCCTCGGCATCCTGTTCGGTCCCGCCCACTCCGGCGGTTTCGGCGCCATCGGCCACCTGTCCGACGGCCTGCTCCGGGTTCCTGGCGACGGGGGGACCTATGGCCCCTGGTACCTCTTCTCGCTCATCGCCACCGGTGTCATCGGCTCGCTCTGCTGGCCGACCAGCTACCAGCGGATCTACACCGCCAAGGGCGTCCGCAGCGTCAAGAAGGGCACCCTGCAGACGATGTTCGTCGCGGGCGGTTTCTACCTGATGCTGACCCTGGTGGCCCTCGCTGCCGCGTCCGTCGTCGACGTCGCGGCCGCGCCGCAGGACGGCTGGTTCAGCGTGCTCTACGACCGCGGCGGCCAGTGGCTGCTCGGCATGGCGCTGGTGATCGTGCTGGCCGCGAGCATGGGCTGGATCGACGGATGCGTGCAGGTGTGCGGTGCGCAGATCGCCAACGACATCGTCCACGTCATCTCGCCGCGCAGCGACTTCCAGCTGAAGGTCCTGGCCAAGGGCTCGATGGTCTTCTACATGGGCGCCTCGGCCGTCGTGGCCTACCTCGCCTTCAACTACCCGCGGCTCCAGCTCCTCGCGCAGATGTCCTACCAGGGCATCGTCCAGCTGGCCGTGCCGATGTTCCTCGGCCTGTTCTGGAAGCGGGGCACGCGTCTGGCGGCCCTGTCCTCGATGGTCATCGGATTCGTGACGGCCGCGGTGCTGACGTGGAAGTACCCCGACGACATGCCCGGCCTGGGCAGCCTCACCAGCGGTGTCCTCGCCCTCGGCGTGAACCTCGTGGTGTACGTCGTCCTCAGCCTCGCCCGGCCGAACGACCGCGTCGAGAGTGCTCGCATCGACGAGCTCTTCGAGGCCGGCCGGTCCGGCTCGAAGCGTCCGCTCGCCGCCGCCCAGCGCTGATCGACCGACCATCTCGAGAAAGGAATCTGTCATGACCGAGACAACCCACGAGCGCACGACGGCCGACCGGGTCCTCGACGCCGTCGACGCACTCAAGGAGGACATGGTCCGCACCCTCTCGGAGGTCATCGCAATCCCGAGCGTCAACCCGAAGTACCCCGGCCAGGTGTACGACGACGTCGTCGGCCTCGAGGGGCGGGTGTCGCGGCTGGTCGCGGAGGTCTACCAGGACGCCGGCGCCGACGTCGAGACCTGGGCGGTCGAGCCGGGGCGTGACAACGCGGTCGGCACGCTGAAGGGCTCCGGCGGCGGCAGGTCGCTGATCTTCAACGGGCACGTCGACGTCGTACCTCCGGGCAACCCCGACCGTTGGGAGAGTGGTACGCCGTTCTCCGGGCGGATCGACGGCGACCGGATCTGGGGCCGCGGCGCGAGCGACATGAAGGCGGGTCTGGTCGCCCAGGCCTTCGCGGTCAAAGCCCTCGAGCGGGCCGGTGTCTCGCTGCGCGGCGACCTGATCATCCAGGCCGTCGTGGGCGAGGAGGTCATGGACCACGAGTGCGGAGTGAGCTCCACGCTGGATCACGGCTACCGCGCCGATGCGGCGGTCTTCGCCGAGCCGAGCGGGCCGACCACCCTCGGGGTCATACCGGTGACGCCCGGCCTGCTCTGGTTCTCGGTCACCGTGCGTGGCAAGGCGACGCACTCCTCCATGCGCGGGCAGACCATCCGCGCCGGCGGTGGCGGCAGTGCCGTCGGGGTCAATGCGATCGACAAGGGGATGCTCGTCTTCGAGGCGATGCGACGGCTCGAGGACGAGTGGGCCTTCACCAAGACCCACCCGCTGTTCGCCCCGGGTCACTTCACGATCCACCCGGGTGTTGTGCAGGGTGGCCCGCACGGCGTGCTCGTGCCGTTCATCCTCTCCGAGTACATGACCATCGAGTACTGCATCTGGTACCCGCCCCAGGACGACCCTGAGGTCGTCAAGGCGGAGGTGCAGGCCCAGATCGACGCGATCGCGCGCACCGACGGCTGGCTGCGCGAGAACCCGCCGGTCGTGGAGTGGAAGCTCAACTGGCCGGCGAACGACCCCGGTCCGGCGGCCCACGACATCACGGCTGCGGTCGCGTCGGCGCACGAGCTGGTCGCCGGGAACACGCCGTACCAGGGCCCGGCGCAGGTGGCGGGTTTCTGCGCGGTCGAGGACTGCAGCTTCCTCACCGCCGCCGGCATCCCGTCGATCAGCTACGGGCCCGGCGACCTCCGGGTGGCGCACGCCGACGACGAGTACTGCCTCATCGACGAGGTGCACACCGCCGCCCGCACCTACGCAGCGCTCGCACTCGACTGGTGCGGCGTCAACGAGTGAAAGGAACTCCCATGATCGACCTCAACGAGAAGTTCGCGGTGGTCACGGGCGGTGCATCGGGCATCGGCCGGGCGATCGCGCTGACACTGGCCGAGGCGGGTGCCACGGTGTACGTCGCCGACCTCACCGAGGAGGCGCGCGAGGGCGGCGACTCGACCGTCGACCTGATCGGCGCCCAGGGCGGCAAGGCCGAGTTCGTCCGGCTTGACGTCACCTCGAGCCGCAACGTCGACGCGGTCTTCGCCGACCTCGTCGAGCGCACCGGTGGTCTCGACATCCTGGTGAACAACGCGGGCATCCTCCGCGAGGGCTCGGTCGACGAGACCGACGACGACACCTGGCACTCGCAGTTCAACGTCAACGTGCACGGCACCTTCTACTGCACGCGGGCGATGGTGCGGGGGCTGCGAGCGGCGCACCGCCCGGGCAAGATCGTCAACATCAGCTCGATCAGCGCGTTCCGCGGCAACCCGGGCTTCGCGGCGTACTGCGCCGGCAAGGGCGCCGTCGCGAACTTCACCCGGCAGGTCGGCCTCGACTACGCGGCCGAAGGCATCAACGTCAACGCCGTCGCGCCCGGTTTCGTCGAGACCCAGATGACGGCCCTGTACGACGAGGCGACGCACAGCGCGCTCGCCGCGCAGACGCCGCGCGGGCGCTGGGCGGTACCCCAGGACATCGCGAACGCGGTGCTGTTCCTCAGCAGCTCGCTCGCCGACCACATCTGCGGCGAGAACCTGATGGTCGACGGGGGCTGGTCGATCGGCACCCCGGTCACGGTCGGCTGAGCCGCTCGTCCGGACGCGGGAGGATCAGTGGAGAGGGCGGTGGTCGAGGACCGGGATCGGGACGATCCCCTCGGCCACCGCCTTGCTCGCCGCTGCCACACGGGTCGCGCAACCGAGCTTGGCGAGGATGTGCTCGACGTGGGTCGCCACCGTTCGCGGGCTGAGGGACAGGACCCGGGCGATCTCGGGATTGGCCAGCCCTTCGGCGAGGAGGCTCAGGACCTCGACCTCGCGCGGGCTGAGGCTGTGCGGTGCTCCGGCGCGGCGCACCGTCACGACGGTGCCTCCCGCCAACCGGGTGAGCCGGACCTCGTGGCAGCGCCCGTCCCGACTCGTCCAGAAGTAGCGGTGCGGAAGGCCGTCGGGGCCGAGGGCGACGAGCTCGCGGGCCAGCGGTGCTCCGTCGGCCAGGATCTCCCCCCGCTGGCCGTCGTCGAGGTCGACCAGGTGCCCGTCGAGGGTCATCATCGCGGACGCGTCCGCGTCGGCGACCAGCTGTCGCCAGCTCGGGAGCGCGGCCGGGGCCAGCGCGTCGACGACCGGCGCGATGACCCGCTGCAGCGCCGCGAGCACGTCGACGGCACTGTCGCTGATCGGGAGGGGAGTGTCGGAGTTGAGGTGCAGCGCGCCCGTGTAGCGGCCGTCGCGGGTGAACATGCAGGTGGTGCTGCCCTCGCGGAACCCTGCCGGCATGAGCACCTCGTGGGCGCTGAACATCGCCTGGTAGCCGGGGATGTCGCACCAGCGCAACGGCGTGGGGTTGCGGTAGCGCATCGTCTGCCACGCGGGGTCCTCGGAGACGAAGCCCTCGTTGAGGTAGGTGAGGACCGTGTCCTCGTAGTTGACTGCCGAAACGGTGACGTGGGTGCGCTCGACCGGGTCGTACGCCGCGAGCGCGGCCGCCTCGAAGGGGATCGCCCTGTGCAGCCGCTCGAGCACCGCCGCTGCGCGGTCGGCGGCGGGCGCGGGCTCGGCGCAGATCGCCGCGATGTCGGCGATCAGGTCGACGGGCGAGACGACGTTGCCCATGGGACGCTCCTCCTGACGTACTCCAGCGTACGCGTCGAGCAGGGTGCCGCGAGCTCCTGCGATCTGTTCATCACGACGGTAGTGCTGCATCGCCGCGTTGTCGCGCGCAACGTCCGACACGACGTGCGCCCGCGGCCCCGGGAAGGGGCCTGCGGGCGACGTACGAGCGCTTCCTGGTCAGATGCGTTCCTGGGTGTCGTCGAGAACGACGCGACCGATGATCTCGAACCGTTCGGGGGCGAACTTGCGTGCCCACAGGGCGAAACCGATGCCGCCGATGCCGGCCACGCCGACGACCCACGGGGACATCTTGAAGATGATGTCGTTCGCGGCGCTGCCGGCGGCGAAGCCGGCGTTCTCGATGAGCAGGTAGATCACGTAGACCATGCCGATGCCGCCGATCAGCGGCGCGACGAGGGTCCGGAACCAGTTCGCCGTCTCGGGGTGCTTCTTCAGCACGTGGAAGTACGAGACGCAGGAGAACGCGGCCAGGGCCTGCACGATGAGGATCGCGGTGGTGCCCATGATGGCCATCAGGCCGTACAGCTGACCGTATGGGTCGCGGCCGGTCAGGAAGAAGAAGCCGACGATGGCCGTCGCCATCGCGGTCTGGGTGAAACCGGCGAAGTACGGCGAGCCGTGCCGCGGGTGCGCAGCCCCGAGCGTGCGGCCGAAGCCGGGGATCAGGTCCTCGCGACCGATCGCGTAGATGTAGCGGGACGCGCAGTTGTGGAAGGCCATGCCACAGGCGTAGGAGCCGGTCATCAGGAGGAACTGGAAGACCACGACGGCCCACTCCCCGAGGTGCTGGCGTACCGGGCCGAAGAAGATGTCGCCCGCCACGTTGGTGTCCTGGGCGAGGGCCACCGCGTTCTGCGGGCCGGTGCCGACGATGGCGGACCAGCTGACGATGACGTAGAAGATCCCGATGCCCAGGACCGAGAGCATCGTGGCACGGGGGATGATCTTCTTCGGGTTGCGCGACTCCTCGCCGTACATCGCGGTGGACTCGAACCCGACCCACGACCAGAACGCGAAGAACAGGCCGATGCCCGCCGAGCCGGCGACGGCGATCGTGGCTCCGGGGTGGCTCACGTCGGCGACGTTGCCGGACAGGCCGTGGAAGGCGTTGACCGGGTTGAGGGAGCCGAGCGACCAGCCCTGGGGACCGCCGCCGTTGACGAAGATGGAGACGGCCATTGCGCCGAGCATGACGATCTCGGTCACCAGGAAGACGCCGAGGACCTTCGCGGTGAGGTTGATGTCGTAGTAGGTGAGCAGCGCGTTCACCCCGAGAGCCAGCAGGGCGTACCAGATCCACGAGATGTCCATGCCGAGGTGCTCGGCGAAGAACCCCTTCGCGAAGAACGAGAAGATGCCGACCAGCGACGCCTCGAAGACGACGTACGCGAGCGAGGTCAGCGCTCCTGCGCCCATGCCGACGATCCGGCCCAGTCCGTGGGAGATGAAGCCGTAGAAGGCGCCGGTGGCCGTGATGTGCTTGGCCATCGCCGAGTATCCGAGGGCGAACAGACCCAGCACGATCGTGGCGACGAGGTAGTCGGCAGGTGCGTTCGCGCCGCTGCCGAAGCCGATCGCGATCGGCACGTTGCCGACCATGGCCGTGATCGGCGCAGCTGTCGCGACCGCCATGAAGATGACTCCGACGAGCCCGACCGCGTTGGGTTTGAGCCGCTGCACGCCGGCCTGGCTCGTCGGGTCGGACGACCCCGCCGGCGCCGTGGGCACCTGCGCCTCCTCCTCGATGGACATGGGTTCTCCTCTCGGTCCCGCGCCCGCACTGTCGCGGACGTGAGCTGGCTCACTGGGCGGTCGCATCGTGGTCCCTTTGGACCGACCAAATCAAGACCTTTGGCAGGAAAACATTTTCTTGTAACAAACCATTGACAGGAATGGTCAGACCAAATCAGGATGATCCTCGAATGAAGCGCCCGAACCGCCGGGCCGAGCGATCGGCCGGCGGCAGACCTGGTGGGATGGCGAATGCACGACTACGACGTGTTCAGCTTCGACTCCAAGGCCGAGGTCTTGGAGAAGTCGAAGCAGTACTGGAACCCGGACAAGACACAGTTCTGGACCGACAGCGGCATCGATCTGGTGATCGACCGCCGTGAGGACTACCTGCTCTGGGACATGGACGGGCGTCGGCTGATCGACGTCCACCTCAACGGGGGGACCTACAACCTCGGCCACCGCAACCCGGAGGTGATGGGCGCGGTCAAGGCGGCCATGGACCACTTCGACGTCGGCAACCACCACTTCCCCTCCATGGCGCGCGCCGCGCTCTCCGAGGCCCTGGTCGAGAGCGCTCCGGCGAGCATCACCAAGGTCGCCTTCGGCTCCGGAGGCGGCGAGGCCATCGACATCGCGCTCAAGAGTGCTCGGCACGCGACCCAGAAGCGCAAGATCGTCTCGATCATCAAGGCCTACCACGGCCACACCGGCCTGGCGGTCGCGACCGGCGACGACAGGTTCGCGAAGCTGTTCCTCGCCGACCGGCCCGAGGAGTTCCCGCAGGTCCCGTTCAACGACCTCGAGGCCATGGAGGCGGCGTTGCGAGGACGGGACGTGGCCGCGGTGATCATGGAGTCGATCCCGGCGACGTACGGGTTCCCGCTGCCGGAACCGGGCTACCTCCGCGCGGTCAAGGCGCTCTGCGAGAAGTACGACGCGCTCTACATCGCCGACGAGGTCCAGACGGGGCTGATGCGGACCGGTGAGCTCTGGTGCATCACCAAGGACGACATCGAGCCGGACATCATCGTCACGGGCAAGGGCCTCTCCGGCGGCGTCTATCCGATCACCGCCGCGCTGCTCAGCGAGCGGGCCGGCGCTTGGCTGTACGAGGACGGCTTCGGGCACATCTCCACGTTCGGCGGCTCCGAGCTCGGGTGCGTCGCTGCGCTGAAGGTGCTGGAGATCAGCCAGCGACCTGCCGTCCGCTCGATGGTGCACTACATCGCGGACGCGGTCGGCACACGGCTGCGCGAGATCCAGGCCGAGCTCCCCGACTGGTTCGTCGGCATCCGGCAGAACGGGGTCGTGCTGGGCCTGGAGTTCAACCACCCCGAGGGCGCCAAGTACGTCATGCGTGAGCTCTACGACCTGGGCGTGTGGGCGATCTTCTCGACCCTCGACCCGCGGGTCCTGCAGTACAAGCCCGGCATCCTCATGACACCCGACCTGGTCGAGGAGCTCCTCGACCGGACGGCGATCGCCATCGCGCGCGCCGCCGAGGCTGCATCCAGCTCACGTCGGAAGGCGACTCGATGACCACGACAGACGCCACGGGCATCGCCGCGGCCGGCCACCTGCTCGAACGTGCCCGGTGGGCCGCTCGTGCCTACGCCACCTACTCGGCAGCGGACGTCCAGCGGATCGTGCGGGCGGTGGCCGATGTCGCCTACGACCACGCGCGCGAGCTCGCCGAGGCCGCGGTCCGTGAGACGACCTTCGGCGTGGTCGAGCACAAGGTCCGCAAGAACGAGGCGTGCTCGCGCGGCATCCTCGAGCAGTACGCCGGCGACGACTTCGTCTCCCCGCGCATCGACCTCGACGCGAAGATCGTCGAGGTTCCGCGGCCTGCCGGCGTGGTCCTCGCGCTCACGCCATCGACGAATCCCGTCGCGTCGGTCTACTTCAAGGTCCTGCTGGCGCTGATGACACGTAATGCGGTCGTGATCAGCCCCCACCCGATGGCCAAGCGCTGCTGCAGCGACGCAGCGAGCCTGCTTGCCGAGGCCGCTGTCCGCGCCGGTGCGCCCGACGGTGTCGTCCAGTGGGTCGCCGAGCCGACTATCCCGCTGGTCGAGGCGCTGATGGCGGACGAGCGGACCGACGTCGTGCTCGCCACGGGTGGCACCGGGGTGGTGCGTGCGGCGTACGCCTCGGGCAACCCGGCCCTGGGTGTCGGGCCCGGCAACGTGCCGGTCCTGGTCGACGCGACGGCCGACGTCCGAGCCACCGCGCGGCGGATCGTCGACAGCAAGGCATTCGACAACTCGGTGCTGTGCACCAACGAGTCGGTGCTCGTCGTCGAGGACGCGGTAGCGGACAAGCTGCTGCGGGAGATGGAACGGGCAGGCGCCGCGCTGCTCGACGCTCCGGCCGCCCAGAAGCTGCGCGACTACATGTTCCCCGGCGGCCACTTGAATGTCGAGGTCGTCGGCAAGGACGCGGCCTGGATCGCGCAGCAGGCCGGCGTCCGGGTCGGGCCGAGCACGAAGGTGCTGCTCGCGCCCTTCGACGTGGCCGTGCCCGAGGAGCCGCTGACGCACGAGAAGCTCTCCCCGGTGCTCGGCGTGATCCGCGTGCCCGACGTCGCGTCCGGCATCGCCACGGCTCGTGCCGTGGTGAGGATCGCAGGCGCCGGCCACAGCGCCGCCATCCACTCCGAGGACCCCGCCACGATCATGCGGTACGCCGCGGAGGTGCCCGTCCTGCGTGTCGCGGTCAACGTCGGCAACAGCACCGGCAGCTCGGGCCTGGACACCAACCTGGCGCCGACGATGACGATCGGCACGGGCTTCGTCGGCCGCAGCGCGCTCGGCGAGAACCTGCAGCCGAAGCACCTGGTCGACTGGACCCGGATCGCCTACAACGCCGATCCGTCCGAGGTGATGGCGCGGTTCGACGGCGTGAGTCCCTGGCGCGACCACGGCACGCCCGTGCCGGCGTACCCCATCGCCTCGAACGACCCGCGGGGCGTGGCCGGTCGGAGCATCGACGTCGAGCGCGTCGCTGGACGTGTGTCTGCCCGTGCCGCGTCCCGCGGCGAGGACGCCGTGTTCCGCGACGAGGTCCGGCGGCTCGTCCTCGAAGAACTCTCTCAACTGATCAAGGGCTGACCCATGGCAGAACTGCGTTCCTTCATCTTCATCGACCGGCTCCAGCCGCAGACGATGTGCTACCTCGGCACCTGGATCAAGGGCACCCTGCCCCGCGCGCACATGGCGGCGCAGATCATCGAGGTCGCGCCCGGTCTGGACATCGAGGCCATCACCGACACCGCGCTGAAGCACGCCGAGGTGGCCGCCGGCATCCTCGTCGTCGAGCGTCAGTTCGGCTATCTCGAGTTCCACGGTGAGACCGGATCCGTCAAGGCGGCCGCCGAGGGCGTGCTGGACGCGCTGGACGCGGACCCCGGCAACGTCGTCGCGCCCCAGATCCTCGCCAGCAAGATCATCTCCTCGATCGACCACCAGCATGCGTTCCTGGTGAACCGCAACAAGATCGGCTCGATGGTCCTGCCGGGCGAGTCGATGTACGTCCTCGAGGTGCAGCCCGCGTCGTACGCGATCGTTGCGTGCAACGAGGCCGAGAAGGCCGCTGACATCAAGGTCGTCGACTACCGGATGATCGGCGCGACCGGGCGCGTCTACCTGTCCGGCAAGGAGGCCGACGTCCGCCAGGCGGCCGCAGCCGCCGAGGAAGCCCTGCGAGGCCGTTGATGTCGCAGCTGGGTCTCGATCTGCGTCCGCTGATCGCGGATGCGGTCAAGGACGTGGTCCGGGAGCTGGTCGCGGAGACGGTCGCTGCCGAGCTGCGTGCTCCTGCCCGACCCGCGGGCGCACCTCAGGCGCCTCCTCCGGCGGAGGCGCACGAGACCGGCGTCGCGGGCAGTGAGTACGTCACGGCGCCCGCGCTGCGGACCCGCGACGAGACGGTCGAGCTCACCACCGATGCCGACCTGGACGCGTTCGTACGGCGCCTCCTCGCGCTGTTCGAGAACCCGAAGAACCGTCAGGACATCCGGGCGGGGAGGTTGCGGTTCCGGCTGCGCACCCGCCGTACGCCGGGTGCCCCGGCCGGCCCGGCGCTGCTGGTCCGCAGCGGCGCGGTGACCGAACGGCAGGTCGCCGCGGCCCACGAGGACGGGAAGCGGATCGTGCTCGGTGCACGTGCCGTGCTGACGCCCCTGGGGCGCGAGAAGGCTCGCGCCCTGGGGGTCACCATCGAGAAGGAGCGCTGATGCAACGAGCAGTCGTGACCGGCAGTGTCTGGTCGACCAAGCGGATCGAGGGCCTGCCCAGCGGTGCGTTCCTCGAGGTGGAGGTCGACGGCGGCGGACGTCTCGTCGCCTTCGACGTCCTCGGCAGTGGGATCGGTGAGTCCGTCCTCGTCGCCCAGGGCTCGGTCGCCGCGTCCTGGTTCCCGGGCAGCGCGCCGCCTGTCGACGCGCTGATCATCGGCTCGATCGACGGTCCGTCCGGGCCGGCGTCCTGAGCCATCCGCAGCTGTCCCGCGTCGCCGACGCGCGGCACCAACCCGAGTCCCGTCCCGGGGACTCGTCACCACACAAGGAGGACCACATGTCCAGCACCGCCATCGGCATGATCGAGACCAAGGGCTTCGTGGCCGCGCTCGCCGCCGCCGACGCCATGGTCAAGGCCGCCAACGTCACGATCACCGACCGCCAGGAGGTCGGTGACGGTCTCGTGGCCGTCATCATCGCCGGCGAGGTCGGCGCCGTGAAGGCCGCGACCGAGGCCGGCGCGGAGACCGCGTCCCAGGTCGGCGAGCTCGTCAGCGTCCACGTGATCCCTCGCCCGCACGTCGAGCTCGGCAACCACTTCGACGTGAGCGCGAGCTGACGGGCGCACGCTCGGCCCGCTGACCCACCACCGCACCTGTCTCGCGCCCGCGCGAGGACGATGCCGACTGAGGAGTCGACATGACTGACACCGCATCCCGCACCGAGCTGCGGGTCTACCTCATGGTCGAGGACCTGCAGCAGCAGTTCGCGGCGTACCTGGGCACGCCCACGCGTGCCCGCGGCTACCCGCCGTTCGCCGGCGACCATGCCCTCATCATCGAGGTGGCTCCGGCGCTCGCGATCGAGCGGGTCATCGACCTGGCGCTACGAGCGGTGCCGGACGTCGAGCCCGGCATCCTCTTCGTCGAGCGGCAGTTCGGAGTGCTCGAGCTGCACGCCAGCTCGCTCGCGGACGTGGTCGCGGCCGGCGAGGCCGTGCTCGCCGGCACCGGCAGCTCGGCGGCCGACCAGCTCCGACCGCGCATCCTCTATCACGACATCATCGAGGACGTCAGCGACCAGCACGCGGTCATCCTGAACAGGAACCGGTCCGGGTCGATGGTCATGCCGGGACAATCTCTTCTCGTGTACGAGATGACACCTGCGCTCTTCGCCGCCGTCGCCGCCAACGAGGCGGAGCGCGTCGCGCCCGGCATCACGGTGGTCGACGTGCAGATGATCGGCGCGGCCGGACGGCTCTACCTGGCCGGGACCACCGCGGACGTGAAGGTCGCGCGCGACCGCATCACCGAGGTGCTCGAAGCGGTCGAGGGGCGGGACCACTGATGGCCGGGCCCACGGTCGCAGGCGTCGAGGACCGGGTCGCTCGGGCGACGCTGGAACGGCACGGCTTCGCCGAGGACGCACAGCTTCGAATGATCAACCTTTCCGAGAACGCGACGTACCTCGTGGAGGAGGGCGCAGGTGATCGCCGTGCGATCGTGCGCGTCCACCGGGAGGGCTACCACGGCCTCGACGCCATCCGCAGCGAGCTGGAATGGATGGCCGCACTGCGGCGCGACGCGGGGATCGCCACGTCGACCGTCGTACCCGCCCCGGACGGCGAGCTGGTCGTGAAGGTCGACGTCGACGGCACCGAGCGGTACGCCGTGGTCTTCGAGGTCGCTCCCGGCATCGAGCCGGACGACACCGTCCTGCGTGCGACGGACTTCGAGACCCTGGGTGCGATCACCGCCCGGATGCACGAGCACGCGCGCAGTTGGCGAGCTCCGGAGGGCTTCACCCGGTTCGCCTGGGACTGGGAGCACACCCTCGGTGACACGCCGCGCTGGGGCCGGTGGCGGGACGGGATCGGCGTCACCGACGAGGCACGCGTCGTCCTGGGTCGCGCGGCCGAGCTCGTGGGTTCCCGCCTGGCCGAGTACGGGCAGGGCCCGGACCGGTTCGGGCTCGTGCATGCCGACCTCCGGCTGGCGAACCTGCTGGTCCACGACGACACCACCACCGTGATCGACTTCGACGACTGCGGCTGGTCATGGTTCATGTACGACTTCGGCACGGCGGTGTCCTTCCTCGAGCACGACCCGCGGCTGGGTGAGTGGCAGGAGGCGTGGTTGCGGGGCTACCGCACCGTCACCGAGCTCGGTGCCGAGGACGAGGCGATGCTCGCCACGTTCACGATGTTGCGGCGGCTCCTGCTGGTCGCCTGGATGGGTTCGCACTCCCACTCACGCGAGTGCCAGGAGCTCGGTCCCGACTACACGGCGGGCAGCATCGAGCTCGCCGAGCGATACCTCGCGAGCGCCGGGCGCTCGCTCCTCTGAACTGGAACGGAGCAGCACATGTTCACCTCCATCGCCGGCCGATCCGTGATCGTCACGGGTGGTAGCAAGGGGATCGGCAAGGGCATCGCCACGGTGTTCGCCCGCGCAGGAGCACAGGTCCTGATCACGGGCCGCGACGCGACTGCGCTCGAGGCGGCGGTGGCGGACATCGGCGGAGACACGTCGTACGTGGTGGCGGACGTGAGCTCGCGGTCCGCCTGCGTGGAGATGGCGGCTACCGCTGTGGAGCGGCACGGCGGCATCGACGTCCTGTGCGCGAACGCCGGGGTGTTCCCGTCGGCGCGGTTGGAGGAGATGACCGAGGACGACCTCGTCGGGGTGATGCGCACGAACCTGAACGGCAGCATCTTCGCGGTGCAGGCGTGCCTGGACTCCCTGACGGCGTCGCGCCGGGGCCGGGTGGTGCTGACCTCGTCGATCACGGGCCCCCTCACCGGTTACCCGGGCTGGTCGCACTACGGGGCGAGCAAGGCGGCGCAGCTCGGCTTCATGAGGACCGCAGCTCTCGAGCTCGCCCCACGCTCGATCACGGTGAACGCCGTCCTCCCGGGCAATATCGCCACCGAGGGGCTCGACGGGCTCGGCTCCGACTACCTGGCGGGCATGGCGGCCAGCATCCCGCAGAAGCGGCTGGGCTCCGTAGCTGACATCGGCAATGCCGCGCTGTTCCTCGCGACCGACGAGGCTGCGTTCATCACGGGGCAGACCATCGTGGTCGACGGTGGGCAGACGCTTCCCGAGTCGCAGCAGGCCCTCGAGGAGATCGGCTAACGTCGGCTCTGGTCGGACCGTGAAGGATTTCCGGCCGGACCGATCCACCTTTGAGGAGGGTGTCGATGGCGATCGAGCACGCCGTGGCGGAGAACCTCCGTCGCCGGATGTTGACCGACATCGGCGCCGGGTCCCTGCCTCCCGGCGCCCGGCTCGGCAGCGAGCGTGAGCTCGCCGAGCACTACGGAGTGAGCCGCGCGACCCTTCGGCAGGTCCTGGCGGCCCTCGAGGAGGCCGGGCTGGTACGCCGAGCGGCGGGCCGCGGCGGCGGCACGTTCATCAGCCACGCCAAGGTGGAGCACGACCTCACCAAGGTGGTCGGAGTCCCGGCGTACCTGGCCCGCCAGGGGTATGCAGCCGGAACCCGGGTGCTGGCGACCCGGATGGGCGTGTGCGACGCCCCCACCCGCCGTGCCTTGCAGCTCGCCGAGGGCGAGCTGGTGCTCGACATCCAACGGCTTCGCCTCGCCGACGGCATGCCGTTCTCCCTCGACCACGCGCGGCTGCCGGCGGAACGCTTCCCGGGGCTGCTCGACCTCCCGCTCGGCGGCTCGATCTACGAGCTGTTGGAAACGACCTTCGACCTGCACATCGCGGACGCCGAGGAGACCATCGAGGTGGTGCATGCGACCGATGAGGAGGCCGCTCTGCTCGGCGTCTCGCCCGGTGACGCGCTCGTGAGCGTCACGAGGACGACGTACGACGATGCAGGCGTGCCCTTCGAGTTCTCCACGGACCTGTTCCGGTCCGATCGGGTGCGGATCACCCTGCGGACTCCGGGTCGCGGCATGCGCGACGACCGACAGGGCGAACCGCACTACGCCAGGATCGCGCCGGTCTCCTGACGATCAGCCTTCGCAGGTGAAGCGCTCGATCTTCCAGCCGCCCTGGTCGACCATGTGGAACACGATGTCGGTGGACTTCCCCTCGACGTCGACCTTCACGTCGGCCGAGCCGTCGTCCTCCTTGCTCGACTTCGGGATCGTGAACTTGGACCACGACTTGTCGGCGAGGAAGTTGCCGCACTGCCGGTCGGTCACGGTCGCGAGCGTGACGCCGGACGCCAGGTAGGGCTTGACGTCGTCGGCGGTCGCGGACTGGAGCACCGTCTGCACGACGGTCTCGGCGTCAGGCACCTTGTGCTCGACCTTGTCGTGCGCGAAGCCGAGCGCGCTGCCGAGGCCGAGGGCGAGCGCGATCTTGCCGCCGACGACGAGCACGACGGCCGCGAGCGCGCCGAGCCGTCCGAACCTGCGCGCCTTGGTGGGCGCCTGCGGCGGAGGGCCGCTGGTGTAGGTCGGCGGGGCGGCGTACGTCGGAGCGCTCGGCGGCGGGGTGCCGGGCTGGGCGGGGTACGAGCTGTACGTGGGCGCGGTCGGTTCCTGCGAGGGCTCCGAGCTGCCGGGAATCTGCGTCACAGCCGAACCCTAGGTGGTTCTTGGTGTTTCCGGGCCGAGACGCGTGATCCGGGTCACCGGTGCTCCGGGTAGCCTCCCAGCGTGCCTCGCGTCGTCGTCCTCACCGGTGCCGGCATCTCCGCGGAGTCGGGGGTGCCGACGTTCCGCGACTCCGACGGGCTCTGGGAGGGCCACCACGTCGAGGACGTCGCCACGCCCGAGGGGTTCGCGCGCGACCCGCAGATGGTGCAGAAGTTCTACGACGAGCGCCGGGCCGCGATGGAGCACGTCGAGCCGAATGCCGCGCACCTCGCGCTGGCGCGGCTCGGTGAGGCCATCGGCGACGACCTGGTGCTGGTCACCCAGAACATCGACGACCTGCACGAGCGGGCCGGCTCGGTCGGTGTCATCCACATGCACGGTGAGGCCTACAAGGCGCTGTGCACCGAGTGCGGCCACCGCTACCCGTGGCGGACCACGCTCGTCGACGAGCCGCCGTGCCCGGGGTGCGGTCTCCGCGCGCTGCGTCCGGACGTGGTCTGGTTCGGCGAGATGCCCTACGAGATGAACCGGATCGAGGCCGAGCTCTCGCGGGCCGAGCTGTTCGTGTCGATCGGCACCTCCGGCGCGGTCTACCCCGCCGCCGGTTTCGTCCAGCAGGCGCGTCGGTACGGCGCCCGCACGCTCGAGCTCAACCTGGAGCCGAGCGAGGGCAGCTTCTTCTTCCACGAGGCGCGGCAGGGTCGCGCCGGTGACCTGGTGCCCGCCTGGGTGGACGAGCTGCTCGCCTAGGACCTCGCCAGCTCCCGGTCGAGGACCTTCGTGAGCCGGTCGCGCTCGGCGTCCAGGCCGAGGGGTTCGAGCCAGTCCAGGAGGGTGGCGCGGAACAGCGCCCCGGACTCGATGACGCGCGGGTCGCAGTGGCCGGTCGACTCCAGGGTGACCACGCCGTACAGCGCCGACCAGGACCGCATGTAGACCCAGAGCAGCCCGCGGTCCTCGGTCGGGATGTGCTCGGTGGTGGCCGGGATCAGCGGGTCGAGCACGGCCTCGCGCACCACGTCATCGAGCTCGTCGAGGGCGGGGAACGGGAACTGGTACAGCTCCCAGATCCGGTAGAGCAGGTCGGTGAAGTAGTTGCCCGACGTGGACACGGTGAGCAGCTCGCGCCGCTTCGACTCCTGGGTCGCGACCGGGTTGGCGAACACGAGCCGGAACTCGGCCGGCCTGGCGAGCGCCCACCGGCGGAACGCGCAGCACGCGATGCAGAGCTGGGCAGCCACGTCGTCCTTGTCGACGCGGGACGCCTCGCGCTGCCACTCCAGCGTCGCGGCCTTGTCGAGCTCGAAGGCGACCAGGTCGATGAGCTCCTGGTAGTTCGCCACGTACCGGTAGAGCGCCGGTGCGGTCATGCCCATCCGGGCGGCGACGGCGCGGAGCGAGAGGTCGGCGCCCTCGGCGAGGAGCTCCGCCGACACGCGCACGATCTCGTCGTACGTCGCCTCGCGCTGACGCTCCCGCCGGGTGGGCGGGGCCTGCAGGTGCGGCATCGCTGTCCTTTCGCCGCCGGGTGATCGCAGTCTAGGGGCGGCAACTTTCGTGAACACTTGACTACTGGAGTTTACACCGTTTACGGTTAACGGTGTAAACGACACTGATGGTGTGTCACTTCAGCGAAGCAGGGGATCGACATGATCGAGCGTTGGGCGGGCGTCGTCGTACGCCGAGGAGTGGTCGTGCTTCTCGTGGGCCTGATCCTGACCGCGGCGGCCGCGGTCGCCGGGACGGGCCTGGAGAACAAGCTCTCGGCCGGTGGGTTCGACGACCCCTCCAGCCAGTCGGCGAAGGAGCTCGACGTCGAGCGCGCCACCTTCGGCAACCGCTCGGTCGACGTCGTCGCGATCTTCACCGACCGGGACGCCGTCGTCTCCAGCCGCGCCTTCCGCTCCGCCGTCGAGGCGACGCTGAGCCGGGTCCCGGCCGCGGACGTCACGTCGGTGGCGAGCTACTACCAGACCCACGACCCCGCGATGGTCAGCCGGGACAGGCACGCCACGGCGGTCTACATCTCGCTGGCGGGCACCGACCAGAACAGCTTCATGGACAGCTTCCACGCCATCAAGCCCTACCTCCAGGACAGCACCCTCGATGTCGCCCTGGCCGGGTCCTACGCGGTCTACGACGACGTCAACCAGGCGACGAAGACCGACCTCGCCCGCGCCGAGATGATCTCGCTGCCGTTCGTCCTGCTGCTCTCGCTGATCATCTTCCGCAGCGTCGTGGCCTCGCTGATGCCGCTGCTCGTCGGTGTCGTGGCGGTCCTCGGAGCGCGCGCTGTCATCGCCGGCCTCAACAGCCTGGTCTCCGTCTCGATCTTCGCCCCCAACATCATCACGCTGATCGGCCTGGGCCTGGCGATCGACTACGCGCTCTTCGTCGTCTCCCGCTACCGCGAGGAGGTGGTGAGCACGCCCGACGACACCAACGGCGCGCTGCTCCGGACCATGGGCACGGCCGGCCGCACCGTCATGTTCTCGGCGCTGACCGTCGCCGCCTCGATGAGCTCGCTCCTGGTCTTCCCGCAGACCTTCCTCAAGTCCATCGGGTACGGCGGGATCGCGGCCGTCCTCGTCGCGATGCTGGCCGCCCTCACGGTGCTCCCGGCGACCCTCGCCCTGCTCGGCACCCGCATCGACGCGGGCCGGATCCCGTTCCTCGACCGGGCCGCCACCACCGAGGACGACCGCGGCGCCTGGGCCCGCCTCGGGCACGCCGTGATGCGCCGCCCCGTCCTCGTCGTCGCCGGAGTCGTGGTGCTGCTGCTCGCCGTCGCGTCGCCGTTCCTCGGGGTGCGCTGGGGCAGCGTCGACTACCGCGTGCTGCCGGCGAGCTCGGCCGCCCACCAGGCGACCGAGCGCCTGAACACCGAGTTCGGTGCGGAGCGGTCCATGGCGAACGTGGTGGTCGATCAGGCGAGCGGGGCGCGGGTGGCGACGTACGAGCGCTCGCTCCGCACGGTGCCCGGCGTGACCGACGTCCGCCCGGTCGCGAGCAAGGGCGGCGTCACGCTGCTGCGCGCGACCTGGGACGGCAACACCCAGAGCGGCACCTCGCAGGCGGTGCTGAAGAGCATCCGTGCCGTCGAGGCACCCGCGGGCAGCCAGGTCCTGGTCGGTGGCTCCACGGCCCAGACCGTCGACCTCGCCGCCTCGGTGAAGCACCACCTGCCGCTGATGGGTGCCATCGTGGTCGTGGTCATGCTGGCGCTGCTGTTCATCGCGTTCGGGTCGGTCGTGCTGTCGGTCAAGGCGATCGTGATGAACGCCTTCTCCATCACCGCCGCGTTCGGCGTGGTCACCTTCATCTTCAGTGACGGCCACCTGGCGAACCTGCTCGGCTTCACCCCGGCCGGCTTCCTCGACATGACCAACCCGATCGTGATGCTGGCGGTCCTGTTCGGCCTGTCGATGGACTACGAGGTGTTCCTGCTCAGCCGGATCCGCGAGGAGTGGGACCGCACCCGCGACCTCGGACTGAGCCCCGGCGAGCGCAACGCACGCGCGGTCGCCGTCGGCCTGCAGAAGTCCGGCCGGATCATCACCAGCGCGGCCTTGCTGCTGGCCGTCGTGATCGGCGCGTTCAGCCTCGGCACCGTGGTGTTCATGAAGATGATGGGCATCGGCATGCTCGTCGCGGTCCTTGTCGACGCGACCGTCGTCCGGGCGCTGCTGGTGCCGGCGACGATGAAGCTGCTGGGCGGCCTCAACTGGTGGGCGCCCGCACCGCTGGCCCGCTGGTGGGAGCGCCACGGGTTCCGTGAGGAGGCCGCCGCGCCGGAGGTCCGGGAGCTGCAGTCGGTCTAGACCGCCGAAGATCCGCATCTGGCGGCGGTGGGCCGCCGGCGGGCACATAATCAGGGCTGTGCCAGCCGCCGGGGTCATCCACGTCGGGGCGATCGACAACCACCCGGTCGTCCTCGAGGGGGTGCGTGCGGCGCTGGCCCGGGTCGCCGTCGACCTGGAGCTGGTCGCGATCGCGGCGTCGGCGGACGAGCTCCTCGCCGGGCCGGTCGTGCCGGACGTCGTGCTGCTCGACCTGCACCTGCCGGGCGAGCCGCCGGCCGAGGAGACCGTGGTCCGGCTGCTCGCGGCCGGGTGCGTGGTCCTGCTGTTCACGGCGGAGGAGCGCCCGGTCCCGGTACGACGTGCCATCCAGGCCGGTGCTGCAGGCCTGATCCTCAAGGTCGATCCCATCGAGAGCCTGGCCCAGGCGATCCGCGACGCCGCCGCCGGGGAGGTCGCCTGCTCGGGCCCGCTGGCATCGATGCTCCTCACCGACGAGCACCTCGGCACCCGCCTCTCCCAGCGCCAGATCGAGATCCTCCAGGCGGTCAGCCAGGGACTTCCCTACCGGCTCGTCGCCCGTCAGCTCGGCATCGGCGAGGCCACGGTCCGCGAGCACCTCGCCCGTGCGGCGGAGGCCTACCGGGTGGGTGGTGTCGACCCGGGGAACGTCCACGGCCTCATCACCCGGGCGCGCCAGGAGGGTCACCTCACGGAGTGAGGGGCGGGCCCACCGTCGCGTTGATGACCGTCGCGTCGTCGTCCTCGACCAGGCCCCACCCCAGCCGGCTCACGCTCGCCCGCAACGGAGCCGCGCGCGGCCCGACGATGCCGGGCACCACCACGACCGAGGCCCGTCCGGCGGACGTGGAGAGGGTGACCCGCTGGGCCGTCGTACCGTCCAGGGCGCGCAGCACCCCGGCGAGCGCGTCGCTCGCGAAGGGCTCCTCGCGGATCGTCGTCTCCACCGCGGCGCCGCGCCGGCGCAGGTCGTCCAGGGCGTCGCGCAGCCGGGCGTGGGCCGGGCCGGGGAGGTAGAGGCAGTCGCGTACGGCGTGGGCGAGCCGGCCGACCTCCGGGCCGAGGGCCTGTCCTCGTGCGCCGGCGAGCAGGGCAGCGACGACCGCTTCGTACCGGGCGCCGAGGACCTGCCGGGTCGCGGCCGCCCGCGCCGCGGCGACGTCGAGCAGGGCGGCGTCGTCGACCACGCGACCCGCCCGGCGGCAGACGAGCGCGATGACGCCGACGAAGACGGCGTTGAGCGGCTGCACGAGCAGCAGGTGGGGGAGGACCGAGACGGGCAGGTGGTCCCGGTGCGCGGCGGAGGCGATGACGACGGCGTTCGGGACCAGCATCAGCAGGGTCACCCGCAGCGACTGCTGCCACACCGCGGCGAGGGCGGGCAGCGCGGTCGACTCGATGATCCACGACTCCAGCCCGCCCAGACCCGCGGGCGAGACCGTGGGCAGGACCAGCGCGAGGATGCCGGCGGTCGCCAGGGAGGTCAGCGCGATGCCCCACCAGGGCACCTGGCCGCTGCGCATCCGGAGGAGCAGGACGGCGACGAGTCCGGCGGCGCCCACGAAGCCGGCATACGTCGCCGGTTGCGGGTGGTTCTGGACGGCCAGGATCACCGCCGTCGCCAGGTAGCCCGCGGCGAGCGCGACGATGGGGCCGAGGGCAGGGCGGGCGGGGTCGCCGAGCGCCAGGCGGATCAGTCGGTCGTCCTCGCGCGTCCAGCCGACCACGCGGGCCAGCAGGGGCCCGGTCTGCCAGCCGATCTCCACCGAGGTGCCGCTCCCCGGGCTGCTCACGATGTGCGCCGTACCGCCGACGGCGCGGACGCGTTCGGTCACCGCCACCCGCAGACCGACACCGGTCGTGCCGTCGAAGCCGACACCGTGGTCCACGATGCTGATCCGGACCCGGCCGGGCAGGCGGCTGACGTGCACCTCGGCGGTGCGCTGCCCGCTGTGCCGGGCGACGTTGCGCAGGGCCTCACGCACGGCGCTGGCGAGGGCCTGGCGGACGACCTCGGAGAGCCGGATCGACGGCCCGCTGGTGGAGACCGACACGTCGAGGCCCGTCCCGGCGGCCAGCTCGAGGATCTGCTCGGCCATCCCCTGGGGGCCGGGTGTCTCCGGCCGGGTGCCCATGGCCTCGAGGCCGTGGCCGGCCGCGGACCGCGTCGACGGCGTGCTCTCACCCACCGCCAGGGCGATGAGCGCGGGGATCACGTCGTCGTGCAGCGCGGACGTCGCCTCGATCTCGGCGCGGGTCTGACCCTCGGCGAGGTGCCGGTGGCTGCGCAGGGTGGCGTCCGCGTGCTCCCAGGCCGACCTCACCTGGTGGACGAGGACCACGACGGCGAGGACGGTGCCCGAGATGAAGACGGCCTCCTGGACGCCGTACTCGAGGCCTCGGGAGCCGCCCGTCGCCCAGCGCAGGCCGACGAACAGCAGGTCGAGCGCGGCGATGAGCACCCACGGGTGCCGCCGGGTGACGACCGCGAGCAGCATCGGTTCGACCAGGTGCAGGATCGGGGAGTCGGCGGCGCCCGGGAGCGGGACGTGGTCGCGCGGCAGGACGGATCCGGCGACGAGCGCCAGCGTGGCCAGCGCCACCGCGATCGGCCCGGCCCGGCCGAGCAGGCAGAGGACCGCCGCGGTGCCGAGGCAGAGGACCACGATGGTGGCGAGCCCGAGGACCGAGGAGGTGCGGTCCCCGCGGGCCGCGATCTCGAACCCGAACACGACCGTCTTCGCCGCGATGACGAGACCGACCACCAGCTGCAGCCCGCGCTCCAGCGAGGAGCCGTTGGTGGGCGTCCGGTGCGCGGTGCTCGCCCGTCGTCCCCCCATGCTCGGAGGGTAGGCCCGCCGGCCGGCCCTCGTCCGGCGTACGGCGATCTCCACCGGCTGTCCCCCGATCCGTGGACTGTCGTGGCCGGTCGGTCGGGCGTTTCATGAAGATGGGCACGTGTTGTGGGGATACGGCCCACCCGGGATGCGTCCCGCCCGGTCTGGCTGGTTCCCGTTCTGGGGGGCAGGAGCCCGGCGGCCGGCGGGACGCCCCCTCGGCAGGCATGAAGGCCCGCCTCTCGGGTAGGAAGGTCGGCGTGACGTCCCCGCCTGGCTTCCCGGTCGCCGGCTCCCGCATCGGGCGTTTCCTGCTGCTGGAGCAGATCGGGCTCGGTGGGATGGGCATCGTCTTCCGCGCGCGGGAGGAGAACCTCGGCCGCGACGTCGCGCTCAAGGTGATAGCTCCGCTGTACGCCCACGACCCCGAGTTCCGCGAGCGGTTCACCCGTGAGGCGCGGGCCCAGGCCTCACTCGAGTCGGCCCACGTGGTCGCGGTCTACGCCCACGGCGAGGAGGACGGCTACCTCTACC
This sequence comes from Nocardioides maradonensis, assembly GCF_054777115.1. NCBI lineage: Bacteria > Bacillati > Actinomycetota > Actinomycetes > Propionibacteriales > Nocardioidaceae > Nocardioides > Nocardioides maradonensis. Next base: position 223,554 of record NZ_BAAHAZ010000005.1, on the reverse strand, counting down.
TGGCCAGCCAGCTGATCCCCGACGGCGACCTCGGAGCGCTGATCAACCGCGCCGGCGTACCCCCGCTCGCGGATGCGCTCGATGTCATCGAGCAGACGGCGAGCGGCTTGTACGACGCGCACACCGCCGGGCTGGTCCACCGCGACATCAAGCCGGGGAACGTGCTGGTGCGGTTGCGCGCCCACGGCGTGCGCGCCTACCTGTGCGACTTCGGGATCGCCCGCCGGATGAACGCCGCCGCGACGCGGTTGAGCCGCTCCGGGGTCGGTACGCCGAACTACATGGCCCCCGAGCTGCACGCCGGCGCGCCCGCGGGCGTGGCCACCGACCTCTACTCGCTCGGCTGCGTGCTCTGGGCGGCGGCGACCGGCACCACGCCGTACGCCGGAGACACCGAGTTCCAGGTCATCAACGGCCACCTCCACGAGCCGCCGCCCCAGCTGCCGGGCGCGGACGCGATGACCCAGGCGACTAACCGGATCCTCCGGATCGCGCTCGCGAAGGACCCGGCGGCCCGCTACGACTCGGCCGCCGCGATGCGCGACGACCTGCAGGCGGCGCTGCGGATGCCCGCGCCGCGGTCGGCGCCGGTCCGCACGATGGTGCGCAGCGCCGACGTACCGAGCCGGAGCCCGAGCCCGCCGTCGCCTCCCGCGCCTCCCGCAGCCCGGCCCGCTGCCCCGCCCGCGCCGGCGCCGGCACCGCGCGGCCCGGCCGGCCGGCGCAGGCTCTGGTGGGCGCTCGGCGCCCTCGGCGCGCTGGTCGCCGTCGGCGGCGGCTCCGCGGCCGCACTCCTGACCGGCCACCACCCGGCGCCGCGGGCGTCGGGCTTCGCCGACCTGGCGCCGCGCGCGATCGTCATCGCGGCCGACAAGGAGATGGCGGTCCTCAACTCCGCGCGCGTCACCGGCGAGGTGGCCACCAGCACGCACGGGAAGATGCAGGTCGACATGATCGCCACGGGCGACGGCGACTGCCGCGGCTCGATGACCCAGCAGGACGGCGGCAGCGCCGAGGTCATCGCGATCGGCCGCGACTTCTACGTCAAGCCGAACGCGAAGTTCCTCGAGGGGGACAAGCCCGGTTCGGCGGACGCCCTGCTGCGGCTGGTCGGCGACAAGTGGCTGCTGATGAACAGCCTGCGTGGCACCTTCGACGACGTCTGCGACCTCGACAAGCTGCTCGAGCGCGACGGTCGCGACCACGCCACCGACACCAACGAGGGCATCGTCCAGGTCAACGGCGAGGACGCGGTCAAGGTGCGCGAGGAGGACAACCGGAGCGACGCGTGGGACATCGTCTACGTGCGCGTCGCGGAGCCCCACTACATGGTCCGCACGACCGACGACCAGGACGACACCTTCACGTTCTCGGAGTTCGACGCGCGACCGGCGATCACCGCTCCGCGCAAGGGCGAATTCATCGATCTGGACAAGCTGCTGAGGCGTCTGCACAACGGTGGCTAGCGCGGTTCGCCGGCAGGCTACCGGCCGGTAGAGTGCGCCGCATGAGCATGAAGCGCGACATCTACGACGAGGACCACGAGGCGTTCCGCGAGTCGGCGCGGACCTGGATCGAGCGGTCCGTCCTCCCGCACACCGACGAGCACATCGCCGCCAAGGCGCTGCCGCGTGAGTTCTGGCTCGACGCCGGCAAGAACGGCATGCTCGGCCTGCAGATCCCCGAGGAGTACGGCGGCTCCGACGCCGGCGACTACCGCTTCCAGGCGATCCTCCAGGAGGAGCTGGCCCGGGTCGGTGCGGCGTACCCCACCTGCCACGGCATCCACGCCGACATCACCGTGCCCTACATCGTCGAGCTCGGCACCGAGGAGCAGAAGCAGCGCTGGCTGCCCGGCTGTGCCTCCGGCGAGATCCTGACCGGCATCGGCATGACCGAGCCCTCCGGCGGCTCCGACCTCGCCGCGCTGAAGACCACCGCGGTGCGCGACGGCGACGAGTGGGTCATCAACGGCTCGAAGACCTTCATCACCAACGGCTACTCCGGCGACCTCTTCGTCACCGCCGTGCGCACCGACCCCGAGAAAGGCCCGAAGGGCATCACCCTGTTCGGCATCGAGGCGACCATGGAGGGCTTCAGCCGCGGTCGCAAGCTCGACAAGGTCGGCATGGAGGAGTCCGACACCGCCGAGCTGTTCTTCGAGAACGTCCGGGTGACCGACGCCGAGATCATTGGTGAGCTCAACATGGGCTTCATCCACATGATGCAGAAGCTGCCGCAGGAGCGCCTCGGCTGCGCGGTCGCGAACGTCGCCCACGCCAAGCAGATCCTGGTCGAGACCCTGCAGTACGCCAAGGAGCGCCAGGCCTTCGGCGCCCCGATCGGCACCTTCCAGCACAACAAGTTCCTGCTCGCCGAGCTGTTCACCAAGATCGAGGTGGCCGAGGCGTACATGGACAAGTGTGTCCTGGCGCACTCGAAGAAGGAGCTCACCGCCGTCGAGGCGGCCAAGGCCAAGTGGTACTCCTCGCAGATCCAGTCCGAGGTCCTCGACCACTGCGTGCAGCTGCACGGCGGCTACGGCTTCATGAACGAGTACCGCGTCGCCCGCGCCTGGCGCGACGCCCGGGTCACCAAGATCTGGGCCGGCTCGAACGAGATCATGAAGGAGCTCATCGGCCGCGAGCTCGGCCTGTAATTCTGCGCGAGCGCGTCGCCGCTGGTCGACGTCTCCCGGGGTTCACCCGCGCCCTCGCTCCGCTCGGTTGCGGGTGAACCCCGGCTCGACATCGGCGGCGCCGCGCTGCCGCGCACGCGGTCGCCTCGCGTAGGTGGCAGCTTCGCGTGGCGGCAAGCCTTGCGCGCCCGCGTCGTACCTGACGAAGTGGCCCCGAATTCGTTCGAATTCGGGGCCATTTCGTCAGGTACGACACGGCTCAGCCCAGCCTCACCTTTCTTGCGAGGGCCGTGCGCGCCGACGACGATGGAGCCATGACGTCCGCCCCCACGACCGACCCGACCGGCCCGCACGAGGTCGTCCACGAGCACGGCGACACCGAGGGTCTCGGCAACCGCCTCAACTGGCTGCGCGCGGGCGTCCTCGGGGCCAACGACGGCATCGTGTCGACGGCCGGCATCGTGATGGGTGTCGCGGGTGCGACGAGCAGCCGGTCGGCGATCCTGATCGCGGGCGTCGCCGCCCTCGTGGCGGGTGCGCTGTCGATGGCGGCGGGCGAGTACGTCTCGGTCTCCACCCAGCGCGACGCCGAGCTCTCCCTCATCGAGAAGGAGCGCCACGACCTCGAGCGGATGCCCGAGGAGGAGCTCGAGCACCTCACCTCGATCCTCGTCGACAAGGGCCTCTCGCACGACGTCGCGCGCGAGGCCGCGGAGCAGCTGACCGAGAAGGACGTGCTGCGGGCCCACGCGGAGTTCGAGTTCGGCATCGACCTCGACGACGTCACCAAGCCGTGGAACGCCGCCCTGGCCTCGATGGTGTCGTTCTCTATCGGCGCGCTGCTGCCGCTGCTCACCATCCTGCTGCCCTCCCCGGAGCGGTTCTACATCACCGGCGTCGCCGTCGCCGCCGCCCTCGCTGCCACCGGCTTCGTGTCGGCGAAGCTCGGCTACGCCCACCCGCTCCCCGCGGTGATCCGCAACGTCCTCGGCGGCGTGTTCGCCATGGTCGTGACCCTCGCGATCGGAAGCCTGCTCGGCACCAGGGTCGGGTGATGACCAGCCGTCTCTTCGCGGCGATCGTCCCGCCCGAGGACGCCGTCGAGCACCTCGACCACTTCCTCGACCCGCGTCGTGACACCGACGACGGCTTGCGCTGGACCCGGCCCGAGCAGCTCCACGTCACCCTGGCGTTCATGGAGTCCGTCGAGGACCACCTCGTCGATGGGTACGTCGATCGGCTGGCCGACGGCCTGAGCGGTACGCCGGTCCCCGAGCTCCGTCTCGCCGGCCCGGTCGCCTTCCCCGACGTCGCGAGCGCCCGGGTCCTGGCGCTCGGCGTGCAGCCGGTGAGCGAGGCCGCCGACGTCGTGCTCGAGCGGCTGGCCGGCCGCGCCCGCAACGCCGCGGTCGTCTCCGGGATCGAGGTCGACGGTGGCCGCTTCCGCCCGCACCTCACCGTCGCGCGGCTGCGGCACAAGGCCGACGTCACCCGGTGGTTCCACGTCCTCGAGACGTATGACGGCCCGTCGTGGCCGGTCTACGAGGTCGCGGTCATCGCCTCGCACCTGGGCGAGGGCCCGAACGGCACGCCGCGCCACGAGGTCCTGGCCGAGATCCCGCTCTGAGGCGCGGAACCGAGGGTGCCAGCACCCTTGTCCCGCCGGTTTTGACGGCTCTACGCTCACGAGGCGCTCGCGCGCCACGACGCAGAGGAGACGTCCCGTGACAGCTGAGGCCATCGCTCCGCCGCTCCACCCGACGCGGGGGCTGAACCGCGGCGTCGGGGAGTTCCTCAACGACCGGGTCGGCTTCCTAGCAGCGACCCGCGCGACCGGTCCCGTCGTACGGCTCGAGGTCGGTCCGCCGGTGCTGCGCAACTCGATCTACGTCGTCCACACGGCCGCCGCGGCCGAGACGGTGTTCAGCGCGAGGACCGCGCCCAACTTCCGCAAGGACAACACGCTCTACCAGGAGTTCCGCCAGGTGCTCGGCAACGGGATCCTCACCGCGCAGGACGAGGACTGGCTCCGGCAGAAGCGCTTCGTCCAACCGGTCTTCACCAAGGCTCGCGTTGACGGCTACCTGCGGATCATGCTCGAGGAGGTCGAGGCGCTCGCCGCGCAGTGGCGCACCCGTGACGAGGTCGAGCTGCACGCCGCGATGACGCACCTGACCCTGCGGATCGTCGGGCGGGTGCTCTTCGGCGAGGAGCTGGACGAGCTCGAGGAGGTCATCTCGGTCGAGTTCCCGATCGCCCAGCACGGCATCCTGAAGCGGGCCGCGCTCGGTGGGAAGGTGCCGCTGTCGTGGCCGCTGAGCATCAACCGAGCGACCAGGTCCGCCCAGCAGGGCCTCTACGACGTCGTCGACCGGATCATCGCCTCCCGGCGGGCCAGCGGGGAGCGTGGCGACGACCTGATCTCCCTGCTGCTCAACGCCCGCGACGGCGACGAGCGGCTCACCGACTCCGAGGTCCGCGACCAGATCCTGATCTTCCTGCTCGCCGGTCACGAGACCACCTCGGCCGCGCTGACCTTCGCGCTGCACCTGCTGGGTCGACACCCGGAGGTCCAGCGGGAGGTCCGCGGCGAGGTGCGCGCGGTCGCCGGCGGCGCCCCGTTGACGGCGGCCCAGGTCCACTCCGAGCTGCCCGTCGCGACGGCCGTCCTGCAGGAGGCGATGCGGATGTACCCCGCCGCGCCGTTCGTCGGCCGCCGGCTCTCGCAGGACTGCGTCGTCGACGGCTACGCCATCCCCGGTGGGGCCGACACGGTCGCCTCGATCTGGTCGATCCACCACGACCCCGCGCTGTGGCCGGACCCGGACTCCTTCCGCCCCGAGCGCTTCCTCGAGGGCGAGCCGGCGAACCGCTACGCCTGGATGCCGTTCGGGGCCGGCCCGCGCGCGTGCATCGGCCAGCACTTCTCGATGCTGGAGTCGGTGGCGGCGCTCGCGATGCTGGCCGGCGAGTTCGAGATCGAGTCCCGGATCGCCTCGGACCACGTCCCGGTCAACTCCGCGGTCACGCTCTTCCCGACCCGGCCGGTCCTCGCCGGCGTACGGGCTGCGGGCTGAAAAGCACATCGCACCTGGCGCTCTGGTCGGGATCTCGGGGAGATCCCAGCCAGATTGCCAGGTGCGATGAGAGCCTGGTCAGCCCAGGTGGCGGGTCTCGATACACCGAGGGCACCTGCAGCGCTTCGCTCGCAGGTGCCCTCGGCACTCGACCTTCTCGCTCAGCTTGCCTGAGCTCGTTCCTCGCTCAGCCGAGCGCTCGAACGATGTCCTCGACCCGGTCCTTCGCGTCGCCGAACAGCATCTGGCTGTTGTCGCGGAAGAACAGGGGGTTCTGGACGCCGGCGTAGCCGGGGGCCATGGAGCGCTTGAAGACGATGACGTCCTTGGCGTTCCAGACCTCGAGGACCGGCATGCCCGCGATGGGGGAGCCGGGGTCCTCGGCGGCGGCCGGGTTGACGGTGTCGTTGGCGCCGATGACGAGGACGACGTCGGTCTCGGGGAAGTCCTCGTTGATCTCGTCCATCTCGAGCACGATGTCGTAGGGCACCTTGGCCTCGGCCAGCAGCACGTTCATGTGGCCGGGCAGGCGACCCGCGACGGGGTGGATGCCGAAGCGGACGTCAACGCCCTTGGCGCGCAGCTTGGCGGTCAGGTCAGCGACCGGGTACTGCGCCTGCGCCACGGCCATGCCGTAGCCGGGGGTGATGACGACCGACTTGGCGTTGGCCAGCAGGTCGGCCGCGCCCTCGGCGTCGATCTCGCGGTGCTCGCCGTAGTCCACGGCGTCGCCACTGGGGGCCTCGATGCCGAAGCCGCCCGCGATCACGGAGATGAACGAGCGGTTCATCGCCTTGCACATGATGTAGGACAGGTAGGCACCGGAGGAGCCGACGAGCGCGCCGGTCACGATGAGCAGGTTGTTGTCGAGCAGGAAGCCCGAGGCGGCCGCGGCCCACCCGGAGTAGCTGTTGAGCATCGACACGACGACCGGCATGTCACCGCCGCCGATCGAGGCGACCAGGTGCCAGCCCAGGAACAGCGCCAGCGCGGTGATCACCGCGAGGATGATGCCCTGCGTCGGGTGGTCGCCGTCGACGACGTACAGGACCGTCAGGACCGCGAACGCCACGAGCGAACCGAGGTTGATGAGGTTCTTGCCCGGCAGCATCATCGGGGCGGACTTCATCCGGGCCGAGAGCTTGAGGTTCGCCACGATGGAGCCGGTGAAGGTGACGGCACCGATGAAGATGCCGATCGCGACCTCCGCCTCGTGGATGTTGACCAGGCTCGAGGTGGCGACGTAGTCCTCTAGATGGCCGTTCCAGCCGATGAGAACTGCCGCGAGGCCGACGAAGGAGTGCAGCATCGCGATGAGCTCCGGCATACCGGTCATCTCGACGATGCGGGCGCGCCACAGGCCGATCGCGCCACCGATGACGACGGCGCCGATCATCAGCCCGATGGCCAGCCCCGGGCTGTCGGAGATCTCGCGCTGCTTGATGACCAGGGCGATGGTGGCGACGAGGGCGATGCCCATGCCGACCATGCCGTAGGTCAGGCCGTTCTTGGCCGACTCGTGCTTCGACAGGCCCGCCAGCGAGAGGATGAACAGCAGGGAGGCGACGATGTACGCCGCGCCGGTGATCGAGAAGACATCCATGGTCAGTGCCCCTTGCTGAACATCGCGAGCATGCGACGGGTGACGGCGAAGCCACCGAAGACGTTGATCGACGCGAGCAGGATCGCGATCGTGGACAGGACCCGGATCGGGGTGTCGTTGGCGGTCACGGTCAGGAGCGCGCCGACCACCACGACGCCCGAGATCGCGTTGGTCACCGACATCAGCGGCGTGTGCAGCGCGTGCGCGACCTTGCCGATGACGTAGTAGCCGATCACGATCGAGAGCATCAGCACGTTGAAGTGTGCAGGGATCGGGTCCGGAGCGGTCGCGTTGACCAGCCAGAAGAGCACGATGCCCGTGAGCACGAGGCCGACCTTGGTGCCCGCGGAGAGCGGGGCCTTCTCCGGCTTCGCCTCGACCGCGGCAGCGGCCGGAGCGGCCGGGGCGGCGGAGACCTGCACCGGCGGCGGGGGCCACATGCCCTCGCCGTTGCGGACCACGGTGATGCCGCGCTGGACGACGTCGTCGAAGTCCAGCGTCAGGGCGCCGTCCTTTTCCGGGGTCAGCAGCTTGAGCAGGTTGACGATGTTGGTGCCGTACAGCTGCGAGGTCTGCGCGGCGAGGCGACCGGCCAGGTCGGTGTAGCCGAGGATCGTGACGCCGTTGGCGGTCACGACCTTCTCGTCGGCCACGGTGCCGGCGACGTTGCCGCCGTTGGCCGCGGCCATGTCGACGATCACCGAGCCGCCCTTCATGCCGGCCACGGTCTCGGCCGCGATCAGCTGCGGGGCCGGGCGTCCGGGGATCAGCGCGGTGGTGATGACGATGTCGGCTGCGCGCGCCTCCTCGTCGTACATCGCGGCCGTGGCGGCGACCTGGGCCTCGGTCATCTCCTTGGCGTAGCCGTCGGAGGAGACCTCCTGCTCCATGTCGACCGACACGAAGCGGGCGCCCATGGACTCGACCTGCTCGGCGACCTCGGGACGTACGTCGAAGGCGAACACCTCCGCACCCATCGCGGACGCGGCACCGATCGCGGCCAGACCGGCCACTCCGGCACCGACGACGAACACGCGCGCCGGCGGGATCTTGCCGGCCGCGGTCACCTGTCCGGTGAACATCCGGCCGAACTCGTGGGCGGCCTCGACGACCGCGCGGTAGCCCGCGACGTTCGCCATCGAGGACAGCACGTCCATGGACTGCGCGCGCGAGATCCGCGGCACGGCGTCCATGGCCAGGGCGGTCACACCCTGGGCCTCGAGCTTCGAGACCAGCTCGGGGGAGCGCGCCGGAGCCATGATCGAGATGACCGTGGCGCCCGGGCGCAGGCGGGCGATCTCCTCGTCGGTGGGGGCGTTGACCTTCACGACGACGTCGGCGGCCCACACCTCCTCCGAGCTGCCGACACGGATGTCGGCGGCTTGGAACGCGCTGTCAGGCTGGTCAGCAGCGTCTCCGGCGCCCGACTCGACGATGACGTCGTAGCCGAGGCCCGTGAGCTGGGTCGCGGTTTTCGCGGTCGCAGCGACGAGGGTCTCGCCGGCCTTCGACTCGCGGGGGATGCCGATGAGCACCGATTCCTCCAGGTGGCAGGGGCACAAGTGCGCCTCAACCTACACAGGACTGGGCCTGTTGAGGACCTGTCTTACGTGTGACGTGAGCCCGTGAGCCAGGCCACATCTTGTTACCGCACGGTCACTGGGCCAGGCCGTAGAGGCGGTCGCCCGCGTCGCCCAGACCGGGCACGATGTAGCCCTTGTCGTTGAGCCGCTCGTCCATCGCGGCGGTCACCACGGCGATCGGGATGTCGAGGTCGGCGAGCTCCTGCTCGAGCCGCTCGCAGCCCTCCGGTGCCGCGAGCAGGCAGAGCGCCGTGATGTGGTCGGCCCCGCGGTCGATGAGGAAGCGGATCGCGGCGGCGAGGGTGCCGCCCGTGGCGAGCATGGGGTCCAGCACGTAGCACTGGCGGCCGGTCAGGTCGTCGGGCAGCCGCTCGGCGTACGTGACGGCCTCGAGGGTCTCCTCGTTGCGGACCATCCCGAGGAACCCGACCTCGGCCGACGGCAGCAGCCGCATCATCCCGTCGAGCATGCCCAGGCCCGCCCGCAGGATCGGTACGACGAGCGGGCGGGGGTAGGACAGCTGGGTACCCGTCGTCGTGGCGACCGGGGTGACGACCTCGGCGTCCTCGACCCGGACGTCGCGCGTGGCCTCGTAGGCGAGCAGGGTGACGAGCTCGTCGGTCAGCAGCCGGAACGTGGGGCTCGGGGTGGACCCGTCGCGCAGGACGGTGAGCTTGTGGGCGACCAGGGGGTGGTCGACGACCTGGATCCGCATGCACGCACCCTATTCCCCGCTGCTCGCGCTCCGCGCTCGCTGATCCGATGTCGAAAGCCTCTGGCCCGGGGGCCTTCCGCATGTCACGCTGGACACCAGCCGTGCAGTGTCCGATGCAGTACCCCCGCTGGAGGAGGCCGTGGTGAGCGAGACGTTCAGCGACGAGCTCGACTTCGCGGTCGCGGCGTACCAGGACCACGACGGCTGGCAGGTCGCCGAGATGATCCCCGAGCACCTCGCGGACGTCGAGGCGCTCAGCCACGCGTTGCGCCGGTTCCCCAGCGAGTCCGGGGCGGTCGGGATGGTCGCCGTGGACGAGGACTTCTTCGTCATCGTGCGCGTCGACGCGCACGAGACCCGGGTGCTGCTCTCGGACGTGACCGCCGCGACCGACTGGGAGTTCGCGGCGTCGGTCGTCTCCTTCCTGGGCCTGCCGCTGCCTGAGGACGGCGAGGACGACCCCGAGCCGGCCGGGGACCTCCACCTGCTCAGCGACCTCGGCGTCGACGCCGCCGCCCTCGCGGAGCTGCTCGACGATGACGAGGCCTACCCCGACGAGCTGCTCTCGGACGTGGCACGGCTGCTGGGCTTCGGCGAGCGGTTCGACGACGTCGTGGGGCTCGCCTCCGCGTGAGCCACTCGGAGTGGGGCGCGGCCATGGGTGCCGCGCTGGACGAGGCGCGCGCCGCGCTGGCCACCGGCGACGTACCGATCGGCGCCGTGGTGCTCTCGCCCGAGGGCGAGGTCATCGGCACCGGCCGCAACGTGCGCGAGGCCGACGCCGACCCGACCGGCCACGCCGAGGTCGTCGCCCTGCGGGCTGCGGCCCGGCACCGGGGCGAGTGGCGGCTCGAGGGCTGCACCCTCGTCGTGACGCTGGAGCCGTGCACCATGTGCGCCGGTGCCCTGGTCCTGGCACGCGTCCAGCGCCTCGTCTTCGGTGCGTACGACGACAAGGCCGGCGCGGTCGGGTCGCTCTGGGACGTCGTGCGCGACCGTCGGCTGAACCACCGACCGGAGGTGCTGGCCGGGGTCCGGGCCGAGGAGTCGGCCGCCCTGCTGGCCGACTTCTTCAGCGCGCAGCGCTGATCGCCTCGGCCTCGACGTCGGTGAACAGCCGGGACCGGATCAGGAAGCGCACGCCCTCGGGAGCCTCGAGCGAGAACCCCGCCCCGCGGCCCGGGACCACGTCGATCGTCAGGTGGGTGTGCGACCAGTAGCCGAACTGGGCCCGCGACATCCACACCGGCACCGGGCGCTCCAGCCCGATGTCGAGGTCGCCGAGGTGGATGTCGGCGTCGCCGGTCAGGAACTCGCCCTCCGGGTAGCACATCGGCGCCGACCCGTCGCAGCACCCGCCGGACTGGTGGAACATCACCGGCCCGTGCCGGCCGACGAGGCGGCGGAGGAGCTCCGCCGCCTCGTCGGTGACCGCCACGCGATCGGGCATCAGAAGAACCCCAGTGCGTTGTCGTCGTACGAGACCAGGAGGTTCTTGGTCTGCTGGTAGTGGTCGAGCATCATCTTGTGGGTCTCGCGACCGATGCCGGACTGCTTGTAGCCGCCGAAGGCCGCGTGCGCGGGGTAGGCGTGGTAGCAGTTGGTCCAGACCCGGCCGGCCTGGATCTCCTTGCCGGCGCGGAAAGCCTGCGAGCCGTTGCGCGACCACACGCCGGCGCCGAGGCCGTAGAGCGTGTCGTTGGCGATCTTGAGGGCGTCCGCCTCCTCGTCGAAGCCGGTCAGCGAGACGACCGGGCCGAAGATCTCCTCCTGGAAGATCCGCATCGAGTTGTCACCCTCGAAGACGGTCGGCGCGACGTAGTAGCCCTCGGCGAGGTCGCCCTCGAGGATCGTGCGCTCGCCGCCGGTGAGCACCTTGGCGCCCTCGTCGCGGCCGATCTCCAGGTAGGAGAGGATCTTCTGCAGCTGGTCGTTGGACGCCTGGGCGCCGATCATCGTCGTGTCGTCGAGCGGGTTGCCCTGCTGGATCTGCTCCACGCGCTTGATCGCGTCGTGCACGAAGTCGGAGTAGATGGAGCGCTGCACGAGCGCGCGGGACGGGCAGGTGCAGACCTCGCCCTGGTTGAGGGCGAACATCGTGAAGCCCTCGAGCGCTTTGTCGTAGAAGGCGTCGCGCCGGTCGGCGACCGACTCGAAGAAGATGTTCGGGCTCTTGCCGCCGAGCTCCAGGGTGACCGGGATGATGTTCTGGCTGGCGTACTGCATGATCAGTCGGCCCGTGGTGGTCTCGCCGGTGAAGGCGACCTTCGCCACCCGCGAGGAGGAGGCGAGCGGCTTGCCGGCCTCGACGCCGAAGCCGTTGACGACGTTGAGCACGCCGGCGGGCAGCAGGTCGCCGACCAGCTCGACGAGCTTGAGGATCGACCACGGGGTCTGCTCGGCGGGCTTGAGCACGACGGCGTTGCCGGCGGCGAGGGCGGGCGCGAGCTTCCACACCGCCATCAGGATCGGGAAGTTCCAGGGGATGATCTGGCCGACGACGCCCAGCGGCTCGTGGAAGTGGTAGGCGACGGTGTTCTCGTCGATCTCGCCGAGGGTGCCCTCCTGGGCGCGCAGCGCGCCGGCGAAGTAGCGGAAGTGGTCGACCGCGAGCGGCAGGTCGGCGGCGAGGGTCTCGCGGACCGGCTTGCCGTTCTCCCAGGTCTCGGCCACGGCGAGGGACGGGAGGTTCGCCTCCATCCGGTCGGCGATCTGCAGCAGGATGTTCGCGCGCTCGGTCACCGAGGTCCTGCCCCACGCGGGCGCGGCGGCGTGGGCGGCGTCGAGCGCGGCCTCGATGTCCTCCTCGGTGCCGCGGGCGATCTCGGTGAACGGCTTGCCGTTGACCGGGGAGATGTTCTCGAAGTACTGACCCTTGACCGGGTCGGCCCACTGGCCACCGATGAAGTGGCCGTAGCGGGGCTGCACGGTGACGAGGGAGTCCGGCTGTCCGGGGGCTGCGTAGACGGTCATGCGACGCTCCTGAGAGTCGTGGAACGGTCACTCCTTGTGACCACGCTCACACGCTAGGAAGCGCCACGTTGCAGCGACGTTGCGGAAGCCCGGATCAGCCGAGCTCGCGGTCCAGCCGGTCCAGCTGACCGTCGACGAGGGCGCGCAGCGGGGAGGACGCCGGGACGGCGCGACGCTGGGCCTGCCACATCTCGTAGTCGTCGCGCCCCCACGCCGAGCGGGTCCACGCCGACATCAGGTCGGCCGCGCCGCTGCTGAGCACCGCGCGCCGCAAGGTCGCCTCGAGCTCGTCGCGCATCGCCACGACGCCGGGTGCGGTCGAGCGGGGGAGCAGCGGACCGCCGTACGCCCGCATCGCCGCGCGGACGTCGCCCGCCGCGAGCTGCGCGCTGACCGCGAGCCAGTCGCCGGTGAGGCTGCAGGTGAGCCGGTACGGGCGGGACGCCAGCATCTCGTCGCCGAGCAGGCCGCGCAGCCGGTTGAGCTCGGCGCGCAGCGTGGACGAGGCGCCGTCGTCCTCGTACAGGAGGACGCCCAGCTCATCGCCGCCGAGCCCGGTCGGAGCGGCGGCGAGCAGCGCCATCAGCTCGCTGTGCCGGCGCGAGAGGCGCAGCCGGCTGAGCTGACCGTTGCCGTCGTCGACGGTGAGGATCGCCTCGGCCCGGCCGAGCAGCTCCAGCACGAGCCGTACGCCGGAGGCGGGCCCGCCCTCCGGTGCGGACGGCGTCGCGCGGGCCAGCTCGGCCTCGGCCAGCCGTGCGGCCGCGCGCAGCATCGCCATCGTCTGCGGCACCACGATCTTGTCGTCGCCGGTGACGTCGAGGACGCCGAGCAGCTGGGTGGTGCCCGGGTCGTGGATCGGCGTCGCGGCGCAGGACCAGCCGCGCACCGAGGACCGGAAGTGCTCCGCGCGGGTCACCGTGGAGGGTCGCCCGGTGGCGAGGGTGAGGCCGGGGGCGTTGGTGCCGGCGATCCGCTCGTCCCAGTTGCTGCCCTCCACGAACCCGATCCGCTCGGCCTGGCGCAGCGTGCTCGGCGACCCGCACACCCACAGCAGGTTCCCCTCGACGTCGGCCAGGGCCATGACGGCGCCGCAGTCGCGCACCGCCTGGCCCAGCACGTCGTCGAGCAGCGGATAGACCCGGGCGAGGGGGTGAGCCTCCCGCCGGCCGCGCACGTCGGCGGTGTCGAGGGTGATCGGCGCTTCCGGACGGTCGACCTCGACCCCGGCGGCGGCGGACCGCTCCCACGACGCCGCGACATCGGCACGCATCGCGGGTCGGTCGGTGGTCATGGCTCCAGTAGACATCGGCGGCTCCGGGGTGGCCAGGGTGTGACCTCCGACGGTTCCTCCGCGAACGTTGCAACCGCGTTGCACGCCGTCGCCGGGGGCTCGATTCGGAGCGGGAGAGGCCGCTCCGGTAACCTCAACGACGGTGCTGTGTCCGAGCGGCCTAAGGAGAACGCCTCGAAAGCGTTTGTGGGCGCAAGTCCACCAAGGGTTCAAATCCCTTCAGCACCGCCAGCGCGAGACCCCGTCCGGAGCGATCCGGGCGGGGTCTCGTCGTGTCGACGTCAGTGGGGGTCGCCACACGATTGACGTCCGCTGCGGGCGGTTGAGGACTTTCCGGGTAAAGAATCGGCGTACCAGGTAAAGAAATCCCGGTTTCGCGCTGCCGTGCCGGATTCGGGGTAACGCTGGAGGAGAGAAATTTCCCGGTCCGGGTCCGGGCGTTCCGATCCAGCTTCCCGATCGCCGACAGAAGGACCTGACCGATGGCTGCCAACTTCAGCCGCGTGCGCGCGTCGCGCCGCGCCAGCACCACCTCGGGCGTACGCCGGGGCTTCGCCGCCGTCGCCCTGACCGCCGGGATCGCCGGCATGGCGGCCCTCGGCATGGCCGGGATGATGAACTCCGCCTCGGCGACGCCCGGCACGCCGCACAAGACGAGCATCTGCCACCGCACGGCGTCCGACACCAACCCGTACGTGTTCGAGACCGTCGATGACGCGTCCCTGCAGGCGCACCTCAGCAACGGCAAGGGTCACCCCCCGACCCACTGGAAGAGCGACGGTACGTGGCGCGGGGTGCATCACAACGCGGGTGACCCGAAGAACGACTACCTTGCCTCCTCGCCGGCCGACTGCGAGGACACCATGCCGACCACGCCGGCCACCACGCCGCCGACCACGCCGGCCACCACGCCGCCGACCACGCCGCCGACCACGCCGGCCACGACGCCGCCGACCACGCCGGCCACGACGCCGGCCACGACGCCGCCGACCTGTCCGACCGCGACCGACACGGTGACCACCACCGTCACCGCGACGGTGACCGCCCAGCCGGCCGCCCCGCGTGCCGCCGTGGGCTGCGTCGCCACCGAGACCGTGACAGTGACCGACACCGTGACGGTCACGCCCACCGGCCCGACGAGCGCGCCGACCAGCGCGATGACCGGTACGCCGACCGGCGGCAGCCCGACCATCCCGACCCAGACCGGCGGCGGCAACCCGGAGAGCGTGTTCACGCCGACCGCCAGCGCCACCGAGTCCAGCTCGCCGCAGCCGGGCCACGTCGTCCCGACGCGCATCGAGTCCGGTCTGGTCACCCTGCCCACCTCTGCGAGCACGTCGCAGAAGACCGACCGCTGGCCGCTCTTCGCCCTCTCGGGCCTGTGCGCCCTCCTGGGTGGTATCGGCCTCCTGCCGCGGCGCCGCACCTCGCGCCGGAGCTGACCTGACCAACGCAACGCGCCGCACGATCGCCGCGATCGCCCTGATCCTGCTCTCCGCAGGCCTGGCGGTCGCGGCGATCATGCTGCCCGGACAGCCCGCGAACCGGCCCGTCACGGCGGCGACGCAGCTTCCGATCGAGCCCTTCGACCCGCCCGCCACCGGCGCCCCGATCGCACCGCTGCCGCACCCGTCGCGGCCGACCGGGCTGATCATCCCCGCGCTGGGGATCCGCGCGCCCGTCGTACCGCTGGTGGCGGAGGGTGAGGTCCTGACCCCGCCCGGAGACGTCAGCGAGGTCGGGTGGTGGCGGGCCGGCCGCAGGCCCGGGGCGCGGAAGGGCAACGTGCTCATCACCGGCCACACGGTGCACACCGGCGGCGGCGTGTTCGACAACCTCGGCCACCTCAGGATCGACGACCAGATCCAGGTCGACACCCGGACCGGGCCGATCGTCTACCGGGTCGTGGAGGTGCGGTACCTGAGCGTCCCGCAGCTGGCCGAGGAGGCCCCGGACCTGTTCGCCCACGACGGTCCGTCGCGGCTCGTGCTCGTGACCTGCGCGGGCTGGGACGGCGCGCAGTTCCAGTACCACGGGAACACGGTGGTGATCGCGGAGCCGATGGTGACCACGCGGCACGCCCACCTGCACCCCTCGCACAGCCCCGGGACGGCGCACGCGGCGCCGACGCGTACGCCGTCCGCCACGCCGACCCCGACGCCGACGCCGACCCCCACCCCCGCGCCGGAGGCCACCCCGAGCACCACCTCGCCGAGCGTGCTCGAGCCGCCGGGGCTGCCCTACTGGTACCCCTGCCAGGAGTGCTCCTCGACGGCTCCGAAGCGCGCGGACAAGGGACAACCGGCCGGTTCGGGCTAGTCCGTCGGGACCAGGTCCCGGAATCTTTGCGCCAGTACCGTGTGACGGATGCCACCGACCGGCATCTCAGCCCCTAGGCTGCGGCGCGATGAAGCGCTTGATGATCCTCCTGGCCGCACTGGTCCTGGGCTGCGTGCTCCAGGCCGCCCCGGGCCACGCCGCCTCGAACCTGGGTCTCCAGGTCAATCCGCTCCCGGCCTCGACGGAGGCGTTCTCCGGCCTTTACCTGACCGGCACCGCACCGAGCGGCCGCGTCGCCGTCATGCAGGTGCTGCGCGGTGGCAGGTGGCTGACCATCTCGGGTCAGTCCGGCGCTGGAGCGGCCTTCAGCTTCCGCGTGCCGACGGGCTACTACGGCATCCGGACGGTGCGCGCGATGTCTCCGCAGTCCGGTCTCACCGGAGAGATCGACGGTGACGCGATGACGGTCCAGGTGCTCCCGACGTACACGCCGAAGGGGACGCGGGGCCAGAGCATCACCGCGGACAACGGCTACCGCTGGAACCCGTGCGCGGTCATCCGGTACCGCGTCAACCTGGGCGGCCTGCCGAGCACGAACCTGAAGCTGATCAGGGCCGCCCTGCAGAAGGTGCACGTCGCGACCGGCCTCAGCTTCGCGTACGCAGGCAGCTCGCGGGTCGCGCCGTTCGGTGGCGGCTGGAACCGCAGCGTGCCCGGCTCCGGCCTCTACTTCGCCTTCGTCACCGCCAAGAACGTCCCGGCCATCCGCGGCATCGCGGGCCTGGGCGGCGAGGGCGCGCTGGTCACCACCGGGTCCGGCTCGAAGGTCATCGCGTCCGGCGGCGTCTCGCTCGAGAAGGGCTGGTGGAAGAAGCTGGACGCCGGCTTCAAGAACGGCCCGTCGCGCGGCTCGCTGCTGCTGCACGAGATCGGCCACGCCATGGGTCTCATGCACGTCGGTGCCAAGCCGGAGGTCATGTACCCCGTCCTCGGCCCGTGGTCCTACGGCCGCTACGGCTGGGGCGACCTCACCGGTCTGCAGCAGCTCGGCGCCGACCAGGGCTGCCTCTAGTGGTGCGTCCGAGAAGTTCTGAAGCGCTTCGCGCACCCACAGCACGCACCTCGCGGCGTTGCCGGCGCTTGCGAGACGACCCGGTATGGCTGCGCACCGGCGCCTTGCGATCCACGCACCGTGAGCACGCCAACCGTTCCACAACTTCTCGGACGCACCACTAGGCACGCGGGAGCAGGACAGTGGCGGTCATGGTGGCGCCGTGGTCGCACGCGATCGGGGCAGGTACGCCGTGGGAGACGTGCCGTCCTCCCGCGCACAGCCGGAGCTGACCGCCTGCGGCGACGACCAGCTGCTCGACCAGCGCGAGGCCCAGACCCGCGCCGGGGCGTGACCGCGCCTCGTCGGAGCGGGTGAACCGCCCGGTCGCGCGGTGCAGCAGGTCCGCGGTCATGCCGTCACCGGCATCGACGACCTGGATCCGCACCCAGTGCTCGTCGGCGGCGGAGACCGTGACCGCGACCGGCGGCCGGCCGTGCAGGAAGGCGTTCTCGACCAGGTTCGTGATGATCCGCTCCAGCGCGGAGGACGACGTCGCGGCGTGCACGGGGACCGGCGGGACCGCGACCTCCAGCTGCGCCGCCCGGCGCGGGTCGGCCACACGTCGGTGCTCGACGACCGCGGCGGCCACCCGGCCCGCGTCGACGCTCGCGCCCTGCTGGGCGGCAGCCGACCCCAGTGCGAGCAGGTCCTCGGCCAGGGCCGCGAGGCGGCCGACGTCGATGGCCAGCTCGTCGAGGATCTTCTCGTGCTCCTCGACCGTGCGGACCCGGCGACGGGCGAGCTGGATGCGGGACTTGAGCAGCGTCAGCGGCGTGCGCAGCTCGTGGCTGGCGTCGTTGACGAAGTGCCGCTCGCGCTCCACCGCCTCCTCGAGCACGGCGAGCATGTCGTTGAGGGTGTGCCCGAGCCGGGTCACCTCGTCGTCGCGCTCTTCGGGCACGTCGAGCCGGAGGTTGCCCGCGCCGCCGGCGATCTCCTCGGCGCGGCGGCGGTAGCGCTCCACCGGCCGCAGCGCGAAGCGGGCCAGCAGGTCGCCGACCACGGAGGTCACCAGCAGTGCGCCGATGCCGGCCAGGGCGAGCTGCAGGAGCAGCTCGCGCAGGGCCTCGTCGCGGTGGTCCCGTCGCACGGCCACGACGAGGTACGTCGATCCCAGCGGCGTGATCTGCACCCGCCAGGTCGCCGCCGTGTCGAGGATGTCGCCGATGTCGATGATGCGCTGGTGCTGGGCGCGCTCGAGCTGGCGCGGGGTGACGAGCAGGTGGGTCGGCGCCTCGCCACCGCGGCTGAGCGGTCGGCCGTCGCCGTTGACCACCTGCCACCCCACGCCGGTGGCCTCCGCCTCCGCCAGGTTGCTCACGGTCGTGCCCCGCAGCAGCGGCCGGATCGTGGTGGTCGCCTGCACCAGCTGGGTGTCGAGCTCGCGGTCCAGGGTGGACTCGACGCGCCAGTACACGAATCCGCCGGCCGCGACGAGGACCACCAGCATCGCCGCGGCGAAGCCGGCCACCAGCCGCATCCGCAGCGGCAACCGGCGGAGCCTCCGGCGTACGGTCACGAGCCGACGGCCGTCGGCAGCTCGACGCGGTAGCCCGCACCGCGCACGGTGGTGATGGTGCTGGTGTCGAAGGGCTTGTCGATCTTGGCGCGGATGGTGGCGAGGTAGACGTCGATGACGTTGCTGCGCAGGTCGGTCTCGCCGTCCCACACCTCGTCGAGGATCGTGAACCGCGACACGACCTTGCCCGCCCGGCTGACCAGCAGCTGAAGGATGTCGAACTCGCGCGCGGACAGCTCGATCTCGGTCTCGCCCCGGAACACCTGGCGTGCGCCGGGATCGACGCGCAGGTCGCCGACCTGGAGGACCGCGCCCTCGTCGAACGCCGAGCGGCGGTGCAGCGCCCGCAGCCGGGCCAGCAGCTCGTCGAGGTCGAACGGCTTGGGCAGGTAGTCGTCCGCGCCCGCGTCGAGGCCGTCGATCCGGTCCCGTACGTCGCCGCGCGCGGTCAGCATCATCACCGGCGTCGCGACGCCGAGGTCGCGCAGCTTGCGGCACACGGTCACGCCGTCGGTCCCGGGCAGCATCCAGTCCAGCAGCAGCACGTCGTACGCGATGCCGCCCGGGAGGGCGCGCCCGTACGCCGACGTGCCGTCGTGCACGACCTCGACCTCCCACCCGGCCTCGGTGAGCGACTGCTCGAGCACCTCGGCCAGCCGGACGTCGTCCTCGGCCACCAGGATCCGCACGGGTCTTCCTCCTCAGCTGTTCGTCCACCCCACTCTGCACCGCGACGTGGCGTTTCATCGGGCCTTCATAGCGTGGCACGGACCTCCTCTACAGTTTCGACGTGACCGCCGTGATCACCGCAGCGATGCTGCACCTGCACGCGTGGGGTGCGCCGTTGCTGTTCGCGGTGCTGTTCACCGAGACCGGGCTGCTCGTCGGCTTCTTCCTCCCCGGCGACGCCGTGCTGTTCACCGGCGGGATCCTGGTCGCGTCCGGCGACCTGCGGCTCCCGCTGTGGCTCGTGGTGCTCGGCGCGTTCGTGGCCGCGAGCGCGGGCGACCAGGTCGGCTACCTGATCGGGTCGCGCTGGGGGCCGGGCCTGTTCGTCGGCAACAGGCGCTGGCTCAACACCCACCACCTCGAGGCCGCGCACCGCTTCTTCGAGCGGTTCGGCCCGCGTGCGGTGGTGCTGGCCCGCTTCGTCCCGCTCGCGCGCTGCTTCACCCCGCCGGTGGCCGGCGCGGCGGCGATGTCGCGGCGCCGGTTCACGACGTACAACGTGCTCGGTGGGTTCGTGTGGGTGGCGGCCTTCCTGGTGGCCGGCTACTACCTCGGGACGGTCGACTTCATCGCCGACCACGTCGAGCTGCTCTCGGTCGGGATCGTGGTCGCGGGGACGGTGCCCGTGGTGGCGGCGTACCTGATGCGCCGGAGGCGCGCGGCCGCGCCTTAACCCTCCCCTCATCCCGGTCTCCCTAAGGTCGCGGTCATGACGACGCAACCAGCGGTGGACGCGGTCGGGGTCACCAAGTGCTTCGGCTCGGTGCTCGCGGTCGACGACATCTCGGTCCAGGTCGCGCCGGGCGAGGTGTACGGCGTTCTCGGACCCAACGGCGCCGGCAAGACGACCTTCCTGCGGATGCTGTTCGGCCTGATCCGCCCGGACGCCGGGGAGATCACGGTCTTCGGGCGCACCTGGGACCGCGACGGCGTCGGGGTGATGGAGGGCGTGGCCGGCTTCATCGAGAGCCCGAGGTTCTACCCCTACCTGACCGGGCGGCAGAACCTCGAGGGACTCGCGCGGCTGGACGGCGGCGTCCGCCGCGGCCTCGTCGACGAGGTGCTCGCGATCGTCGACCTCGCCGACCGCGCGGACCGCAGGGTGGGCGGCTACTCCTACGGCATGCGGCAGCGGCTGGGGGTCGCTGCCTGCCTGTTGCGCGAGCCGAGGCTGCTCGTCCTCGACGAGCCGGCGAACGGCCTCGACCCCGGCGGCATCCGCGACATGCGGGCGCTGGTGAGGTCGCTCGCGGCGAGTGGTCTGAGCGTCCTGCTCAGCTCGCACCACATGGACGAGGTCGAGGAGATCTGCGACAACGTCACCATCATGAGCCGCGGCAAGGTCGCCTTCCACGGCACCGTCGACGCGCTGCGCGACATGGCGCCGGACCCCGGCTACACGCTGCGGACCAGCGACGACGACCGCGCGGCCACGCTCCCGGGACGTCCTTCGGACGTCACGGTCACCCGCGACCCGGACACCCACGGGCTCACGGCGGTCGGGCCGGAGCACTCGGTCTCGGCGTACGTCGCCGCACTCGTCGGCGCCGGCATCGAGCTGCGCGAGCTGACCCCGCTGCAGACCCCTCTGGAGCACCTCTTCTTCATGCTGACCGACGGGGTCTCGACAGGCTCGACCACCGGAGGAGAGACCCGATGAGGGCCGCGCTGACCTTCGAGCTGCGCAAGCTCGCCGCCCAGTGGCGGACCCGCTGCGTCCTCCTCGGCGCGCTGCTCGCTCCGCTGCCGATCGCTCTCGCGATCCACGCCCAGGGCAACCCGCCCAAGGACACCCTCTTCGGGCGCTACGCGACCACCAACGGCTTCGCACTCGCCCTGCTGGTGCTGGGGTACGCCGCCCAGTGGGCCCTCCCGCTGCTCACCGCGGTCGTCGCGGGGGACATCTTCGCCAGCGAGGACCACCACGGCACCTGGAAGACGATCCTCACCCGGTCGGTCAGCCGCACGTCGGTGTTCTCGGCGAAGACGGTGGCCGCGATGGGCTTCGGAGTGTTGTCCGTGCTCGTGCTCGGCGCCTCGACGATCGTCACGAGCGTGCTCGTCGGCGGCCACGGCGCTCTCCCCGGGCTCACCGGGCAGCTCATCCCGGCGTCGGAGGCCTGGCGGCTGGTGGCGTTCTCGTGGCTCAACGCGATCCCGCCGATCATCGCGTTCACCGCCCTCGCCCTCCTGCTCTCGGCCTGGTCGCGCAACGCGGCCATCGGCATCGCCGGGCCCGTCGTCATCGGCTTCGTGCTCCAGCTCGTCGGCGCGATGGGTGGCGCGGAGGCGCTGCGCCCCTACCTGCCGAGCACGGCCTTCGAGGCGTGGCACGGCTTCCTCACCGCACCCCGGTTCTTCGGGCCGTTCGCCCACGGGCTGATCGCCTGCGCGGTGTGGACCGTGCTCGCGCTCGCCCTGTCCTGGACCATCGTCCGCCGTCGCGACATCACCGGAGGCTGACATGCGACGCATCCTCACCACCTTCGCCGTCGTCCTGCTGCTGGCCTGCGGCCTCGCCGGGGTCGCCATCGCCACCGGTGGTGGCAGCGCGATCACCCGGCCGCGCCTGGAGGACGCCGTGACCGCGGCCTTCGACAACGTCTACTCGCGGGAGGCCGCGCTGCTCGGCCACCAGGGCGTCACGCCGGCGAGCATGGGCACGAAGACCTACTGCGACAAGGGTCCCGGCATCCCGCAGTCCGGTCCCGGTACGACGTGGAACTGCCTCGCCAGCTGGAAGGACCCGAGCGTCCCGATGCCGTCCACGGGCTACGGCAAGCTCGAGGTCACCGTGCACACCAACGGCTGCTTCACGGTCGGTGCCCCCTCGAGCCTGGTGGGCTACCAGACGATCACCGACGCGTCGGGACGCACGGTCCCCAACCCGGCGTACGAGTTCGACGGCTGCCTCGACCCGAACGGCGAGAACACCCCCAACGGCGTGGTCTTCCCGCCGGAGCTGAAGATCACCAACACCACGGTGACGCCCGACGCCTCCGGGCACGTCGGTGCCGACCTGCTCTGCGCGCCGGGCCACGGCGGGTGCTCCGGGGTCGTGACCGCGGTCGCCGGAGGTACGTCGCTCGGGTCGGTCCCGTTCTCCATCACCGAGACCGCCACGGCTCAGCTGATGCTCCCCAGGGTGCTGCCGGCCGGCGCGACCGACGTGACCTACACGGTGCGGGGCAAGGACGAGGTGCTGCCCTCACCCACCGACGTGACGGTCCAGAGGTAGGTCAGCTGCGCACCAGGCGGGTGATGGCGTCGACGGCCTCCTTGAGCTTCGCGTCGGCCTCGGGGCCGCCCGCCCGGGCGGCATCGGCGACGCAGTGCTCGAGGTGGTCCTCGAGCAGGCCGAGGGCGACCGACTGGAGCGCCTTGGTGGTGGCGCTGACCTGGGTGAGGATGTCGATGCAGTACTGGTCCTCCTCCACCATCCGGTGCAGGCCGCGGACCTGGCCCTCGATCCGGCGCAACCGCTTCAGGAAGGCGTCGCGTTCGGCGGAGTAGCCGTGCTGGTGTTCCTCGCTCACGGCACCCAGGATACCCCGGGGCGGTATGCCGGGAGGGCGGTCAGCGGGTGATCAGCGGGTGTGGTCGGGGCCGAGGCACACCGCCACGAGCTCGCCGGTCTTCTTGCCGGTGAACACCGCCCAGCCGTCGTCGAAGCTGACCAGCCGGTTGCGCCCGGCGGCGTCGCGGACGATCGCCTTGCTCGGGATCACCGAGGAGTCGAAGCCGGTGTAGGAGCAGCGGTTCTTCGTCATCAGGTGGCTCAGCGGCCGGGCGGAGAGGCCCAGCTCCTGGGTCTTCGCCGGGGGCTGGGCGAGCACGCTGATCGCACCGAGGCCGAGCAGCAGCACCAGCGCGCCGGTGGTCAGCGCCGTGCGGGCGGACAGCGCCAGCGTCGCCCAGAGGGGGCGTTCGGCGCGGGACAGTGCGGTCACGGCAACCTCGCTCTCGGGGGGATCTGTGCTCGTCGGCAGTGCGGGGGCCGGACATGCATCTCAACGACCTGTCGTCGCCCTGGTCACGGCGCGGAGGGTGTGATCTGCAACCGTCTGGACCACCTGCGGATCCGCTGTTGGCAGGATGGCCCCATGACCTGGTTCGCCTCCCCGTCCGACGCCGCCGATCGACTCACCGCGACCGGCTACCTCGCCGACGCGGCGACCGCCACGACGGCGTACCTCGCCGGGAGCCTGGAGAAGCCGCTCCTGCTCGAGGGGCCGGCCGGTGTCGGCAAGACCGAGCTCGCCAAGGCGGTGTCGCGGGCGACGGGTGCGGAGCTGATCCGGCTGCAGTGCTACGAGGGCCTCGACGAGGCGCGCGCCCTCTACGAGTGGAACTACAAGAAGCAGCTGCTCGCGATCCAGGCGGTCAACCACGACCAGGCCTGGAGCGAGACCCACGACGCGATCTTCACCGACGAGTTCCTGCTGACCCGACCGCTGCTCACCGCGATCCGGCGGGAGGAGCCCACGGTGCTGCTGATCGACGAGGTCGACAAGACCGACATCGAGGTCGAGGGCCTGCTGCTGGAGGTGCTGTCGGACTTCCAGGTCACGATCCCCGAGCTGGGCACGGTGGCAGCGGTACGCCGACCCTTCGTGGTGCTCACCTCGAACGCGTCCCGCGAGCTGTCCGAGGCCGTCAAGCGCCGCTGCCTCTACCTGCACCTGGACTACCCCGACGCGCATCGCGAGCGGGAGATCCTGCAGTCGCAGGTGCCGGACCTCGACGACGCGATCGCCGAGCAGCTCGTGGCGACGGTCGGCCGGCTGCGCGAGCTGGAGCTGAAGAAGGCGCCCTCGATCGCGGAGTCCGTCGACTGGGCGCGCACTCTCATCGCGCTGGAGATCCGCAACCTCGACGAGTCGGCCATCGCGGCGACGCTGGGTGCGGTGCTCAAGCACCAGTCCGACCACGAGCGGGCGATCAAGGAGCTGCGGCTCGGGGCGCGGCGCTGACATGGTCTCGACAGGCGCGACCGACGACGGGGACGGGTCCGGCCTGCTCGACCGCCACCTCGCCTTCGTGCACGCGCTGCGCGGGGCCGGGTTGTCGGTGTCGCTGGCCGAGGACCTCGACGCGGTCGCTGCGCTGGCCGCGATCGGCTGGGGGTCGCGCGAGACGGTCCACGACGCGCTCGCCGCGACGCTGCTGAAGAAGCAGTCGCACCGGACCACCTTCGACGCGCTCTTCGACGTCTACTTCCCGGCGCTGGTGGGGGACGGGGCGTCGCCGGGCGAGGAGGGGGTCTCGACGAGCTCGACCACCGACGAGGAGCGCGACACGTCGACGACCCTGGACGCCCAGGCGCTGCGGGAGTTCCGCGACCGGCTCGCCGACGCCCTCCAGGACGAGGAGTACGACGACGCGCAGATGCTGCGCATGGCCGCGGAGATGGTCGGCCGGTTCGGCGCGATGCCGGGTCGCGGGCCGGGCATGTCGTCGTGGTCGGCGTACACGGCGCTGCAGCGGGTGGCGCCCCAGGAGCTGATCGACCAGATCGTGCAGGGGCTGCTCGGCGAGATGGACGTGCAGTCCGCGGAGCGGATCGCGAACCGGCGGATCGGCACGTTCACCGCGCAGGTCGAGGCCGACGCCCGCCGGCGGATCGCGGAGGAGAAGGGCCCCGACCACATCGCCGACGTGGCGATCCGGCCGAGCATCGACAAGCTCGCCTTCATGTCCGCGCGGCGGACCGACCTGGAGGAGATGCGCCGCGAGATCTTCCCGCTCGCCCGTCGCCTCGCGACCCGGCTGGCCAAGGAGCAGCACGCGAAGCGGCGCGGGCCTCTGGACTTCCGTCGTACCGTCCGGGCGTCGATCGCGACCGGCGGCGTGCCGATCACGACGCACCACAAGCCGAAGCGGCCGCACCGCACCGACCTGGTCGTGCTCTGCGACGTCAGCGGTTCGGTGGCGAACTTCGCCCAGTTCACGCTGCTGCTGGTGTTCGCGCTGCGTGAGGCGTTCGCGTCGATGCGGGCGTTCACCTTCATCGACCACGTGCACGAGGTGACGCCGTACTTCCGTCCCGGCGCGGACCCTGCCGACGTCCTCGCCGACCTCGCCGCCAGCACCGCGCACGCCGCGCTGTGGGGCCGGACCAACTACGGGCGGGCGTTCGGGAAGTTCCACGAGGGCTTCGCCGACACGCTGACGCCGAAGACGACCCTGCTCATCCTGGGCGACGCCCGGAGCAATTACAGCGACCTGCACGAGGACACCCTGCGCCGGCTCGCGGGGTCGGTACGCCGGACCTACTGGCTCAACCCCGAGCATCAGCGCAACTGGGGGACCGGGGACTCGGCCGCGCCGACGTACAGCCAGATCGTCGAGATGATCGAGTGCCGCAACCTGGAGCAGCTGTCGGACTTCGTGCACGACCTCGTCTGAGGAGTTGTGAGTGTGGGAGTGACCCATGGGTCACTCCCACACTCACAACTCACGCCGCCGGGACGCCGAGGAGGCGCAGGTCCCGTGCCAACCGGTCCGGCTCGTCGCGGAGCTCGCGGGCGGTGCAGCGGACGGTGAGCCGCCGTGGCGAGGTCAGCGCCCTCTGCCGGGCGATGTCGTCCTCCCAGTGCTCGACGTCCATGTGGAAGGCGCCGTCGACCTCCAAGACGAGGGTCCGCCCATCGCCGAGCGGCCACTCGCAGTCGGTGTAGCGCATGCGTCCGCTGGAGTCCCGGCGCCTCACCTGGCGCTGCGGAGGTGCGAGGCCGAACGCCTTGCACATCCGCTTCACGTCGAGCTCCGCCGCGGAGTGAGCGCCGCCGGCCACGTCGACCAGCAGGCGGCGGAACCGGTCCGCCTGGCGCAACGGGCTGAGCCGTTCGATCCACTCAGCAAGCGCATCGGGCGCCGCCAATCGCTGCTGGACCACCGCAGCGACGATGCCGTCCGCGGTGCGCGGGGAGCTCTGCCGCGACGCCCATAGGAGGACGGCGGGCTCGATCCGGCTGGCGGGCAGGCCGCGCACCATCCGGGTCATCGCTGACAGGTCGCGGCGTGACCGGCGGAAGACGACACCGGGCAGGGACGCGGGCGTTCCGTTGGGGTAAGGCACCACCACGGTCACCTCGTCACGCAGCCAGTTCCGCAGGCCAGCGACCTCGGCGGCGGTGATCTCGCCGACATGGGCGCCGGGCCCTGCCTCGAGAACAGCCGCCCACATCAGCTGGAGCCGGGTGAGCGGACCCGTGGTCGTGGAGATCACGGTCGGGGTGAGGGCGAGCCACCTGCCGGTGTCGACGCGGTGGCTGACCGCCCATCGGTTGATGCCGTGCTCCCGGAGCTGCGCGCGGGTCAGGAGGCCTTCCTGCAGCGCCGCCGTCCGCCGCCACCGTGCCGAGTCCACCCGGAGAGGATCGCTCAGATGGCGGCAGCGCGTCCTTCGTCCTCCACAGGGTCGAGTTGTGAGTGTGGGCGTGACCCCTGGGTCACTCCCACACTCACAACTGGGCGCGGAGCCGGGCCAAGCCCTCCTCGATGTCCGCGGTGGTGCCGGCGAAGCTGAACCGCAGGAACCGGTCGCCGACGGCGGTGTCGAAGTCGATGCCGGTGGCCACCGCGACGCCGGTGCGCGCCAGCAGCGAGTGGGCGAAGGCCATCGAGTCGTCGGTGAGGTGGCCGACGTCGGCGTACACGTAGAAGGCGCCGTCGGCCGGGGCGAGCCGCGTGATGCCGAGGTCGCGCAGGCCGTCGAGCAGGAGCCCCCGGTTGTGGGCGTAGCGCTGGACGTGCCCGTCGAGCTCGGCGTACGACGCCTCGTCGAAGGCCGCGATCGCCGCGCGCTGGGCGAGCACCGGCGGGCAGATCGAGAAGTTGCCCGTCAGCACGTCGACCGCCCGGCGCAGCCGCTCGGGGGCGAGCATCCAGCCGAGCCGCCAGCCGGTCATCGAGAAGTACTTCGAGAACGAGCCGAACACGACCGCCTCGCGGCTGGTCTCCCAGGCCGAGTGCGTGCGGCCGGCGGCGTAGGTGATCCCGTGGTAGATCTCGTCGGAGATCAGCTGGACGCCCTCCGACGCGCACCACGACGCGATCGCGGCCAGCTCCTCGGGCAGCAGCATCGTCCCGGTGGGATTCGCCGGGCTGGCCACCACCAGCGCGGTCAGCGGCGAGGACGCGTGGACCTCCTCGAGCTGCGCCACCGTCGGCTGGAACCGGGTCGCCGGGCCCGCCTCGATCTCCACGACCTCGCAACCGAGCGCGGCCAGGACGTTGCGGTAGCAGGGGTAGCCCGGCCGCGCGATCGCCACCCGGTCACCGGCCTCGCACGCCGCCAGGAACGCGAGCAGGAATCCGCCGCTGCTCCCGGTCGTCAGCACCACCGATTCCGGCGAGACGTCGAGGTCGTACCACCGGCCGTAGTGACCCGCGACCGCCTCGCGCAGCTCGGCGATCCCGATCGCCGGCGTGTAGCCGAGCGGGTCGCCGGACGCCAGGAGCCGTGTCGCCTCGGCGACCACGGGAGCAGGCGCGCCCGTCGAGGGCTGGCCCGCACACAGGTTCACCAGGTCGCCGTGCGTCCGCGCGCGCTCGGCCGCTGCCGCCAGCAGGTCCATCACGTGGAACGGCGGGACGTTCGCCCGCTGGGCGGCGGCGAGGCGCGAGATCACTCCCTCATCTTGCCCCGGCCGCGTGCCGACCGGCCCGCCGCCCGAAGAACGAGCCCTCGCCGAGCTGGGTGCCCGAGCAGTAGCCGGCGCCGTCCTGCGCGATGTTGGAGGCACACGCGCCCGCGGCGTACAGGCCCGGGATGACCGAGCCGTCGGGCCGCCGCGCCTCGCCGTCGACGCTCACCGAGATGCCGCCGAGGGTGAAGCCGGCGTACAGCGCGACGCCGAGCGTGAGGTCGAGGACCGCCCACGGCCCCTGCGTCTGCGGCGCCAGCCAGTCCGGGTGCTTGTGCAGCTCGGTGTCCTCGCCGGCCGCCGCGTCGGCGTTGTAGCGCTCCATGGTCGCCACCAGCGACCCGGCCGGCAGCCCGAGCCCGGCCTCCATCTCCTCGACCGTCTCGTAGCCGTCCTTCAAGGGCACCAGGGGCATCGTCGACTCGGCGTAGTGCGCGCTGTCGACGATGAGGTACGCCGACTGCCCGGGCTGCTGCATCACCGCGTACGACGTCCGCGCGTGGTAGCTGTCCTCGCTCACGAACCGCTTCCCCTCGCGGTTCACGATCAGCCCCTTCACCAGCGAGGAGGGCGGGTAGAACGGCGCGGTGATGAACGGCTCGTCCATGTTCTCCAGGGCCGCGCCCGCCGACTCGCCGAGCCGGATGCCCAGCCCGTCGTCGTACGTCGATCCCAGGGTGAACAGCTTCGAGCCGAGCGCCGGCGTGTGGCGGGCCACCATGTCTGGGTTCATCACGAACCCACCGGCCGCGATCACGACGGACCCCGCGCGGACCAGCCCGGTCTGCTCGAACGACCGCCACGCCAGCCCCACCACGGCTCCCTCAGGGGACACGACGAGGTTCGTGGCACCGGTCTCGAAGCGCACCTCGACCCCGGACTCCTCGACCCGCTCGCGCAGCAGGTCCATGACGATCCGGGTGCCCTCGGTGTCCCCGGGCACGGGCACCTTGTGCCCGCGCGGCGCCGGCGTCACCTGGTCGCGGAACGGCCACACCTTCTCGTTGCCGGTGAACATCAGGCCCTGCGTGCCCGGCTGGATGACCGCCTTCTCCGGGTAGTAGGACCGCTCGAACTCGAACCCCAGTGACTCCAGCCAGTCGAAGTGCTCGACCGACCCCTCGCAGTAGGCGCGGATCTTGTCCTTGTCGGGGTCCTTCGTGGAGGCGACGAGGTAGTCGATCATCGCCTCGACCGAGTCCGGGTGACCGGTGGCGACCTGGACCGCCGTACCGCCGCCGAGGTAGAAGTGCCCGCCGGACATCGACGAGGTCCCTCCGTGGACCGCGGCCTTCTCCAGCAGCAGCACCCTCGCGCCGGCCCGCGCTGCCTCGAGCGCCGCGCACCCGCCGGCGATGCCGAAGCCCACCACCACGACGTCGTACGACGGGGCGCCGGCGGGCAGCTCGCTCGCGGGGACGGTGGTGGGGACGGTCAGGCCGGAGACGGTCATGGACCCAATGTAGAACACGTTCTATGTCTCGATGAAGCCCCGCTCGTTCCTCGCGGGGCCACTCGACAACCGCCGCTAGACTAGGACTCCTGCCACCCGACGAAAGCCGAGTGACTCGTGACCTTCGACGTCCACCAGCTCGACGACTTCGTGCTGGTCGGGGCGAGCGTCACGTTCCTGGCCGTGCTGGCCGTGCGGATCTCCTCGCGTGCGGGGCTCCCGAGCCTGCTGCTCTACCTGCTCATGGGCGTGGCGCTGGGGGAGTCCGGCATCGGGATCCGGTTCGGCAACGCCGAGCTCGCGCACGCCCTCGGCTTCGCCGCGCTGGCGATCATCCTGGCCGAGGGCGGTCTCACGACCAGCTGGCGCGAGGCCCGTCCGGCCATGCGGATGGGGCTCTCGCTGGCGACGGTCGGCGTGCTCGTCTCGATCGCCGTGGTCGCGGTCGGCGCGCACTTCTTGCTCGGCTTCTCCTGGGAGCTCGCCGTGCTGCTCGGCGCCGTCTGCTCGCCGACGGACGCGGCGGCGGTCTTCTCCGTGCTGCGCGTGGTGCCGCTGCCGAAGCGGATCACCGGCACGCTCGAGGCCGAGTCCGGCCTGAACGATGCCCCGACGGTCGTCCTGGTCACCCTGGTGTCCTCGGGCGCCGTCGGCGAGCACGGCCTGATCGGCACCACGGGGATCGTCCTCTACGAGCTCGTCGCCGGTCTGGCGATCGGCCTCGCCGCCGGCTTCGGCGGCGGCTGGGTCATGCGCCGCGCGGCGCTGCCCTCCTCCGGCCTGTACCCGATCGCGGTCCTGTGCCTCACCCTGATCGGGTACGGCGCCGCCGCGGCCGTCCACGCCAGCGGCTTCGCGGCGGTGTACGTCGCCGCGCTCGTCCTCGGCAACGCCGAGCTCCCGCACCGGGCCGCGACGCGGTCGTTCGTGGAGGGACTCGCGTGGCTGGCCCAGATCGGGCTGTTCGTGATGCTCGGCCTGCTGCTGTCCCCGGGCCGGATCACCTGGGGCACGATCGGCACCGCCCTCGTGGCGGGCGTGGTGCTGACCTTCCTGGCGCGCCCGCTGTCGGTCGTCGTCAGCGCGGCCGTGCGGCCGATGCCGTGGAACGAGCTGGGCTTCCTGTCCTGGGCCGGCCTGCGGGGCGCGGTCCCGATCGTCCTCACCACGATCCCGCTGGCCGGGGCCGTCCCGGGCGCGACCCGGCTCTTCGACGTGGTCTTCGTGCTGGTGGTCATCGACACCCTGGTCACGGCGCCGACACTGCCGTGGCTCGCGCGGGTCCTCCGGGTCGCCCGGCGCTCCGAGCCGCGCGGCATCGACGTCGAGGCCGCGCCCCTGGAGCGGGTGGCCGCGGACCTGCTGCTCGTCACGATCAGCCCGGTCTCGAAGCTGCACGGCGTCGAGGTCGGCGAGCTGCGGCTACCGGTGGGCGCGAGCGTCTCGATGGTGGTGCGGGAGGGCGAGACGATGGTCCCGGAGCGTCGTACCTCGCTCCGGCACGGGGACGACCTGATCGTCGTCACGCCCCGCCGGCTGCGCGAGGACACCGAGAAGAGGCTGCGCGCCGTGAGCACGCACGGTCGCCTCGCCCGGTGGGTCGGCGACAGCCCGTAGCTCAGTACGTCGCGGTCGGCTCGCAGACCGTCGTGTCCGCGGCCGCGCGGATCGAGGGCAGGCCGTGGCGGATCTTGCCGAACGCGTCGCCCACGACCACGGTGATCCCCGGGTAGTCGGAGAAGCGGTGGATGACCCGGACGTCCGAGCCGAGGTACGACGCCACCAGCTGCGTGGCGGCCCCCTTGGGGCCATCGGTCCAGATCTCGGCGGTCAGCCGCTTGCGCACGTGCGGGGTGTTGCCGCGCTCGCCGGGGGCGAACCCCAGGTCGGCCAGCTTGGCCTGGGTGTTCTGGGCCAGGCCCACCGTCGTACCGGCGTTGAGGACGTTCACCAGCACGTCGCTGGGCTTGATCCGCTCGCCCGCGCTCACCGAGGTGTCCTGGCAGATCGGCGTCGCGGCGACCGTGTTCGTGGGGAACGGCTGGGTGACCTTGTGCCAGGCCCATGCGGTGGCCAGCACGAAGACGAGCACGAGCGCGCCGAGGGTCGCAGTCGACCGACTGCTCGTCCGGAGATCCATGCGGGTGTCCTACCCCTCCATCCGCACGACACGCGCGTGCAGCACATTTCTCTGCTGCAGGGCCGCGCGGAGCGCACGGTGCAGGCCGTCCTCGAGGTAGTACTCGCCCCGCCAGAGGACGACGTGCGCGAAGAGGTCGCCGAAGAAGGTCGAGTCCTCGTCGAGCAGAGAGGACAGCTGCAGGGTGTCCTTCGTCGTGACCAGCTCGTCCAGGCGGACCTGGCGCGGCGGCACCTGGGCCCAGGCCTTCGCCGTCAGCCCGTGCTCGGGGTACGGCCGACCGTCCCCCACCCGCTTGAAGATCACCGTCGGATTCTACGTGGGTGCTCTTAGGCTGTGCGCCATGACCGAAGCGCAGACCCCGCAGCAGAGCCCGATCGAGGCTGCCGTCGCTCCTGGCTACCAGTTCCAGGGGCCCGCCCTCGAGCTCGGCGGGCTGATGCTCGACGCCACCACGCTGACCGGGACCCACATCCGGATCCCGCTCGCGATGCTCAACCGGCACGGCCTGGTCGCCGGCGCCACCGGCACCGGCAAGACCAAGACCCTGCAGCTGCTCGCCGAGCAGATCTCGGCGGCCGGCGTGCCGGTGTTCGCGGCCGACATCAAGGGTGACCTGTCGGGTCTCGCGGTGCCGGGGACGGCCAGTGACAAGCTGACCGAGCGCGCGAGGTCGGTCGGTCAGGACTGGCAGGCGAAGGGCTTCCCGGTGGAGTACTTCGCGCTGGGCGGCCAGGGCACCGGCGTACCGATCCGGGTGACGGTGTCCGCCTTCGGCCCGCTCCTGCTGTCGCGGGTGCTCGGGCTCAACGCGACGCAGGAGTCCTCGCTGGGCCTGGTCTTCCACTACGCCGACCAGGCCGGGCTCCCGCTGCTCGACCTGGCCGACCTGCGCGCGGTCGTCCAGCACCTGACCAGCGACGAGGGCAAGGCGGACCTCAAGGAGCTCGGTGGGCTGTCGTCGGCCACGGCCGGGGTCATCCTGCGCGAGCTGATCGCCTTCGGCGACCAGGGTGCCGACGCGTTCTTCGGCGAGCCCGAGTTCTCCTCGGCCGACCTGCTCGCGGTCGCGCCCGACGGCAGGGGCGTCATCAACCTCGTCGAGCTGCCGAACCTGCAGGACAAGCCGGCGGTCTTCTCGACCTTCCTGATGTGGCTGCTCGCGGACCTCTTCCACGACCTGCCCGAGGTCGGCGACTCCGACAAGCCCAAGCTGGTCTTCTTCTTCGACGAGGCGCACCTGCTCTTCCACGACGCCTCGAAGGACTTCCTGGACCAGATCGCCCAGACCGTGCGGCTGATCCGTTCCAAGGGCGTCGGTGTCTTCTTCGTGACGCAGTCGCCGACCGACGTACCGGACGACGTGCTGGCGCAGCTCGCCTCGCGCGTCCAGCATCAGCTGCGCGCCCACACGCCCAACGACGCCAAGGCGCTCAAGGCGACCGTCAGCACCTACCCCAACAGCGCGTACGCCGACCTCGGCGCGGTCATCACCGGCCTCGGTATCGGCGAGGCGATCGTGACCGTCATGGACGAGCGCGGAGCCCCGACCCCCGTCGCGTGGACCCGGCTGCGGGCGCCCGAGTCGTTGATGGGTCCGAACACCGCCGACGCCATGACCGCGGCGGTGCAGGCGAGCCCGCTCAACGGGAAGTACGGCCAGGTCGTCGACCGGGAGTCGGCCCGCGAGATCCTCGCCAAGAAGCTGGATCAGGGTGCGGCCAAGGCGCAGGAGGCTCCGGCGGGCGCACCCGCGCCGGCGGCTCCCGCACCCGCGCCCGCCGGCCCCTCGCGGGGCGAGCAGGCCGGCGAGCTCGTGATGAACGTCGTGAAGTCCTCGGCGTTCAAGCAGTTCATGCGCACCGCGGCGTCCGAGGTCGCGCGGGGCATGTTCAAGACCGGCCGCCGATAGGGCGTCGTTGGTTTCGATACGCGCTCGCTCGTTCCTCGCTCGCGCTACTCAACCAGCGACGATCGTTGGTTGAGTAGCCGCGAGCGCCAGCGAGCGGCGTATCGAAACCAACAGGGTCAGGCGGTCCAGCGGAGGGACTCGTCGACGAAGTCGGCGAGGGCGTTGACGCCGCGCAGGTCGCTGCGCTCCTCCATCAGCCGGGCCACGCCCTGGCGGTGCTTCTCGCGCAGCGCGGCCCGGCGGGCGACGGCCTCGTCGATGAACGTGGGGTCGGTGGACGTGGGGTTGGTGGCGTTGTTCGTGCTCATGTGCCCAACTCTGAGCGCGTTGATGTTCCGCCAGGTTGAGCGTGGGTTACCGCTCGGTGACACGGCCCGTGAGGCCGCTCACGTCGGCCGGGGCTGGCGTCCGGAACGAAACCCGTTCATACTTCGAGGAAGGTAGAACGTGTTCTAGTTTCGACTGTTTCCACGACCCGGGGGACCGATGTACGACTTCGAGGGCGAGAAGCCCGGCAACCACCAGCGCGGTGGGGCGCCGCACCGCGCGCTGTTGCTGCTCGAGCTGCCGCGGGTCGTCGGTGAGCTCACCGCCTCGAAGGTGGTCGACGTGCTCGCCCCGCGCCGCCCGAGCGGTGACGGTCGCCCCGTCCTGGTCATCCCCGGCTTCCGAGCCACCGACGGCATGACCGGCCGGCTGCGCGGTCACCTGAAGCAGCACGACTTCCGGGTGCACGGCTGGGGCCAGGGCGCCAACATCGGCCTCACCGACACGCTCGTGGACGGGCTGATCGAGCGGTTCGAGGCCCTGCGTGAGGGGTACGACGAGCCGATCAGCATCGTCGGCTGGAGCTTCGGCGGGGTGCTGGCCCGTTGGCTGGCCCACACCTACCCCGACGACGTCCGGCAGGTCGTCTGCCTCGGCTCCCCGTGGCGGGCCGACGGCGAGAGGACCCGTGCCACCGCGATGTTCGAGCGATCCCGCCAGAAGCACGGCATCTCCGAGCGCGCCCGGCCGATGGTCGACCTGCTGCGCGGCCCGGTGCCGGTGCCGTGCACGGCCGTCTGGTCGAGGACCGACGGCATCGTGCCGTGGCGGGGGTGCGCGGTCGACGCCGCCACCGAGCCGCGGGCCGAGAACGTGGTCGTCGCGAGCAGCCACGTCGGGATGGTCGCCAACCCGCTCGTGCTCGACGTCGTCGTCGACCGGCTCTGCCAGGACCCGGCCGACTGGCACGACTTCTCCTGGCGCGCCACCCTCACCCGCAAGTGGGTCGGGGCATGAGCAGCGGGCCGCTCGACGAGCGCGACCCGGCGTACGTCGCCGCGGCGCTGCCCCTCCTCAAGCTGGCCATGAAGGGCTGGTTCCGCTCCCGGGTCCGCGGGATGGAGCGCGTGCCCGAGGGTGGGGTGCTGATGGTCGGCAACCACTCCGGCGGGATGCTCGCCATGGACGTGCCGATCATCGCCGTGGCCTTCGCCGAGCAGTTCGGGGCGGAGCGGCCGCTGTACTGCCTGGCCCACGACATGCTCTTCACCGGCGTGGCCGGGCCGTTCTTCCGCAAGTTCGGCTTCGTGCCGGCCGACCGCGCCAGCGCCCACGAGGTGCTCGAGTCCGGCGCGGTGACCATCGTCTTCCCGGGCGGCGACTACGACACGTTCCGGCCGACGCTGAAGGCCAACCGGATCGACTTCGCCGGCCGCACCGGCTACGTGCGTACGGCGATCCGGGCCGGCGTGCCGATCGTGCCGGTCGTGTCGATCGGCGGTCAGGAGGCCCAGTTCCACCTCACCCGTGGCCAGTGGCTCGGCCGGTTCTCGCCGCTGCGCAAGGTGATGCGGACCGACCTGCTGCCGCTCACCATCGGCTTCCCGTTCGGGCTGGTGCCGGCGGGCGTCGGCAACATCCCGCTGCCCACCAAGATCGTCACCGAGGTGCTGGACCCGATCGACCCGGCCGACTTCGGGCCTGACCCGGACGTCGCCGAGATCGACGCGCTCGTGCGGGCCCGGATGCAGGAGGCCCTCGACCGGCTCGCGCGCGAGCGGAAGCTGCCGGTGCTGGGATGAAGACCCAGTTGTGGGCGACCGGCCACCTGCTGCGCAGCGGCATGATCGGCCCGATGCGCCCCGACCGGTACGTCGGGATGGCCCGCATCCTGCGCCGCTACGGGCCGCACGCCACGACCGGGTTCGCGCTGGCCGCCAACCGCTGCCCGGACGCCGTCGGCCTGATCGACGAGCGCGGCGCGCTCACTTGGCGCGAGATCCAGGTCCGCGCGGACGCGCTGGCCGTGGGTCTGGTGGCCGCGACCGGCACGACGCCGACGTCCGTGGCCATCCTGTGCCGCAACCACCGCGGCTTCGTCGACGCACTGCTGGCGGCCGGCCGGCTCGGCGTACCGGCCCTGCTGCTGAACACCGGCTTCTCCGGCCCGCAGCTCGCCGACGTCCTGGAGCGCGAGCAGAGCACGCTGGTCGTGTACGACGAGGAGTTCGCGGGGCTGGTCGCCGAGGCGCGGGAGCGGATCCCCGGGCTGACCGAGATCATCGCGTGGACGGACTCGCCGCAGCCGACCCTGGCCACGGTCGACGGGCTGATCGGGGCGCTCCGCGGGCAGACCGCGCCCGTCGTACCTCCCGGCAAGGTGGTGCTGCTGACCTCGGGGACGACCGGCACGCCCAAGGGCGCGCGCCGTGGCGGCGGCGGTCCCGAGGAGCTCGCCGCGATGCTGGAGCGGATCCCGTGGCGCGGCCGCGAGACCGTCGTCGTGGCGGCGCCGACCTTCCACGCGTGGGGCTTCGGGCAGCTGGTGATCGCGGCGACGATGGCGTGCACCGTCGTGCTGCGGCGGAGGTTCGAGCCCGAGGCGACGCTCGCGCTCGCCGACCGGCACGGCGCCGCGGGGATCTCGCTCGTCCCGGTGATGCTCGAACGGATCATGGAGCTGCCGTCCGAGGTGCTCGACCGCTACTCGCTGCGCTCGGTGCGGTTCGTGTCGGCCAGCGGGTCGCGGATGCGCGGCGAGGCCGTGATCGCCTTCATGGACCGCTTCGGCGACAAGGTCTACAACAGCTACAACGCCACCGAGGCCGGGCAGATCAGCGTGGCCTCGCCGGCGGACCTGCGCCACGCCCCGGACACCGCCGGCCGCCCGGTCACCGGCACCACCCTGCGCCTCGTCGACGACGCCGGCCGGGACGTCCCGGTCGGCCAGGTCGGCCGGATCCTCGTCAAGGGCGCCTCGGAGTTCGACGGCTACACGGCCGGCGGCGGCAAGGAGTCGCTCGACGGGTTCATGGTGTCCGGCGACGTCGGGCGGCTCGACGCGCAGGGCCGGCTCTCTGTCGTCGGCCGCGACGACGACATGATCGTGTCGGGCGGCGAGAACGTCCACCCGGTCGAGGTCGAGCGGGTGATCGGCGAGCTCGCCGAGGTCCGCGAGGTCGCGGTCGTGGGGGTCCCCGACGAGGCGTTCGGCCAGCGGCTGGCGGCGTACGTCGTCCCCGTGGCGGACGACGCGGTCGACGCCGACGCCGTGCGGGGCCACGTGAAGGCGCGGCTCGCCAGCTACAAGGTGCCGCGCGACGTGGTGCTGATGGACGAGCTGCCGCGCAACGCGTCGGGCAAGGTCGTCGTACGGGACCTTCCTGGGGTGTCGGCATGAGCGGCAGCGCGGCGGGAGGCCGCGCGGGCGGAATCCCGCCTCTGGCTGAGAGCGGTTCTGTGCCGCCCGCCCGCGTTGCCGGAGACGCGCTCGCTCGGGGTGGACGCGGGATCAGCCGGATGGCGGGTGGGGACGCGGGGTTCCTGTACCTGGAGACCCCGTCCATGCACATGCACACCCTCAAGATCGCGGTGCTCGAGGCGTCCCCCGACAACACCTACGACCGGCTCGTGCGGCTGATGACCGAGCGGCTGCGGATGCTGCCCGCCATGCGCCGGCGGGTCGTGCCCGTGCCCTTCGGGCTGCACCACCCGGTGCTGGTGACGCAGCGGACGATCGACCCGCGCAAGCACTTCTTCCGGCACCAGGTCGGCGGCGACGGCTCGATGCGCGAGCTGGAGAGGCTGATCGGCCGGATCTGCAGCACCCCGCTCGACCGCAGCGTGCCGCTGTGGGAGCTGCACATGTGCGAGGGGCTGGCCGACGGGAGGATCGCGATCGTCGGCAAGATCCACCACGCGATGGCCGACGGGCTCGCCGCCAACGCCATGCTCGCCAACATCATGGACGTCAGCTCCACCGAGGTCAGGACCGGCGTCTACGTCGAGGACGACGAGGGCGCCGACGTACCGAGCCGGAGCCTGCTCGTGCGGCACGCGCTGCGCGACGGCGCGCGGCAGCTGCTCGTCCTGCCGCGGCTGGTCGCGAGCACCGCCGGGCGGCTGCGGGCCGTCCTGCGCTACCGCCGGGGGATGGACGGACGGGTTCCGCTGCCCGTCAAGGACGCGCCGCGCACGTCGTTCAACGGCCCGCTGACCCCACGCCGCAGCTTCGCCACGGTGAGCATGCCCATCGCCGACCTGAAGCGGGTGCGGCAAGTGCACGGCGACATCGCAGGCCTGACCCTCAACGACGTCGTGCTCGGCGTGACGTCCGGTGCGCTGCGCCGATGGCTGGAGCTGCACGACGAGCACCCGCGCTCCTCGCTGCTGGCGGGTGTGCCGGTGGGCCTGGACGCGAGGGACATCGAGCCCAGGCTGATGGGCAACAACGTCTCCAACCTGTTCACCACGCTCGCCACCGACATCGACGACCCGGCCGCCCGGCTGCGGGCGATCTCGGTGACGACGAAGCACGCCAAGGCGATCTCGCAGACCCTCGGCTCGGCGCTGATGGAGTGGTCGCAGTTCAGCCCGCCGGCGCCGCTCGCGGCCGCGGTGCGCGGCTACTCCCGGATCCGCGGGGCGCGCTTCCACCGGCCGCCGTTCAACGCGATCGTGTCGAACGTCCCGGGCCCGCGCGAGCGGGTCAAGATCGCCGGCACCCAGCTGGCCGACGTGTTCAGCGTCGGCCCGCTCACCGAGGGCATCGGCCTCAACGTCACCGTCTGGTCGTACGTCGACCGGATGAACTTCTCGCTGCTCGCCTGCCCGGACCTGCTGCCCGACATCGAGGCGCTGGCCGCGCTGTTCCCGGCCGCGTTGGCCGAGCTGCTCGGATCGCCGGAGCCGAGTGCCTCCTCCGATGCCTCCCGGGAGTCCGCATGACCTTCCAGCTCGTCGGTCGGTACGCGCTCGCGGGCTTCCGCCGGCTGACCGAGGACGCCGTGCCTGACGTGGCGGTCCCGCCCGCCGGCGTACCCCTCGAGCTGCCGGGCCGCGGCACGACGTACGTCGTCGACCTGCCGGGTCCGACCCCGGACGCGCCGGTGCTGCTGCTCATGCACGGCATCGCGACGACCGGTCCGCTCACCTGGTTCGCGGTGCTGGCCGAGCTCGCCGAGCGCTACCGCGTGGTGACCTTCGACCAGCGCTGGCACGGACGGGGCATCCGCTCGGGGACCTTCTCGCTGGAGGACTGCGCCGACGACGGTGCCGCCGTGCTCGACGCCCTCGGCATCGCCTCCGCGGTGGTGGTCGGCTACTCGATGGGCGGTGCGAGCGCGCAGGTGCTCTGGCACCGGCACCCGGACCGGGTGGCCGGCCTGGTGCTCTGCTCGACCGCGGGGGAGTGGCAGGGGCACCTGGGGGAGCGGGTCTTCTTCGCGACGCTGCGAGCGCTCAACCTCGGGCTGGCCGAGGTCGCCGCCGACCGGGTACGCGCCCACGTCGAGGGACTCGAACCCCCTGTCGCCGAGCTGGCGCTGCGCGACTGGTGCCTGGCCGAGCTGCGCACCACGAGCCTCTGGTCGCTCCCGGTCGTCATGGCCGAGCTCGGGCGCTTCGACTCGGCCTCGTGGATCGGCGGGGTGGACGTCCCGACCGGCGTCCTCGTCACCGCGCGCGACCACGCGATCCCGACCGCGCGGCAGCGCGCGCTGGCGGGACGCATCCCGGGCGCGGTCGTGCGCGAGGCGCCCGGCGGGCACACGTCGCTGATCTTCGACCTGGAGCGCTGGAAGCCGCTCTTCCTCGGACTCGTGGACGAGGTCGTCGCGCTCAGCGAGCCCTGCTCCGACCGCTCCGCCTGAGAGCGGGCCGCGGACCACTCGACCGTTCGGTTCAGCCCACCGACAGGGCGGCCCGGACCCCGCTGGCCAGGGCACCGTTCATGGTCCCGGAGTCCTCGGCGTCGGTGTACTCCCCGGCGAGGGCGAGGTTGCCGATCGGCTCGGTGAGCAGCGCGTTCGCGGCGGAGCCGTGCCCGACGAGGACGTGCGAGTAGCCGCCCGCGGTCCACGGCTCGGTGGCCCAGTCGGTGAGCAGGGCGTGCTCGGGGTGCGCGCGGAGGTCGTGGCGCAGCCGGCGGACCTCCTCGGTCCACCGGCCGGGCCCGTGGGCCACGTCGAGCGCCGTGCGCGCCGCGTCGCCGCCGGCGAACGCGGAGACCGCCGCGATCCCGGCCCGCCCGGAGTAGTCGAGCGAGTTCCAGGCCCACCAGGCGTGCTCGGGGTGCTGGACGCCGCGCGGCCGGTCGCGCAGCGCGGGCAGTGACAGCTTCGCGGCTGTGCCGGTGGCGACGTGCGCCAGCCCCTCCCGCCATGCGTCGGGGAACCCGGGGTCCCAGGTGAGGGAGTCCAGCAGCGCGAGAGGTACGGCGACCACGACCCGGTCCGCCGGCACCGTGCTGCCGTCGGCGAGCCCGACGCCGTCCCGGCCGATCGTCTGCACGGGGGTGCTCAGCCGGACGGTGCCCAGCCGATGCGCGAGCTCCTGGCTGATCCGCTGGTTGCCGCCGACGACCCGGCCGGCGCCGTCGATCCCGGCCGCCTCGGCCCGCGCCACGTGGAAGCGGGCGCTCGCCCGGGTCGGGTCGCCCGCGGTCGACGTCACGATCCGCAGGTACGCCGGGTCCTCGGCGTACCGCTCACCCAGGGCGGCCTCGAACGCCTCGGCGACCGAGCAGTCCTCCGGCGGGATCTCCTTGCTGACCGCCTCCAGCGTGCCCTCGAGCTCGTCCAGCCCGGGCAGCCGACCGCGGACCATCCGGCGGTGGAAGCTCACCCCGTGCGGGGCGATCGGCAGGTCGAGGTCCGCGCAGAACCGGCGGATGACGTGCTGGTCGGCGTCGATCCACTCGCCGCCGCGCTCGACCACGACCCCGGGAGCGATCTCGTGCGACCAGGTCCGCCCACCGACGCGGTCCCGCGCCTCGAGGACCGTGACCTCGTGTCCTGCGGCGCGGGCGGTCCAGGCCGCAGCCAGTCCTGCGAGGCCGGCACCGACAACCACGATCCGCATCTGCCGATTATGACGTGCCGAACCACAATGGGAACCCCGCCGACTGATAGGAATGAGCGATGGTGAGGTTCCTGGCCCGGTGGGCCATCACGGCCGTGGCGCTCGCCGCTGCCGCCCAGGTCATGGACGGCATCTGGTTCGACGGCCCCACGAAGGGGTCGGCCGAGTGGCACCACAAGCTCGTCCCGCTGCTCGTCGTCGCGCTCATCTCGTGCGCCGTCACCGCGTTCGTGAAGCCCCTGCTGACGATCCTGTCGATCCCGTTCATCCTCGTGACGCTCGGGTTCTTCCTGATCGTGCTCAACGCGCTGCTGCTCAAGCTGACGGCCGCGCTGGCGGGTGGCTTCGGCGTCGACTTCCACGTACGGGGCTTCTGGCCCGCGGTCGGTGGGGCCATCGTCATCAGCGTCGTGACCTGGCTCCTCGACGCGCTCCTCGGCCCCGACGACGATCGCCGCTGACGGATGGTGCCGCGGATCGGGCCGCTGCCCACCCACCAGCTGTTCGTCGGCCTCGGGGTGGCCGTCGCCGTGGTGGTGTTCGTCGTCGAGGCACGACGTCGCGGCCAGACCGACGAACGGCTGATCCACGTCGTCGCCGGGGGCCTGGTCGGTGGTGCGCTCCTCATGCGGCTCGGCACCTGGGCCCAGCACCTGCACCTGCGCGACAACGCCACGCTGGCCGAGCAGTGGGCGTACGGCAACCGCTCGATCCTCGGCGGGCTGCTCGGCGCCTGGCTCGGCGTCCACGTCGCCAAGCGGCTCACCCGCTACCGGCTGCGCACCGGGGACCTGTTCGCGCCCGCGGTCGCGCTCGGCATGGCCGTGGGGCGCATCGGCTGCCTGCTCACCGAGCCGACCCGCACCGGCGGCACCAACTGGTCGTTCCTCGACGAGGTCGTCTTCCAGCTCGCCTGCTTCCTGGTGCTCTGGCTGTGGCTGCGCCACGTCGCCCTGCCACCCGGCACTCTCTTCGTCTGGTACGTCGCGGCGTACGGCGTCTTCCGTTTCCTCATCGAGTTCGTGCGGGGCAACGAGGTGGCGTGGCAGGGCCTCACCCGGCCGCAGCTGTTCCTGCTCGTCACCATCCCGGTGGTGCTGACCCGGATCGTTTGGCAGTGGCGGCGCGGGGCATACCGGAGTCTCGAGGCCGACAGGCAGGAGATCGCCGCGTGAGCACGCCGAAGGGCGCCGGGATGCCGCTGCGCGACGCGCGCATCCACCGCTACGTCAACGCGTTCTGCCCGCTGTGCCACGAGGAGCAGCCCGACCGCCCGCTGGCCGAGGTGCAGCGGCTCAGCGGCTGGCTCGCGATCCGCGACGACCGGGTGTTGCTGGAGCGCGGCTGCGCGACGCACGGCCTGGTCCGCACGCTGTACGACGAGGACCCCGACATCCTGCGCTACCTCGAGCAGTGGACCGCCCCGACCAAGGTGCACACCCCCGATCTCGAGGGGAACTTCAAGCCCGTCCCCGCCGCCTACGAGGACGGCCTGCCGGAGATGCAGACCCAGCACACCTGCATCCTGCTCGAGGACCTCCTCGACCACTGCAACCTCAAGTGCCCGACCTGCTTCGCGGAGTCCGCGCCGGCGCTCGGGAGCGTCGCGCCGCTCGACCAGGTGCTGGCGAGCATCGACCAGCGGCTCGCCCGCGAGAACGGCCGCATCGACGTGCTCATGCTCTCCGGCGGCGAGCCGACGCTCTATCCGCACCTGCGCGAGCTGCTCGCCGAGGTCACCCGCCGCCCGATCGTCCGGGTCCTCATCAACACCAACGGCCTGCTCATCGCCCGCGACGACGCCCTCCTCGACCTGCTCACCGAGCACCGGGAGCGGGTCGAGGTCTACCTGCAGTACGACGGCCGCTCGGCCGAGGCGTCGACGTACCACCGCGGCGCGGACCTGCGCCGGTTCAAGGAGGACGCGATCGCGCGGCTCTCCGAGCGGTGCATCTTCACCACGCTCACCATGACGGCCGCCCTCGGCGTCAACGACGACGAGATCGGGTTCGTCGTCAAGCGCGCCCTGGACACCCCGTACGTCGGCGGTGTCACCGTCCAGCCGGTCTTCGGCAGCGGTCGCAGCGCCGGCATCGACCCGCTCGACCGGCTCACCCACACCGGCGTCCTCGCGCGGCTCGGCGACCAGACCGGCGGGCTCGTCACCTGGCAGGACCTGACCGCGCTGCCGTGCAGCCACCCGCACTGCTGCTCGGTGGGCTACCTGCTCAAGGACGACAGCGGGG
This sequence comes from Nocardioides maradonensis, assembly GCF_054777115.1. Taxonomy (NCBI): domain Bacteria; kingdom Bacillati; phylum Actinomycetota; class Actinomycetes; order Propionibacteriales; family Nocardioidaceae; genus Nocardioides; species Nocardioides maradonensis. Next base: position 180,280 of record NZ_BAAHAZ010000005.1, on the reverse strand, counting down.
CCTGGCGCTCGCTGGTGGGTCTGGTCGGCCACGAGCGGCTCAAGCAGTGGCTCGACCTCGAGCCCGACCTGCTCGCGAACCGGATCGCCGACGACGCCATCCCCGCCGCCCTGCGCACGGTGGTCAAGGACGCGCTGCTCGACCTGCTGTCGGAGCAGTCCAGCCTCAGCCACCCTTCCATGGCGTCGATCTGGCGCGACATCTGCCAGAGCTGCGACCTCGGCATCAGCACCCTGACCACGCTCGCGACCTCGCGGCTCCCGGGCCGGCACGAACGGCTCCGCCGGCTGCTCGGCGAGCGGGTCCTGCGGGTCACCGTGAAGCCGTTCATGGACATGAACACGATGATCGAGGAGCGGCTCACCCAGTGCTGCGTGCACGTCGCGACCGTGGGCGCCGACGGCGCCCATCAGTGCGCGCCGTTCTGCGCGCTGCAGGCCTGGGCGCCGCTCGCCCGCACCCGGATCTCCACCGCCACCGGGCAGATCCCCATCGAGGAGGTACGCCGATGACCGACTCGCGTCTGGTCCGACCGCAGCGCGTGGAGGCCGTGGAGGCCGCCACCGGGAGCTGTGCCCCGCACCGGTACTGGTGCTGGAAGCGGATCACCGGCGCGTCGCTGCTGGGTGCGGCGGTGCTCGGCCTGGTCTGGTGGGCGGTCCGGTGAGCTACCCGGGCTACCCGCCGTCTCCGCCACCGCCGCCGGGATGGCAGCCGCCACCGAGGAAGAAGGTCCGCTGGGTCGGGTACGTGCTGGGGGCGCTCGTCGGAGCGCCGGCGGTGGCCGCCCTGATCGGTGGCATCGACGCGCTGGCCGGCTCGATCAGCCGCCAGCTCGGCAGCGTCGTCGGCGTCCTGAGCGTGGTGCTCCTCATCGGCATCCCGGTGGGCCTGATCATCCCCGAGCGCACGCGGCCGTGGGGGATCGGCATCCTCATCGGCTTCGCGCTGTGGGCGATCATCGCCGCCGGCGCCTGCGTGGTGCTGATCGCGATGCTCGCACACAGCGAGTCCCACCCCTGACCGCGAGGGTCAGCCGCTGCTGAGCCGCCGGCAAGTCGCGCCCCTGCAGGCGGCGTACTGCCGGTCGAGCCGGCGCAGCACCTGCAGCAGCCGCTGGATCGCGGGTCGTCGCGAGTGGATCAGGTTGTGCAGCTCGTAGGGGTCGGTGCTGTGGTCGAAGAGGCCCTCGCGGCGGCCGTCGGTGTAGCGGAAGTAGGTCCATCGGGTGCCGTAGCGGAGCCCGGTGTAGAGCTTGGCGTCGCCGTTGCGGACCTTCCATCCCTCCAGCGGCACGACGCGCTGCACCGTCGGCTCCGACAGCAGCGGCAGCACGTTCGAGCCGTCCACGACCCGCCCGGTCGGCGTCGCGCCCGCCACCGCGGCGATGGTCGCCGCGATGTCGGGGTTGGAGACCAGCGTGCTCACGGTGGTGCCCTGCGGGACGCCGGGGCCGTGGATCACTGCGGGGATGTTGGAGATCTCGCGCCAGAACCACAGCTTGCCGACGACGTTGTGCTCACCGACGGCGTACCCGTTGTCGGAGGTGAGGATGACCAGCGTGTTGCGCCACTGGTGCGTCCGCTTCAACTCCGCGACGTGGCTGGCGACCGCGCGATCGACGGCCTGCAGCGCCTCGATCCGCTGGTCGTAGACCTTGCGCAGCCCTCCCCGCTGGAAGGCGTCGTACGGCGACGGCCCGCCGGCCCACCGGTGGAACATGTCCGGCGTGCGGGGGAGCGGCAGCCACGAGAACGAGCCGACGTCCTGCGGGGCGGGGTGGGTGGTCGCGAAGCCGGGCGGGTCGTTCGGCTCGACCGGGTCGCCCCGGTGCGGGGCGACGTAGTTGGCCCAGAGGTACCACGGCCGCGTGGTCCGCGCCGGCTTCGCGAGCAGCCGGTTGATCCGGTCGCGCAGCAGGTAGGTGTTGTAGCGGTGGTAGCGGGTGAGGCGCCCGTTGTCGTTGAGCTCGGGCCGCATGAAGTTGTACGTCGACGGGTCGACCGTCGCGTGCCACTGGTCCCACCCCGGCGGGATGTAGGTAGGGTCGTGCTCGCCGTACCCGTTGAGGTACTTGCCGACGAACAGCGTGGTGTAGCCGGCCTTCTGCAGCCAGACGGGCAGGGTGTTGCGGTCGTCGAAGGACGCGAACCCGCCGTGCGGCCCGGAGATGGTGCGGGCGCCGTGGTTGTGGGCGTACTGCCCGGTGAGCAGCGAGGCGCGGGCCGGGACGCAGATCGGCGAGGGGGCGACCGCGTTGCTCAGCGTGACGCCGCTGTCGGCGAGCAGGTGCTGGACGTGCGGCATGTACCGGAAGTCGCCACCGGAGGCGTCGTCGACGGTGATCATGAAGACGTTGGGTCGACCCGCGCGGCCGGCGGCGTCGGGTGTCGCACGGTGCGCGGTCCGGGAGGCCGCGGCGCTGTGCAGGCTCTGGGTCAGGTACGACTCCGCGCGCACCGGCGACGCGTCCACGGCGTGGAACGCGCACACGCCCAGCACGCTCGCTGTCGCGGCGAGCACGGCTCCGGCGGCGTGGTGGCGCGATCTCACGGCGGGGACCTCCTGGAACGGGACTGCCAGGGTCGCCGGGTTGCCGATGAGACGTCCGTGCCTGGATCGCGGCAAAGGTAGCCACGGTCGCGGCGGCACCGGGAGGCTTCGACCCGGAGTGAGGAATTCGCCGTACCTACGGGGGATTCAGGGACTCAGGCGTCGTTCGCGCAGCGGAAGCCGAGGTTCCCCGCGGTCGAGTCCGGGGCGGCCGAGGACCGGCCGGCGACGCGGTAGCGGTTGCAGTAGGACTCGTGGCACAGGTAGGAGCCGCCGCGCATCACCCGGGTGGCGCCGTGCGGCGGCCCCGCGGGCGCGTCAGTGACGCCGTCGCTCCCCGGGTCGGGGTGCGCCGCGGAGAACCAGTCCGAGCACCACTCCCAGACGTTGCCCGCCATCTGCCACAGACCGTGACCGTTCGGGGCGTAGGACTTGACCGGCGCGGTGGTCAGCCAGCCGCTCTCGCCGCTCGCGCGGTCGGGGAACTCGCCGTCGAAGGTGTTCGCCATCCACCTGCCCCGCGGACGGAAGTCGTCGCCCCACACGTAGCGCCTCCCCACCAGCCCGCCGCGCGCCGCGGCCTCCCACTCGGCCTCGGTGGGCAGCCGCTTGCCCGCCCAGGCGCAGTAGGCGAGCGCGTCCTCGTGGGACACGTGCACCACCGGGTGGTTCTGCCGGTGCGCGACGTCGGAGCCCGGGCCCTCCGGACGCCGCCAGTCGGCGCCGCGGACCAGGAGCCACCACGGCGTCTCGCGCGGCCGGCCGACCACGTAGCCGGCAGGCCCGTCGTACGCGAGGTGGAACACCATCGAGGTGCCCAGCCGCTCGGCCGTCGTCGTCCAGCCGGTCTCCTTCACGAACCGCGCGAAGGCCGCGTTGGTCACGGTCGTCTCGTCCATCCGGTACGCCGGCAGCCGGACCTGGCGGACCGGCCCCTCGCCGTCGTGCGGATACCCCTCGTCGAAGTGGTCGCCCAGGGCGTGCACGCCCGCCGGGATCCGGACCTGACCCCGGTACGACGGCGCCGCCGCCGCGAACGGGTGCGGCTCGCGGGCCGACGGCGTGACCGGCTGCAGGGTCAGCGGCACGTCCTGCGGGTGGCTGCCACCGACGCAGGAGGGGGAGGTCACGGCTGCAGCCTCGCACGGCCGGCCAACCCAGGTCTCGCTACGTCGGGTCGCGGGTTCGTTCCTCACCCGCGCCGCCACTCGACCTCTTCGCGCGACGCGGTCCGCTCGCAAGCTCGCGGACCGCTGCGCTCAGACGTTACGCCGGTACTGACCCCCGACCTCGAAGAAGGCCTCGGTGACCTGGCCGAGCGAGCACACCCGGGCGGCGCCCATGAGGACCGCGAAGACGTTCTCGCCGGTGGTGGCGGCCTCCTTGAGCCGCGCGATGGCGGCGGCGGACTCGCCGGCGTGGCGGGCCTGGAAGTCGCGGACCCGGCGCAGCTGGGACTCCTTCTCGGCCTCGCTCGCGCGCATCAGCTCGACCTCGACCGGCTCCTCGCCGTCGGGGGCGCGGAAGGTGTTGACGCCGATGATCGGCAGTGTGCCGTCGTGCTTGCGGTGCTCGTAGAGCATCGACTCGTCCTGGATCCGGCCGCGTTGGTAGCCGGTCTCCATCGCGCCGAGCACCCCGCCGCGCTCGGAGATCCGGTCGAACTCCTTGAGCACGGCCTCCTCGACCAGGTCGGTGAGCTCGTCGACGATGTAGGAGCCCTGCAGCGGGTTCTCGTTCATCGCCAGGCCCCACTCGCGGTTGATGATCAGCTGGATCGCCAGCGCCCGGCGTACCGACTCCGCGGACGGGGTGGTCACCGCCTCGTCGTAGGCGTTGGTGTGCAGCGAGTTCGCGTTGTCGTACGTCGCGCACAGGGCCTGCAGGGTGGTGCGGATGTCGTTGAAGCTCATCTCCTGCGCGTGCAGGGATCGACCCGACGTCTGCACGTGGTACTTCAGCTTCTGCGAGCGCTCGTTGGCGCCGTACCGCTCCTTCATGGCGACCGCCCAGATCCGCCGGGCGACACGGCCCATGACGGTGTACTCGGCGTCCATGCCGTTGCTGAAGAAGAACGACAGGTTGGGCGCGAAGTCGTCGATGTCCATCCCGCGCGCGAGGTACGACTCCACGTAGGTGAAGCCGTTCGCGAGCGTGAACGCGAGCTGGCTGATGGGGTTCGCCCCGGCCTCGGCGATGTGGTAGCCGGACACCGACACCGAGTAGAAGTTGCGCACCTGGTGGTCGATGAACCACTGCTGCACGTCGGCCATGCAGCGCAGCGAGAACTCGGTGGAGAACAGGCAGGTGTTCTGGCCCTGGTCCTCCTTGAGGATGTCGGCCTGGACCGTGCCGCGCACCGTCCGCAACGCCTCGGCGGGGTCGATCCCTCGCTCCTTGGCCTGGTCCAGCACGGTGTTCAGGAAGAACGCCAGCACCGTGGGGGCGGGGCCGTTGATCGTCATCGAGACCGACGTCGTCGGCGCCAGCAGGTCGATGCCGTCGAAGAGCTCCTTCATGTCGTCGAGCGTCGCCACCGAGACGCCGGAGGTGCCGACCTTCCCGTAGATGTCGGGGCGCTCGTCGGGGTCGCGGCCGTAGAGCGTCACCGAGTCGAACGCGGTCGACAGCCGCGCCGCCGGCTGGCCCTCGATGAGCAGCTTGAATCGCTTGTTGGTGCGACCCGGGTCGCCCTCGCCCGCGAACATCCGGGCCGGGTCCTCGCCCTGGCGCCGGAACGGGAACACCCCGGCGGTGAAGGGGTAGTGGCCCGGCAGGTTCTCCCGCCGCAGGTAGCGGACCAGCTCGCCGTGGTCCTCGTGCCGGGGTACGGCGACCCGGGGGATCCGGTTGCCCGTCAGGGTCTCGCGTCCGTTGGTGGCCGTGTCCTCGTCGTACGACGCGACGGTGGTGGGCCAGGCCTCGAGCTGCTCGGCGACCTCGCGGGGCAGGTCGCGGGCAGCGTCCTCTGCGGCCTCCTCGAGCTCGCCCACCCAGGTCATCTCGCCCGCGACGGTCGCGAACGCCTGGGCCCGCCGGGCCTTGCCGACCAGCTCCAGGGTGGTGGCGTGGTAGCCGCGCACGGTGTCGGCGATCTCGGCCAGGTAGCGGGTGCGGTCGGCCGGCAGCACCTGCTGGATCCGGGTCGAGGCCTTCGTGGTGACCAGCGGCAGCCGCCCCTCGGCGAGGGCCAGCCCGTGGCCGGCCAGCTGGCCGCACAGGAACTGGTAGAGGGCCGTCACGCCGTCGTCGTCGAAGGTGGCGGCGGAGGTGCCGAAGACCGGCATCTCGTCGGGGCCGGCGCCGAACGCCCCGCGGTTGCGGACCAGCTGCCGCCCCACGTCGCGCAGCGCGTCGGCCGCGCCGCGCCGCTCGAACTTGTTGATCGCCACCGCGTCGGCGAAGTCGAGCATGTCGATCTTCTCCAGCTGTGACGCGGCGCCGAACTCGGGCGTCATCACGTAGAGCGAGGTGTCGACGAAGGGCACGATCGCCGCGTCGCCCTGGCCGATGCCGGGCGTCTCGACGACCACGAGGTCGAAGCCCGCCGCCTTCACCAGGTCGATGACGTCGGTGAGGTGCTCGGGCACCTCGTGCGCGCCCCGGGTCGCGAGGCTGCGGAAGTAGACGCGGTCGCGGTCCAGCCCGTGTCCGGAGAGGTCGAGGCTGTTCATCCGGATCCGGTCGCCCAGCAGTGCGCCGCCGCCGCGACGCCGCGTGGGGTCGATGGCGAGCACCGCGACGCGGACCTTGTCCTCCTGGTCGACCCGCAGCCGGCGTACCAGCTCGTCGGTGAGGGAGGACTTGCCGGAGCCACCGGTGCCGGTGATGCCGAGCACGGGCACCTCGCGCCGGGCGGCGGCCGCCCGCACCGTCGTCAGGAAGGCCTCGTCCAGCTGGCCGGTCTCGGCGCCGCTGATCGCCCGCGCCAGCGCCCCGCGCTGCCCCGCGACGACCTGGTCGGCCGTCACCGGGCCGGCCTCCCACGGGTCGAAGTCGCAGTCGGCGACCACGGTGTTGACCATGCCGGGCAGGCCGAGCCGCTGGCCGTCCTCGGGGGAGAAGATCGTGACGCCGGACTCCCGCAGCCGCGCGATCTCCTCGGGCACGATCACGCCACCGCCCCCGCCGACGACCCGGACGTGGTCGGCGCCGCGCTCGCGCAGCATCGCGACCAGGTACTCGAAGTACTCCACGTGCCCGCCCTGGTACGACGACACGGCGATGCCCTGCACGTCCTCCTCGATCGCGGCCTCGACGACCTCGGCCACCGAGCGGTTGTGGCCCAGGTGGATGACCTCGCACCCCTGCGACTGGAAGATCCGTCGCATGATGTTGATCGACGCGTCGTGACCGTCGAACAGGCTCGACGCGGACACCAGGCGGACCGGGTGGGTGGGCTCGTGCAGGCGGTGCTCGGACAACTCGGCTCCCCGAATCAGTAGGACTTCCTACTATTATTACTAGGTCGTCCAAGTAATTTCAACGCGCGCCGTTCGTCGGTAGGCTCCCGCCCATGACCGAGCGGCCACCCCTCCCGTTCGACCCCATCGAGCGCGCGGGCGCCGTGTGGGCCGAGCGCATCGGCGACGCCTCGGGCATGCGCCTGGCCACCTCGATCATGCGCGTCCAGCAGCTGCTCCTCGCCGAGTTCGACCGCGTGCTGCGGCCCTTCGGCATCACCTTCGCGCGGTACGAGGTCCTCGTGCTGCTCTCCTTCAGCCGGACCGGCCGGCTCGCGCTGAGCCGGATCGGCGAGCGGCTGATGGTGCACCCCACGTCCGTCACCAACGCGATCGACCGGCTGGTCGAGCAGGGGCTGGTCCGGCGCGACGTCGACGACACCGACCGGCGCCGCGTCCTCGCCTCGCTCACGCCCGAGGGCAAGCGGGTCCTCAAGCGGTCGACGGCGGCGCTGATGGAGATCGACTTCGGGCTCGGCGCGCTCGGCGAGCCCGAGCGCGAGCAGGCCTACGCGCTGCTCCGCCTGGTGCGGGCCCCCGACTTCGACGCCTGAGCCCCGGGGCCGGTCAGCCCAACGCACCGGTGATGGCGTCGAGCAGCGCGTCCGCGGTCCGCTCGACCATCGTCAGGACGTCGTCGAAGCCGCTCGGCCCGCCGTAGTAGGGGTCGGGCACCTCGGCGCCCGGGTCGACCGGGTCGAAGTCGCGGAACAGCCGGATCCGGTCGGGCTCGGCCGCCGCGCCGGCGAGCGCGCGCAGGTCGGCCAGGTTGCTGCGGTCCATGGCCAGCACCAGGTCGCACTCGGCGAACCAGGTGGTGGCCACCTGCTGGGCCCGGTGCCGGGTCGCGTCGTACCCGGCACCGGTCAGCGTCGCCGCCGACCTGCGATCCATGGGCTCGCCCGCGTGCCAGTCGCCGGTGCCCGCGCTCACCACCTCGACCACCCCAGCCAGGCCGGCCTCGCGGACCCGCGCGGACAGCACGACGTCAGCCACGGGGGAGCGGCAGATGTTGCCGAGGCAGACGAGGGCGATGCGGTAGCGGCCGGGGGTGCGGGGCTGCGGGGCGATCGGCACGGGCAGGAGTCTCCCAGGCGTCTGTCGGGCCGGATCCGCCTGCCCCTCGTGCAATGATGCGGCCTCACGACCGATCGAGGAGGCCTGTGATGTCGGACCCGAACCAGCCCGCGGTGCCCCCGGGGTGGTACCCCGACGGACAGGGCGGCCAGCGGTGGTGGGACGGCACCCGGTGGACCGAGCACACCCAGCCCGCAGCGCCTCAGCAGCAGGCCCCGGCGGCTCCGACGGCTCCCGCGCGGCCTGCGGCGTCCGCGTCTCCCGGAGCCCCCGGCTCGGACCTGCCCACGGTCATCGCCCCTCCGTCCGGCCAGCAGCCCGGCCAGCCCCCGCAGCCGACGTACGGTCAGGCGCCCGGCTACGGCCAGCAGCCCCCGTTCGGTGCACCCCCCGGGCAGCCGCCGTACGGCATCCCCGGTGTGCCGCCGCCCACGAAGAGCCACGACAAGCGGGTGCTGATCATCGTGGGTGCCGTGGTCGGCGTGCTCGTCGTGCTGGGCGCGATCGCCGGCATCCTGATCGCGGTCCTCGGCGGCAACGGTCCCGACGACGTCGCGAAGGACTACGTCAACGCCTACCTGGACGACAACTACACCAAGGCGTGCGAGCTGCAGTCCAAGGCGCACCAGAAGGACTCCCTCGACCAGGCCGGCGTCAGCGACTGCAAGGCCTACGGGAAGAAGGAGGCGGCGGACCTCGCCGGCAACAAGGCGCGCTACCAGTCCGAGTTCGGCGAGTCCTACGACAGCCTGCAGGGCGACATGCACTACTCGGTCAAGCCGACGAGCACCAAGGTCGACGGCACCACCGCGACGGTGAAGCTGGACCTGTCAGAGTCCTACTCCGGCAGCAACCAGAAGTACGTCGACGAGGTCCTCGACGGGCAGAAGTCGAAGACCGAGCACCTGACCGTCACCCTGGTCAAGGAGAAGGGCCACTGGAAGGTCTCCGACGAGTCGTCGGAAGGCTGAGCGGGTCGGTCGATGCGCATCCTCGCGGCCGCACTCGGCCTGCTGCTGGCGACCGTGCTCGCCCCGCTCGTGATCACCGGACGGTGGACGGCGAGCAAGGTCGAGCACACCGATGCGTACGTCGCCACGGTGGCGCCGCTCGCCTCCGACCCGGCGCTGCGCCAGCAGTTCGGGCAGGCGCTCGGCACCGCGGCGGCCGAGCAGCTCGCCCAGCGGCTCCCGGTCGGGGTGCCGTCCTCGGTCGGTGACCTGATCCGCTCCACGGCCGTCGCGGTGGTCAACCAGCCGGGGTTCCCGGCGTACTGGCGCAGCGCGAACCGCCAGGTGCACCGGCAGTTCCTGGCGATCATGGACGGCCACGGCGACCCCTCCGGCTACGTGTACGTCGACGCCACGCCCCTGCTGCACGAGATGTTCGGCAAGCTGCAGGAGCAGGGTCTCCCCGTCCAGACGCTCGTCGACGTCCGGCTGCAGATCCCGGTGGCCAGCGACGCCCGGCTCGCCCAGCAGCGCAGCCGCTACCACCTGGTGACCGGCCTGGCGGCGTACGGGCCCTGGCTGTGGGGGCTCGTCGTGCTCGCGTCCATCGCGATCGCCCCGGGCTGGCGCGGCCGGCTGCGCGCCCTGGCCGGCGCGGCGCTGGCGGTCGCCGTCGGTGCGGTCGTGGTGATGGTGGCCCGCGCGCCCCTGACGTCGTACGCCGCTGACCACGCGGGCGTCGGCGACACCGAGCTGGTGCGGCTGATCCTGCGGGTCGTGCTCGACAGCCTCGGTCCGTACGCTCGCGGCTTCGCCGTCGTGGCGCTGCCCGTCGCGATCGCCGCGCTGCTGATCTCGCTGGTGCCGGCGGGCCGCCGCGACGAGGTGGTCTGACACCGCCGACCCGGCGGACATCGGGGCCGCCCGGGTTGTACGTTTGTCCTACCCCCATGGCGTGCTCCACGTCACACGCACCACCCCCGCGCGCGACCGGTGCACGTCGGTCCAACCGTCGGTGCTGCGGTGACCCCGCTCGCGCCGCAACCGAGGAATGGTGCGCATGCAGGATCACTTCGCCCTCGACCGAGAGATGATCGACGCGGTCTTCGGTCCGCCGGTCGCGAGTGAGCCGGACCAGGGGCTGGTCCAGCTCCTGACGCCGGAGGGGGAGCGCGTCGAGCACCCCGACTTCCACGTCGACTTCGACCCCGACCAGCTGCGCACCTTCTACCGGGACATGTACCTGGTGCGCCGGCTCGACACCGAGGCGACCGCGCTGCAGCGACACGGCGAGCTGGGGCTCTGGGCCCAGCTGCTGGGCCAGGAGGCGGCGCAGGTGGGCGCCGCCCACGCCCTCGCCCCGCAGGACTACGTCTTCCCCACCTACCGCGAGCACGGCGTCGCCTGGGTGCGCGGGATCGACCCGGTCGACCTGCTCGGCCTGTTCCGCGGCGTCGACTACGGAGCCTGGGACCCGCACGAGAAGCGGTTCAGCCTCTACACGATCGTGATCGGGGCGCAGACCCTGCACGCGACCGGCTACGCGATGGGCCTGCAGCGCGACGGTCTGGTCGGCACCGGCGACGACACCCGCGACACCGCGGTGCTCGCGCACTTCGGCGACGGGGCGTCCTCGCAGGGCGACGTCAACGAGGCGTTCGTGTTCTCCGCCTGGGCCAACGCCCCGGTCGTCTTCTTCTGCCAGAACAACCAGTGGGCGATCTCCGAGCCGATCGACAAGGTCTCCCGGATCCCGCTCGCGCGTCGCGCCGACGGATTCGGCTTCCCCGGCATCCGGGTCGACGGCAACGACGTGCTGGCGACGTACGCCGTGACCAAGGCGGCCATGCAGCGGGCGCGCGAGGGGCAGGGGCCGATGCTGATCGAGGCCTACACCTACCGGATGGGCGCGCACACCACCACCGACGACCCGACCCGCTACCGGCTGCTCGACGACGTCGAGCGGTGGAAGCTGAAGGACCCGCTGGCCCGTGTCGAGGCCTACCTGCGGCGCAACGGCGCCGCCGACGACGACTTCTTCGCCGAGCTCGCGGTCGAGGCGGACGCGCTGGGCGACCGGATGCGCCGCGAGTGCAAGGCGCTGCCGGACCCGACGCCCGCCGCGATCTTCGACGGCGTGTACGCCGAGCCCACGGCCGAGCTGCTCGCGCAGCGCGACGAGGTCACGGCGTACCTCGGCTCCTTCACGGACGAGCCCACCGATGAGGAGGCGCGCGCATGACCACCACGACGATGACGCTCGCGAAGGCGCTCAACGCCGGGTTGCGCCGCGCCATGGAGGACGACCCGAAGGTGCTGGTGATGGGGGAGGACGTCGGCCGGCTGGGCGGCGTCTTCCGGGTCACCGACGGGCTGCAGAAGGACTTCGGCGACGACCGGGTCATGGACACCCCGCTCGCGGAGTCGGGCATCCTCGGCACGGCCGTCGGGCTGGCCATGCGCGGCTACCGGCCGGTGGTGGAGATCCAGTTCGACGGGTTCGTGTACCCGGCGTACGACCAGATCGTGTGCCAGGTCGCCAAGCTGCACGGGCGCAGCAAGGGCCGGCTGCCGATGCAGCTGGTCATCCGGATCCCGTTCGGCGGCGGCATCGGCGCGGTCGAGCACCACAGCGAGTCGCCGGAGGCGCAGTTCGCGCACACCCCGGGCCTCAAGGTCGTCGCCTGCTCCAACCCGGTCGACGCCTACTGGATGCTGCAGCAGGCGATCGCCGCCCCCGACCCGGTCGTCTTCCTCGAGCCCAAGCGGCAGTACCACTCGACCAAGGCCGAGGTCGACGACGACATCACCACCGCGGCCCCGCCGCCGCTGTGGACGTCGCGGCTGGTGCGCTCCGGGGACGCTGCCACCCTGATCGGCTACGGCCCCTCGGTCGGCACCTGCCTCGACGCGGCCACGGTCGCCGCGGACGAGGGTCGCTCGCTCGAGGTCATCGACCTGCGCACCCTCTCGCCGTTGGACCTGGGTCCCGTCGTGGAGTCGGTACGACGCACCGGCCGCGCCGTCGTCGTCCACGAGGCGCACACCAACCTCGGGCTTGGCGCCGAGGTCGCCGCCCGGCTGACCGAGGCCTGCTTCCACGACCTCGCGGCCCCGGTGCTGCGGGTGGGCGGCTGGGACACGCCGTACCCGCCGGCCCGGGTCGAGGAGGCGTTCCTGCCCGACCTGGACCGCGTGCTCGACGCCGTCGACCGCTCGCTCGCCTTCTGAATCTCGATACGCGCTCGTTCCTCGCGCTACTCGATCACCGAAAGAGGATTACCGATGCCTGAGTTCAAGCTGCCCGACGTCGGCGAGGGCCTCACCGAGGCCGAGATCGTGACCTGGCGGGTCAAGGTCGGCGACGTCATCGCCGTCAACGACATCGTCGTGGAGATCGAGACCGCCAAGTCGATCGTCGAGCTGCCGTCGCCGTACGCCGGCGAGGTCACCGCCTTGCTCGTCGAGGAGGGCGAGGAGGTCACCGTCGGCACCCCGATCATCGCGATCGGTGAGCCCGGTGCCGCCGCGGCCGCCGCCGCTGCCGCGCCGCCCGCGCCGGTGGAGACCCCCGAGCCCGCCGACGAGGAGCTCGCGACCCGGCGCGCGATGCCCGGCGAGGTGCGCGACCCGATCGACACCAACGTGCCGCCGGTGGGGCAGGCCACCCTCGTGGGCTACGGGCCGCGGCAGCGAGAGCTGAAGCGGCGCCCGCGGGTGCGCACGACCACCGACCATCCCGATCAGGGCCGGGGCCGGCGGCGTACCTCCGGACCGGCGGAGACGCGGGAGCCGGTCAAGGGCGTGCGCAAGCAGATGGCGGCCGCGATGACCACGTCGGCGTTCTCCGCGCCGCACGCGGGTGAGTGGATCACCATCGACGTCACCCGGACGGTCGAGGTCGTCGAGCGGCTGCGGGCGCGGCCGGAGTTCGCGGAGGTGAAGGTCTCGCCCCTCCTGGTGGCGGCGAAGGCCGTGCTGCTGGCGATGCCGCGGCACCCGCTGCTCAACTCGTGGTTCGACGACGCGGCCCAGGAGGTCGTCGTCAAGCGCCGGGTCAACCTCGGCATCGCCGCGGCCACGCCACGCGGCCTGATCGTGCCGAACATCAAGGACGCCCAGGACCTGTCACTGGTCGAGCTCGCGGGTGCTCTGAACGAGCTGACGGCCGTCGCGCGGGACGGGAAGACGCCGCCGGCCGACCAGGCGGGCGGCACCTTCACCATCACCAACGTGGGCGTCTTCGGCGTCGACGGCGGTACGCCGATCATCAACCCCGGCGAGTCCGCGATCCTGTGCCTCGGCGCGATCAAGCGGCAGCCGTGGGTCGTGGACGAGCAGGTGGTCCCGCGCGACGTGATGACGCTGGCCCTCTCCTTCGACCACCGCCACATCGACGGTGCGACGGGGTCGCGCTTCCTCGCCGAGGTGGCCGGGCTCCTGCACGACCCGTCTCTGGCGCTCCTGTTCTGACGCGGTCGCTGGTTTCGATACGGCCTCGTTCGTTCCTCGCTCGACCTACTCAACCAACGACGTGTCGTTGGTTGAGTAGCCGCGAGCGCCAGCGAGCGGCGTATCGAAACCAACCCCTGTGGAGGAGTGGCCGCATCCGGCTCCGCACGCGGTTAGGTTCGAGCGGTGCCTCCTCCGCTCGGCCCGGGTGACCGGCTCGGCCCGTACCGGGTCGTGCGCCGGCTGGGCGCCGGTGGGATGGGGACGGTGCACGAGGCCGTCGAGGAGGTCCTGGGCCGCTCGGTCGCGGTGAAGGTGATCGCGCCGGCGCTGGCGGGCGACCCTGCCTTCCGCGCGCGGTTCACCGCCGAGGCCCGGGCCATGGCGGCGCTCGACTCGCCGCACGTCGTCCAGGTGCACGCGTACGGCGAGATCGACGGCGTCCTCTACCTCGCGACCCAGCTGGTGCCCGACGGGGACCTGGCGGGGCTGGTCCGCGACCACGGCCCGTTGCCCCGCCGCGTCGCGCTCGACGTGGTCGCCCAGGTCGCCGAGGGCCTCGCGGAGGCCCACCGGGTCGGGCTGCTGCACCGCGACATCAAGGCCGCGAACGTGCTGCTGCGCGACCGCGGTGAGGGCTGGACGGCGTACCTGGCGGACTTCGGGCTCGCCCGTCCGGCGGGCGGGCCGGGCGACGGGGCCGGCACGCCGGCGTACCTCGCGCCGGAGGTGGCCGAGGGCGGCCCGAGCACCGTGGCCTCCGACGTCTACGCGATGGGCTGCCTGCTGCGCCTCGCCCTCACCGGCCGGCCGGACGGCACACCGCGGGCCGGGCGCGGTGTCGATTCCATCCTCGAACGTGCGCTCGCCGTCGACCCCGCGGCGCGGTACGCCGACGTGCTGGCACTGCGCGACGACCTCCGCGCGGCTGCGATCCGGCGGCCGCGGCGGTGGCCCGCCGCCGTCGCGGCGCTCGGCCTCGTCGCGGGCGGCGGGTCAGTGCTGGCTCGCTCCGCCGAGCCCGCCGCCGCGCCGCGGGTCGGGCAGCTGGCCGGCCAGCTGCAGCGACGTACCCACCTGGACGCGTCCACGGCACGCTGCGTGGCGGCTCGGCTGATCGCGACCCGCCGCGATCCGGACTCCACGGCGGACGTGTTCGCCGCCACCGCCGGATGCCTGTGGCCGGCTGCGCGCCAAGTTACCGACCGGTAGTATCTGTCCGGTAAGGCAAGCCTTGGCAGTGCGCACCCGTGCAGTGGCCCTAGGCTCGCCGATGCGCGTGCTGTGCCACGCGCGATCCCCGGATGACGAGGAGCCGCTCAAATGCAGACCGTTGCGATCGTGGTGTCACTGGCCTTCACGGTGGTGGCCATCGCGCTGATTGCCCGCGCCGTGAGCGCGATGCTCGGCGTGATCAGGCGCGGACAGCCCGCGCCCGGCCGGAGCGGGAACCCCGCCGGCCGCACGCTGACCATGCTCAAGGAGACCTTCCTCCACACGCGCATGCTGCAGTGGACGTGGGTCGGCATCCTGCACTGGTTCGCCTTCGCCGCGTTCCTCTTCCTGTCGACCGCGGTGGGCTCGGCCTTCTTCCAGCTCTTCTCGCCGACCTGGACGATCCCGCTGATCGGCAAGTGGTACCTCTACGAGTACCTCGCCGAGTTCCTCGGCCTGCTGGGCACCATCGGGATCATCCCGCTGATCATCTACCGGCTCACCCACCTGCCCGAGCGGCTCGGTCGGCAGAGCCGCTTCTTCGGCTCGACGATGTGGCAGGCGTACTTCGTCGAGGCGATGGTGCTCCTGGAGAGTGTCGCGATCCTGTTCATCCGCGGTGCGGAGTACAACCTCGGCCAGGCGTTGGGCGGCGAGCACGCCGACCACGCCATCGCCGCGCACTTCCCGATCGCGCACCTCTTCGGCCACCTCTACCCGACCGGTCCGGATGCGATCGGCACGCTGAAGAACATCATCTACGTCATCGCGACGATCAAGATCGTCTCCGCGATGGTCTGGCTGATCGTGATCGCCACCAACCTGACGATGGGGGTGGCCTGGCACCGGTTCCTCGCCTGGTTCAACATCTGGTTCAAGCGCGACGCCTCGGGCGGTACGGCGCTGGGTGCGGTCAAGCCGCTCACCTCGGGTGGCAAGCCGATCACCCTCGACGACGTCGACGACCTCGACGAGGACTCGGTCCTCGGTGTGGGCTCGATCTGGGACTTCTCGTGGAAGGACATCCTCGACTTCACGACCTGCACCGAGTGCGGTCGCTGCCAGTCGCAGTGTCCCGCCTGGAACACCGAGAAGCCGCTCTCGCCGAAGCTGATGATGATGGGCCTGCGCGAGCACGCGTACGCCGTCGCGGGTGGCGTCGAGGGCGCTGCGGAGAAGTCCCTGGTCGGCAAGGCCGACGAGGGCGAGTGGTTCTACAACCCCGAGGGCGGCGACTTCGTCATCGACGAGGACGCGCTCTGGTCGTGCACCAACTGCGGTGCGTGCGTGCAGCAGTGCCCTGTCGACATCGAGCACGTCGACCACTTCGTCGACATGCGGCGCTACCAGGTGCTCGTCGAGTCGAACTTCCCCTCCGAGCTCAACGGCCTGTTCAAGGGTCTGGAGAACAAGGGCAACCCGTGGAACATGTCGCCGAACGCGCGGCTGGACTGGGCCAAGGACCTGCCCTTCGAGGTCAAGGTCGTCGGCGAGGACCTCGAGTCGCTCGAGTCCGTCGACTGGCTGTTCTGGGTCGGCTGTGCCGGTGCCTACGAGGACCGGGCGAAGAAGACGACCCGCGCCGTGGCCGAGCTGCTCGACATCGCGGGTGTGTCCTTCGGCGTACTCGGCAACGGGGAGACGTGCACCGGTGACTCCGCCCGTCGTGCGGGCAACGAGTTCGTGTTCCAGGGCCTGGCCCAGCAGAACATCGAGACGTTCAAGGAGTTCAAGGTCAAGAAGGTCGTCTCGACCTGTGCGCACTGCTTCAACACGCTGAAGAACGAGTACAAGGACTTCGGCATCGAGCTCGAGGTCGTGCACCACACCCAGCTGCTCAACCGCCTGGTGCGCGAGGGCAAGCTGACCCCGGTCACCTCCGGTGCTGGCGCTCACCAGCGCTCGATCACCTACCACGACCCGTGCTTCCTGGGTCGGCACAACCAGGTCTACAGCCCGCCGCGCGACCTGCTGCAGATCCTGCCGGGCGCGGAGTTCAAGGAGATGGAGCGCTCGGGCGAGCGGTCCTTCTGCTGCGGCGCGGGCGGTGCGCGGATGTGGATGGAGGAGAAGCTCGGCGAGCGGATCAACCTCAACCGCACGGCCGAGGCCGTGGGCACCGGCGCCGACCAGATCGCCGTGGGTTGCCCGTTCTGCCGCGTGATGCTGGCTGACGGCCTCACCAAGATGCAGGCCGACGGCGAGGCGCGCGAGGAGGTCGAGGTCCTCGACGTCGCGCAGATGCTGCTCGCGTCGGTCAAGGGCGAGCAGGCGACCAAGCTCAAGCCGGGCGAGGGTACGCCGGCGGGTGCGGTCGCCAAGCAGGCTGAACCGGTCGCCGAACCGGTGGCCTCGGGGACGGCCGTGGACGAGCCGGCGAAGGCTCCGGAGTCGGGGTCGTCGCTGTTCGGGGAGGCGCCGGCGGCGGAGACGGCTCCGGCCGCGCCTGCTGCGCCTGCTGCTCCGGCGTCGGGTGGGTCGCTCTTCGACGACGCTCCTGCGTCCGGTGGGTCGCTCTTCGACGAGGCGCCGGCCGCTCCTGCGGCTCCTGCGGCTCCTGCCGAGTCGAAGCCGGCTCCGGCCGCGGAGACCAAGCCCGCCGAGGGCGGTTCGCTCTTCGACGTGGGGTCGGGCGGGTCGCTGTTCGACACCCCGGCGCCCGAGGCTGCGCCTGCTGCCGCGGAGGCTCCGGCTGCTCCGGCGGCCGAGGAGAAGCCTGCCGCCGCTCCGGCGGCGGGCCTGTCGGGTGGTGGGTCACTCTTCGACATCGCTCCGACCGAGGCTCCGGCGCCCGCGCCGACCGAGCCTGCTGCGGAGAAGCCGGCCGAGCCTGCTGCCGAGAAGCCGGCCGAGCCTGCTGCCGAGAAGCCGGCCGAGCCTGCTGCCGAGAAGCCGGCCGAGCAGGCCGCCCCGGCGGCGCCCGTCGCGGACCTGTCGTCGGGCTCGCTGTTCGACATCCCCGCCCCCGAGGCGGCCCCGGCCGCTCCGGCCGCAGCGGCGCCTGCCGAGCCGGCGCCGAAGCCGGTCGAGGAGCAGGTCGTCGAGGCCGAGACCGACGGTGGCGTAGCCGCCGCGGCCCCGGCCGAGGCAGCGGCGGAGCCCGCTCCGGCGGCTCCCGCCCCGGCCGCCTCGCCTGCTCCCGCCGCTCCGGCGGCGAGCAGCGGCGCCGCCAGCGCGCCGCGCACCGACGTCGACATCCACAGCGCCGGTTCGCTCTTCGACATCGACGCCCCCGAGGGTTCGGTTGCGGCGGCCTCCGCCCCGGCTCCGACCCCGGCAGCGCCGGCTGCCGAGTCGGCGCCCGCCCCGGCCCCGGTCGAGGAGACCGAGCCGGTCGAGGCTGAGGCCCGTGCCGAGGAGGCCGCGGTCGTCGAGGAGGCGCCCGCCGCCGAGCCGGCCACGGAGGAGCCCGAGGCGTCCGCCGCCGAGGAGACTGCCGCCGAGGCGCCCGCCGCCGAGGAGCCTGCTGCCGCCGCGCCCGAGGAGAAGCCGGCGCCCGCTGCCCCGGCGCCCGCCGCGTTGTCCGGCGAGGCCCACCAGCCCCGCACCGACGCCGACATCCACAACGCCGGGTCGCTGTTCGACCTCTGATCCACCGCTTGCTTGCCGGCAGGTAAGTACTTACCTGCCGGCAAGCAAGCGGTCAGTTGCGTGCCCACAAGCTGCGCGCCGTCGTGGCCGCGAGCGAGCCCGCGTTGCACGTGCGCCCTCGGCAGGCGACACGCAGGCAGGCGACACGCAACCACTACCCCGCAACGGGCAGATGACGAGCCCATCCCGCCCCCAACCCCGCCGGATATCCTCACGGGATGCAGACCGGTGAGGCCGAGGAGCGCGCGTGGGCGGTCGCCCTCGGGCGGCTGCGGGGCCTGTCCGGCGCCGGCATCGGCTTCGGCGGGGCCGTGGACGGCCATGCCCTGCGGCTGCGCCACTTCGACGGCGCCCGCACCGGCGCACTCGCCGGCCTCGAGGTCGTGCGCGGCCTGGGCCTCGGTGGGCGGGCCTGGCGTGAGCGGAGCACCGTGGGCGTCGCCGACTACGGCCGCTCCGCCGACATCTCGCACGACTACGACGGCCCGGTCCTCGCCGAGGGCCTGCGCGCGGTCGTCGCCACACCGGTGGTCGTCGGCTCCAGCATCCGGGGCGTGATCTACGCGGGCACCCGCGAGGCCGCGGGCTACGGCGACCGGCTGCTCGACGCCGTCTCCCGCACCGGGGACTGGCTCGCCCGCGAGCTGGCGCTGGAGGACGAGGTCAACCGCCGCCTGCGCGAGCGCACCGCCCAGCTCCGCAGGCTGGAGGCGACCGCCAGCGAGCGGCTCCGCCGCGCCCACGCCGGCCTCCGCCAGCTCCGGGCCTCCGCCACGGACCCCGCCACCCGCACCGAGGTCACCCGCCTGCTCGCCGAGCTCACCCCGGACGCGCCGCCGACCGTCGAGCTCACCCACCGCGAGCTCGACGTCCTCGCCCAGGTCGCCACCGGGGCGTCGTACGCCGAGACCGCCGCCCGCCTCGGCCTCGCTCCGCAGACCGTGAAGTCCTACATGCGCGACCTGCTCACCCGGCTCGGCGCGCACTCCCGCCACGAGGCCGTGGTCGTCGCCCGCCGCCAGGGCCTCATCCCCTAGACACCGGGCCCCCATCAGGGGGTGTGACCCGCGTCACCCGGGGGCGACAATGGCCGCATGACCGCGTCGTACGCCGCCGGCGAGACCACCACGCCCCTGCTCGACGCGACCATCGGCGCCAGCCTCGAGCGCACCGTCGCCGCCCACCCGGATCGCGAGGCCCTGGTCGAGGTGCAGACCGGCCGCCGGTGGACCTGGCGCGAGCTCGACGACGCCGTGAACCAGGTCGCCCGCGGCCTGATCGTCCTCGGCATCGCGAAGGGCGACCGGGTCGGCATGTGGGCGCCGAACCGCGCCGAGTGGACCATCGTCCAGCTCGCCAGCGCGAAGGTCGGCGCGATCCTGGTCAACGTCAACCCGAGCTACCGCACCCACGAGTTCACCTACGCGGTCAACCAGTCGGGCTTGCGGCTGCTCCTCACCCAGACCGAGTTCAAGACCAGCGCCTACCGCGAGATGGTCGAGGCCACCACGAGCGAGACCCCCGACCTCGAGCGCGTCCTGTACGTCGACACCGACGACTGGGCCGCCCTCACGACCGCCGGCACGGACCTGCCCGCCGACGCCGTCGCGCAGCGCATGGCCACGCTCGCACCGGACGACCCGATCAACATCCAGTACACCTCCGGCACCACCGGCTTCCCCAAGGGCGCCACGCTCAGCCACCGCAACATCCTCAACAACGGCTACTTCACCACCGAGCTGATCGGCTTCACCGAGCACGACCGGCTGGCGATCCCGGTGCCCTTCTACCACTGCTTCGGGATGGTCATGGCCAACCTCGGCTGCGTCACCCACGGCTCCACGATGGTCATCCCCGCCCCCGGCTTCGACCCCGAGGTCACCTTGCAGGCCATCGAGGACGAGCGCTGCACCGCGGTGTACGGCGTCCCGACCATGTTCATCGCCATGCAGAACGCGCCCCGCTTCGCCGACCACGACCTGTCCAGCCTGCGCACCGGGATCATGGCCGGCTCGATCTGCCCGGTCGAGGTGATGAAGCGCTGCGTGAACGACATGCACATGGCCGAGGTGTCCATCGCCTACGGCATGACCGAGACCAGCCCCGTGTCCTGCCAGACCCGTGCCGACGACGACCTCGACCGGCGTACCAGCACCATCGGGCGTGCAGCGCCCCACGTCGAGATCAAGATCGTCGACCCGGTCACCGGCGAGACCGTCGAGCGCGGTGAGACCGGGGAGTTCTGCACCCGTGGCTACTCGGTGATGCTCGGCTACTGGAACGACGACGCGAAGACGCACGAGGCGATCGACGACGACGGCTGGATGCACACCGGCGACCTCGCCGTGATGCGCGAGGACGGCTACTGCAACATCGTCGGCCGGATCAAGGACATGGTGATCCGCGGCGGGGAGAACATCTACCCCCGCGAGATCGAGGAGTTCCTCTACGCCCACCCCGACGTCGAGGACGTCCAGGTCATCGGCGTGCCGGACGCGAAGTACGGCGAGGAGCTGTGCGCCTGGATCCGGATGCGGGCCGGCGCGACGCCGCTGGACGCCGACGCGGTCCGCGCCTACGCCACGGGCAAGCTGGCGCACTACAAGATCCCGCGCTACGTGATGGTCGTCGAGGAGTTCCCGATGACGGTCACCGGCAAGGTGCGCAAGGTGCAGATGCGCGAGGAGTCCGCGAAGGCCCTCGGCCTCGACTGATTCAGCGCAGGTCGGCG
Source organism: Nocardioides maradonensis (assembly GCF_054777115.1). Taxonomy (NCBI): domain Bacteria; kingdom Bacillati; phylum Actinomycetota; class Actinomycetes; order Propionibacteriales; family Nocardioidaceae; genus Nocardioides; species Nocardioides maradonensis. The sequence goes on along the minus strand of NZ_BAAHAZ010000005.1, from coordinate 159,248 downwards.
GACAGCGCGCGACCGGCCTCGACCAGCAGCGGCACCGCGCGCTGCACGAGCTCCTCGGTCATCCGGCCGGTCGGGCCGGAGACGGAGAGCGCCAGCCGGCTCGGTACGTCGGGCACGGCGACCGCCACGCAGCGCACGCCGGCCTCCTGCTCGCCCTCGTCCATCGCGTAGCCGCGCGCGGCGGCCGTGGCGAGCTGGGCCGCGAAGGTGTCGGGGTCGGTGAGGGTCGTGTCGGTGTGCCGCGGCATGCCGGTGCGCTGCAGGATCTCGCGCACCTCCTCGGGGCGCATGTCGGCCATGATCGCCTTGCCGACGGCGGTGCAGTGCGGGAGGACCCGCCGGCCGACCTCGGTGAACATCCGCATCGACTGGCGGGACTGGGCCTGGGCGACGTAGACGATCTCGTCTCCGTCGAGCATCGCCAGGTTCGCGGACTCACCGAGGTCGTCGGCCAGCCGGCTCAGGTAGGGGCGGGCCCACACGCTGAGCATGTGCGAGGACGCCTCGCCGAGCCGGATCAGCCGCGGACCGAGGACGTACTGCCGCGAGGTCTCCTGCCGCAGGTAGCCGAGGTCGACGAGGGTGCGCAGCAACCGGTGGATCGTCGGCAGCGGCAGCCCGGAGGCCTGGGCGAGCTGAGACAGCCCCAGCGCGCCGCCGGCATCGGCGAGGGTCTCGAGCAGGCCGAACGCGCGCTCGATCGACTGCACGCCCCCGCCGCTGCGCGCGCGGGTGGGCGCCGTGGTCTCGGCCGTCTCGGTCATGGCGTCTCCTGGGTCGACATTTTCCGGATGCCGGAAGTGTAGCGGGCACGTGGGCCGGAACCGCCTGGTCCGAGGCGGTTGCCGATTCCGACATGAGGATACTACTATCCGCAATACGGAATCAGAGAGAGGAAATGTCATGGCCGTCCCCAGCCCCGGCTACGCCATCACCGTGCGGGTGGACGCGCCCGCGTCGACCGGGGTGACCGGCGACCTGGTCGCCGCCGTCGCGTCCGCGGGCGGTTCGGTCACGGCCCTCGACGTCGCCGAGTCCCACGCCGACCGCCTCGTCGTCGACGTCACGTGCAACGCCTCCGACGCCGCGCACGCCGACCGGATCACCGAGGCCATCGACGCCGTGGCCGGCGTCTCGGTGCGCAAGGTCAGCGACCGCACCTTCCTCATGCACCTGGGCGGCAAGCTCGAGGTGGTGCCGAAGGTGCCGCTCAAGCACCGCGACGACCTCTCCCGCGCCTACACCCCGGGCGTCGCCCGGATCTGCCAGGCGATCGCCGCCAACCCCGCGGATGCGCGCCGGCTGACGATCAAGCGCAACACGGTCGCGGTCGTGACCGACGGCTCGGCGGTCCTCGGCCTCGGCAACCTCGGACCGGCCGCCGCCCTGCCCGTGATGGAGGGCAAGGCCGCCCTGTTCAAGCAGTTCGCCGGCGTCGACGCCTGGCCGGTCTGCCTCGACACCCAGGACACCGAGAAGATCATCGAGATCGTCAAGGCGATCGCGCCGGTCTACGGCGGCATCAACCTCGAGGACATCGCCGCCCCGCGCTGCTTCGAGATCGAGGCACGGCTGCGCGCCGAGCTCGACATCCCGGTCTTCCACGACGACCAGCACGGTACGGCGATCGTGGTGCTCGCCGCGCTCACGAACGCCCTGCGCGTGGTCGACAAGTCGCTCGCCGGCATCCGGATCGTCGTCAGCGGCGTGGGCGCCGCCGGGCACGCGATCATCCAGCTGCTGCTCGCGCAGGGCGCCACCGACGTGATCGCCTGCGACAGCAAGGGTGCCGTGCACGCCGCCCGGCCCGGCCTCGACCCGGCCCGGGCCTGGATCGCCGAGCACACCAACGCCGACGGGTTCGACGGCAGCCTGCAGAAGGCGCTCGCCGGCGCCGACGTCTTCATCGGCGTCTCCGCGCCCGACCTCCTCGACGGCGACGACGTCGCCACCATGGCGCCCGGCGCGATCGTGTTCGCGCTCGCGAACCCCGACCCCGAGGTCGACCCGGTGGCGGCGGGCCAGCACGCCGCGGTGGTCGCCACCGGTCGCTCCGACTTCCCCAACCAGATCAACAACGTGCTCGCGTTCCCCGGCTTCTTCCGCGGGATGCTCGACGCGGGCGCCCACGAGATCACCGAGGACGTCATGCTCGCCGCCGCCGGGGCGATCGCCGACGCGGTCGCGCCCTCCGAGCTCAACGCCAGCTACATCGTCCCGTCGGTGTTCGACCCGGAGGTTGCGACGGCGGTCGCCGCCGCCGTACGGGACGCGGCCGGTGCGCACGCGCCGTCCCCCGTCGCAGACTGACAACGACAACCGACCCAGCGTCGACCCAGACCCGACCCAGAGAGGCAGCAACCAGATGGACATCACCGTGACCGGGGAGCAGGTCGAGGGAGGCGAGCGGATCCTCACGCCGGAGGCGCTCGCGTTCGTGGCGGACCTCCAGCGCGAGTTCGGCGGCCGTCGCGACGAGCTGCTCGCCGCGCGTCGCCGTCGGCGCGAGGAGGTCGGCCGCACGGGCCGGCTGGACTTCCTGCCCGAGACCGCCGCCGTGCGCGACGCCGAGTGGTCGGTGGCTCCGGCGCCGGCCGACCTCGTCGACCGCCGGGTCGAGATCACCGGCCCCACCGACCGGAAGATGACCATCAACGCGCTCAACTCCGGGGCCCGGGTGTGGCTGGCCGACATGGAGGACGCCAGCACCCCGCACTGGGAGAACGTCGTGGGTGGCCAGGTGAACCTGTACGACGCCGTCCGGCGCACCATCACCCTCGACGGCCCCGGCGGAAAGGCCTACCGGCTCCGCGAGGACCAGCGCCTCGCCACCATCGTGATGCGCCCGCGCGGCTGGCACTTCGACGAGCAGCACCTGCAGGTCGACGGGGCGCCCGTCGTCGGAGCCCTGGTCGACTTCGGCCTCTACTTCTTCCACAACGCCCAGGAGCTGATCGCCCGCGGCAGCGGGCCGTACTTCTACCTCCCCAAGACCGAGAGCCACCTCGAGGCCCGGCTGTGGAACGACATCTTCACCTTCGCCCAGGAGCGGCTCGGCATCCCGCACGGCACCGTGCGGGCGACGGTCCTCATCGAGACCATCCCGGCCGCCTTCGAGATGGAGGAGATCCTCTACGAGCTCCGCGACCACGCCTCCGGGTTGAACGCCGGCCGCTGGGACTACCTGTTCAGCATCATCAAGTACTTCCGCGACTCCGGCGCCGAGTTCGTGCTGCCCGACCGCGGTGACGTGACGATGGCGGCACCCTTCATGCGCGCCTACGCTCAGCTGCTCGTGAAGACCTGCCACAAGCGGGGCGCGTTCGCGATCGGCGGCATGGCGGCGTTCATCCCGAACCGCCGTGACGAGGCGGTCAACACCCGTGCCTTCGCGAAGGTCCGCGAGGACAAGCAGCGCGAGGCCAACGACGGCTTCGACGGCTCGTGGGTCGCGCACCCGGACCTCGTGCCCGTCTGTCGCGAGATCTTCGACGCGGTCCTCGGCGACACGCCCAACCAGATCACCCGCCAGCGCGACGACGTCGACGTCACCGCGGCCGACCTGCTCGACCTCGCCTCCACGCCCGGCGCCGTCACCCGCGAGGGCCTGCGCAGCAACGTCGAGGTCGCGCTGCTCTACCTGGAGGCGTGGCTGCGCGGCAACGGCGCGGTCGGCATCCACAACCTGATGGAGGACGCCGCCACCGCCGAGATCTCGCGTTCGCAGATCTGGCAGTGGGTGCACAACCAGACCAAGCTCGAGGACGGTACGCCGGTCACCGCCGACCTGGTCCGCACGGTCCTCGACGAGGAGCTGGCCCGGATCCTCGCCGCCCAGGACGACCCGCAGGCCCGGTTCGCCGACGCCCGCCGGCTCTTCGAGCAGGTCGCGCTCGCCGACGACTTCGCGGACTTCCTCACCCTGCCCGCCTACGAGCTGGTGGCGGCCTCGTGAGCGCCACTACCGATCGGCTCGCGGGTCTGGTCGCCGACCTGGACCGCCGGCTCGCCGCGGCCGACGCGGCGCTCGCCGCCGGCTACCCGGGCGACCGCGGCGTGCGTCAGCCGGTGCACACCGTCTACGTCCCCGCCGACCGGTTCGACCAGGACACCGTGGCGTCGTGGGGCGCGACCGCGCTCCAGGTCCTCGACGAGCACGCCGGCACGACCGCCGCACTCGCGGAGGTCTTCGACCTCGCCCCGGCCCTTGCCGCGGTCGTCGAGGAGCGCGTACGCCGCAAGCTGGCGGCCGAGCCGATCGAGGACCTGCGCGTGGACTTCGAGGACGGGTACGGCGTGCGACCCGACGCCGACGAGGACGAGGCCGCCGGTGCGGCGGTCGCCGCGCTGGCCGCGGTCGTGGCGGCGGGTCGCGCACCGGCGTACCACGGCGTGCGGGTGAAGTGCCTCGAGGCGCCGCTCCGGGCCCGCTCGGTGCGGACCCTCGACCTCGTCGTCGGCGGGCTCGCCGCGGCCGCCGCCCTCGGTCCGGGTTTCGTGATCACGCTCCCGAAGGTCACCTCGGTCGACCAGGTCGAGGCGATGGTCGTGGTCCTGGAGGCGCTCGAGGCCGAGCACGGTCTCGCGCCCGGCACGCTGCGCTTCGAGATCCAGGTGGAGACGCCGCAGTCGATCCTCGGCTCCGACGGCTCGGCCCTGGTCGCGCGGATGATCCATGCCGCAGCGGGTCGGTGCACCGGCCTGCACTACGGCACCTACGACTACTCCGCATCCCTCGGCGTCTCGGCCCAGCACCAGAGCATGGAGCACCCGGTCGCCGACCACGCCAAGGCGGTCATGCAGGTGGCGGCCGCGGGCACCGGTGTCTTCGTGTCCGACGGCTCCACCAACATCATCCCGGTCGGCGACCAGGAGGCGGTGCTCGCCGCGTGGCGGCTGCACGCCCGCCTGGTGCGCCGCTCGCTCGCCCAGGGCATCTACCAGGGCTGGGACCTCCACCCCGCCCAGCTGCCGAGTCGGTACGTCGCGACGTACGCCTTCTTCCGCCAGGGGCTCGAGCAGGCGGCGGCCCGGCTGCGCGCCTACGTGCACGGCGGCCAGTCCGGCTTCCTGGACGAGCCCGCCACCGCTGCGGCGCTCGCCGGCTTCGTGCTGCGTGGCGTCGAGTGCGGCGCGGTCGACCTCGCCGAGGTCGACGAGCTCATCGGCGTCGACCTGGAGGGCCTTGCCCGCCTCGCCCGCCGCCCTCCGGCCGTCGGTGGTTGAGTAGCCGACGAGCGCCAGCGAGGAGGCGTATCGAAACCACCGAGCTCACGTCGGTGGTTTCGATACGCGCTCGCTCGTTCCTCGCTCGCGCTAATCAACCAACGACAGATCGTTAGCCTCGGGTCCATGCGACTGGACGCCGAGTTCACCACCGAGCCCTTCCGCGGTGAGGACGAGCCTCCGGCGCACGCGACGGCCGCGCTGGAGGCCGCGCGTGCGGCCGGGCTCGACTGCGTCTTCGGCCCGCTGGGCACCTCGGTCAGCGGTGACCGCACGGCGCTGCTGGCGGCCCTGGCCGGCATCGTGGATGCCGCGCTGGAGCACGGCGCCGACCGGGTGACGCTGCAGGTCCAGGTCGAGGGCCACGTGCCGCCGGCGCCGGCCACGGCCGGTCTCGAGGGACTGCTGGCCCAGGTCGCCGCCGAGCTCGGCGGCGACCTCCGTGCGCTGCCGCGCGCCCAGAAGCAGCAGGCCGTCCGGCTGCTGGAGGAGCGCGGCGCGTTCGACTACCGCAAGTCCCCGGAGGTCGTCGCGGAGGCGCTCGGGGTCACCCGGTTCACCGTCTACAACTACCTGAACCGTGAGCGCGGCTGAGGCATCCGAAACTTTTTCAACAAACTGTTGACGTGACCTGGAACACATGACACGCTCTTCGTCATCCGGAACATTCCTTCCGCATGGCGAAAGAGGGAGAGCATGGGTCTCGACCACGTCAACACCGCTCCGGCGGCGGAGCTCCTGCCGGCGCTGCTCGCCTGCTGCGACGTACCGCGCTGGGCGGAGGCGATCCTCGCCGGGCGTCCGTACGCCGATCCGGCGGACGCCGTCGCCGTCGCCGACCGCGCCGCCCGTTCCTTCACGCCCGCCGAGGTCGAACGCGCCCTGGCGGCCCACCCGCGGATCGGCGAGCGCGCCCAGGGTGCCCACGCCGAGGCCGCCTGGTCGCGCCAGGAGCAGTCCGGCGTCGCGACGACCACCGACGTCCAGCAGGCGCTCGCCGACGGCAACCGTGCCTACGAGGAGCGCTTCGGTCGCGTCTTCCTGATCTGCGCCACCGGCCTCGGCGCCGACGAGGTGCTCGCCAACCTCCGCGCCCGGTTGGAGCATGACCCTGAGACCGAGGCTGGCATCGTCGCCGGGGAGCTGCGCAAGATCGCGCTGCTCCGCCTCGACCGGGTCCTGACCAGCGAGGAGCAGCCTGCATGAGCGCCATCACCACCCACGTCCTCGACACCGCGCTGGGGCGTCCCGCCGCCGGCGTACCGGTCCGGCTCAGCCGGATCGCCCCCGACCAGACCGTTCTCGCCGAAGCCAACACGGACGACGACGGCCGGGTGACCGATCTCGGGCCGGACCAGGCCGAGCCGGGCACCTACCAGCTCCGGTTCGACATCGCCGCCTACTGCGCGGCGACCGGCCAGAGCTGCTTCTTCCCCGAGGTCACCCTCACCTTCGCGGTGACCGACGCGCGGCACCACCACGTGCCGCTCCTGCTGAGCCCGTTCGCCTACTCCACCTATCGAGGGAGCTGACCATGTCCATCCGCCTCGGACCCAACCAGTACGGCAAGGCCGAGAACCGTGTCGTCCGCATCTACCGCGACACGCCTCGCCACCAGATCCGCGACCTGAACGTCTCCACGTCCCTGCGCGGCCGCTTCGAGGCCGCCCACACGACGGGCGACCAGGCCGACGTCCTGCCCACCGACACCCAGAAGAACACCGTCTTCGCCTTCGCCAAGAAGATCGGGGTCGCCTCCATCGAGGAGTTCGCCCTCGCCCTCGCCGACCGCTACCTGGAGGCGGCGCCCGCCGCCGACGGCGCGCGGGTCGAGGTCGAGGAGTACGCCTGGGACCGCATCGAGGTCGACGGCACCGGCCACGACCACTCCTTCGTCCGCTCCGGTGGCGGCGTGCGCACTACGGTCGTCAACGTCGACGGCCGGGGCGAGGACCGGGTCGCCCACGTCGTCTCCGGCATCAAGGACCTCGTCGTGCTGAAGTCCACCGGGTCGGAGTTCCACGGCTTCCTCAAGGACGAGTACACGACCCTGCAGGAGACCGACGACCGGATCCTCGCCACGTCGCTGGTCGCGCGCTGGCGCTACCAGGGCACCGACGTCGACTGGGACAAGTCCTACGACTCCATCCGCGCCCTGCTGCTGCAGCGCTTCGCCGAGATCCACAGCCTCGCCCTGCAGCAGACCCTGCACGGCATGGGCACGGCGGTGCTCGAGCAGCACCCGGACGTCGCCGAGATCAAGTTCTCCGCGCCCAACAAGCACCACTTCCTCTCCGACCTCTCGCCGTTCGGGCTCGACAACCCCGGCGAGGTCTTCTTCGCGGCCGACCGGCCGTACGGCCTGATCGAGGCCTCCGTCGTACGCGACGACGCCGTGGATCCGGGCAACGCCTGGCACGCGACGCCGGGATTCTGCTGAGAGGGGGCGTCGTGCGTCTTCCACGCCGACAGCGCCGACAGCACGCCGGCGGCCACGAGGCCGCCGGCGCCCGCCCCGAGGACGAGAAGCTGCCCTTCCCGCAGCTCGCCGTCTACGGCACCCAGCACATCCTGACGATGTACGGCGGCCTCATCGCGCCGCCGCTCATCGTCGGCTCGGCCGCCGGCCTCTCGCCGGTCGACATGGGCCTGCTGGTCACGGCCGGCATCTTCATCAGCGGGCTCGCGACCCTGCTCCAGTCGCTCGGGCTCGGCCCGTTCGGCGCCCGGCTGCCCATCGTCCAGGGCATCTCCTTCGCGAGCGTCTCGACGATGGTCACCATCGCCAGCCACGACGGGATCCGGTCGGTGTTCGGCGCGATCCTGGTCGCGGGCGTGATCGGGGTCCTCATCTCGTCCTTCTTCGCCCAGCTGGTGCGCATCTTCCCGCCGGTGGTCACCGGCTCGATCATCACGATCATCGGGCTGTCGCTGCTACCGGTCGCGTTCGACTGGTCGCTGGGCGGGGTGGGCGCCTCCAGCTACGGCCTGCCGAGCAACATCGCCCTGGCGGGCATCACGCTCGGGGTCATCCTGCTCATCAGCCGGCTCTTCCAGGGCTTCGTGTCCCGGCTCTCGATCCTGATCGGCATGGTCGTCGGCACCCTCGTCGCGGTTCCCTGGGGCAAGGCCGACTTCTCCGCGGTGGGCACCGGCACCAAGGTGTCCTTCCCGCCGATCTTCTCGCTCGGCTCGCCCACCTTCCACGTGGGCGCGATCGTCGCGATGACGATCGTGATGCTCGTGATCATGACCGAGACGATGGCGGACCTGATCGCCATCGGCGAGGTCGTCGGCACCGACGTCGACAGCCGTCGCGTCGCCCGCGGACTGCGCGCCGACATGCTCTCGAGCACCGTCGCGCCGGTCTTCGGCGCCTTCCCGGCCAGCGCCTTCGCGCAGAACGTCGGCCTGGTCGCGATCACCGGCATCAAGTCACGCTTCACCGTGGCGGTTGGCGGCGGCGTACTCGTCCTGCTCGGGCTGGTACCCGTCTTCGGCAGGGTCGTCGCGGCGATCCCCGCGCCGGTCCTGGGCGGTGCCGGCATGGTCCTGTTCGGGTCGGTCGCGGCGAGCGGTATCCGCACGCTCTCGCGGGTGGAGTACGCCGACAACCTCAACCTGGTCATCGTCGCAGTCACCCTCGGCATGGGCCTGATGCCGATCGCGCGGCCGATGTTCTGGGACCAGTTCCCCTCCAGCGTGCAGGTCGTGCTCGACTCCGGGATCAGCGCGGCCGCGATGACAGCCGTCGTGCTGAACCTCTTCTTCAACCACTGGAAGGCGTTCCAGCGCGACAAGCCGTCGGTCTTCGCCGCGGCTCCCGACGAGCGGGGCCGGCCTCTGCGCGTCACCGGCTGACCCCACCCACCCTCCGCGAGTTGCCAGTTGTGGTCGACCGAAACCCGGGTTTCGGTCGACCACAACTGGCAACTCGCGGAGGGGGAGGCTCAGCGGGCCAGCTCGAGGTCGTCCGAGGACGTTGCGATCGGGCGGCCGTCCACCCAGACCCCGGCGACGTCGGCGGGCGTGCCGAGCGCGAACGCCCGGGCCAGGGCCTGCTCGCCGTCGACCGCGTGCTCGAGACCTGCGGCGAGCGGGGTGCCGGCGGCCGGCCGCAGCCAGACCGCGTCGAAGCGCCGGCCCACCGAGAAGTCGCCCACCTCGTCCAGGCCCAGGGCGGCGGCCCCGGCCGAGGTCGCCAGGTGCAGCAGGTGGGCCGGGCCGAGCGGGTGGCCGTCCGGTCCGAGGAGCTGCTGCACGAAGTACGCCTGCAGCCCCTCCTTGAGCAGCGAGAAGCCGGTGCCGGCGCCGACGTCCGACCCCAGCGCCACCGGTACGCCGTGGGCCAGGTGCCGCGCGAGCGGGAACAGCCCGCTGCCGAGGGCGGCGTTGCTGGTCGGGCAGTGCGCGACGGAGGTACGCCGGGCCGCGAGCAGCTCCAGCTCGGGGTCGGTCGGGTGCACGTCGTGGGCGAGCACGCTGTGCGGGCCGCACAGCCCGTGCCGGTCGTAGGACCCGACGTAGTGCGTGCCGCAGAGCCGGCCCACCTCCTCGATCTCGCGCGGGTTCTCGTTGACGTGCGAGGTGAACAGCGCACCCGGCACCTCCGCCACCACCGCACCGCACGCGGCGAGCAGCTCGTCGGTGCAGGAGAGGGCGAAGCGCGGGGTCACGGCGTACCGGTTGTGCCCGACGCCGTGCCAGCGGTCGGCCAGGGTGAGCGACTCCTCGTGGGCGCGGGCCGGGGTGGTGAGCAGGTCCTCGCGGAGCCCGCGGTCGCTCACGACCAGGCCGCTGGTGATCCGCAGCCCGGACCGCGACGCCTCCTGGAACAGCAGGTCGACCGCCGAGGCGTAGTGCGCGCCGAAGACCAGCGCGCTCGTGGTGCCGGCGGAGGCGAGCCCGCGGACGAACTCGGCGGCCACCGCCCCGGCGTACGCCGCCTCGTGCATGCGCGCCTCCTCGGGGAGGGCGCAGCGGTCGAGCCAGTCGAGCAGCGGCATGCCGAGCCCACCGATGACCCGCACCTGCGGGAAGTGCACGTGCGTGTCGACGAAGCCCGGCAGCACCAGGCCCTCGCCGAGGTCGACGACCTCCTCGTCGGGGTGGCTGCGCCGCAGCGCGGCGTACGAGCCGCGCTCGGTGACGACCCCGTCGCGGACCAGGAGCCCGGCGTCGGGGGCCACCCGCAGCGTGCCGCCGTGGAACGGGTCGGTCGGGGTGTCGAGGAAGGTGCCTCGGAAGAGCGTCATGCGGTGACCTCGGGTCGTCGGGCGGCGGTCGGTCGTTCGGCGGCGAACAGCTGCAGCAGCTGGGCAGCCACCCCGACGGCGATCGTGGCGGGCTCCTTGCCGGTGAGCCCGGGAAGCCCGATGGGCGTGGTGATCCGGGCGATGGTCGCGGGGGAGTGGCCCTGCTCGGCGAGCTGCTTGCGGAAGCGCGTCCACTTGGCCGACGAGCCGATCAGGCCGATGCTCGCGGCGCGTCCGTCGCGCAGGGCGGCGTCGCACAGGGCGATGTCCTCGGCGTGGTCGTGGGTCATCACCAGCAGGTGGCTGCCGGCCGGCAGCTCGCCGATGACGAGCTCGGGCAGCACCGGCACCTGGTGCACGTGCACGCTCGCCACCGCGTCGTCGAGACACGCGAGCACCTCCGGCGTCAGCTGCTCGGCCCGCGAGTCGACCAGGTGCAGCTCGAGGTCGTGCCGGGCGAGGATCCGGGCGAGCTCGAGCCCGACGTGACCGGCGCCGAAGATCGCGACGGCGGGTACGACGGGCAGCGGCTCGAGCAGCAGGGTGACCTCGCCGCCACAGCACTGCACGCCGTGCTGGTACGGCGCCTTGTCGGACAGCGCCATCTCGAAGGTGACCGGCTCCGTGGCGCCGTCGGCGAGCATCTGCCGCATCCGCTCGACCGCCACGGCCTCGAGGTTGCCTCCGCCGACCGTCCCCCAGGCGCGTTCGGCGGAGACCACCATCTTCGCCCCCGCCTCGCGGGGGGCGTGGCCGCGCACGGCGGTCACGGTGCACAGCACACCCGCGGTGCGCTGCTCGCGCAGGCGGCGGGCGGCGTCCAGCCAGGTGGTCACGACCGGACCTCCTCGGGCTCGCGCGCCGGCACCTCGGCAGGTACGGCGGAGCGGGCGGCCTCGAGCGCCCAGTAGACCGCCTCCGGCGTGGCCGGTGAGGCCAGGTCGACGCTGGTGCCGGGAGGGCCGAAGGCCGCCGCGGCCTCGCGCAGCGCCTCGCGCACCGAGAAGGCCAGCATCAGCGGCGGCTCGCCCACCGCCTTCGAGCCGTAGACGGCGCCGTCCTCGTGCGCCTTCTCCAGCAGGGACACGTTGAAGACGCCGGGCATCTCGGAGAGGCTGGGCAGCTTGTAGGTGCTCGCCGACTGGGTCGCCAGCCGGCCGCGACGCGGGCCGTCGCCCTCGTCCCAGCGCAGGTCCTCCAGCGTCAGCCAGCCGGCGCCCTGGACGAAGCCGCCCTCGATCTGGCCGATGTCGACGAGTGGGCTCAGGCTGTCGCCGACGTCGTGGACGATGTCGACCCGGCGTACCTCGTAGGCACCGGTGAATCCGTCGACCTCGACCTCGGTCGCGGCGACGCCGTACGCGAAGTACTTGAACGGCTCGCCGCGCATCGCGGCGGCGTCCCAGTGCAGGCCCTCGGTCTTGTAGAAACCGGCGGCCCACAGCTGGATCCGCTGGAAGTACGCCGCGTTGACCAGCTCCTCCCAGGACATCGCCGACCCACCCTCGACCTCCGCGAGCCGTGCGGTGATCTGCTCGCAGGCGTTCTTGATCGCTGCGCCGTTGAGGTCGGCGCCGGAGCTCGCGGCGGTGGCCGAGGTGTTCGGCACCTTGTCGGTGCGGGTGGGCGCGAGCCGCACCCGCTCGATCGGTACGCCGAGGGCGGTGGCGGCCACCTGCAGCATCTTGGTGTGCAGGCCCTGCCCCATCTCGGTGCCGCCGTGGTTGATGAGCACCGAGCCGTCCTTGTAGACGTGCACCAGGGCACCCGCCTGGTTGAAGGCGGTCAGGTTGAACGAGATGCCGAACTTGACCGGCGTCATCCCGAGACCCCGCTTGCGGTGTGGATGCGCAGCGTTGAATGCGGCGATCTCCGCGACCCGTCGCTCCACCTGACCGGAGGTGAGCACGCCGCTCCAGCAGGCCTCGAGCCGCTCGGCGTGCCGGACCGGCTGTCCGTACGGCGTGGTGTCGCGGTCGCGGTAGAAGTTGCGCCGGCGCAGCTCGCGCGGGTCGACGCCGAGCAGCGGCGCGCACCGGCCGAGGACGTCCTCGATCACGAGCATCCCCTGCGGCCCGCCGAATCCGCGGAACGCGGTCTGCGAGGTCTTGTTGGTGCGCGCGATCCGCCCGTGGACCCGCAGGTTCGGGATCCAGTAGGCGTTGTCGATGTGGCACAGGGCCCGGGCGAGCACGGGCTCGGACAGGTCCAGGCTCCAGCCGCCGTCGGCGGTCAGCGTGGCCGCGAGAGCGACGAGGTGGCCGTCGGCGTCGAAGCCGACCTTCCACGTCGACGCGAAGCCGTGCCGCTTCCCGGACATGGTGATGTCCTGGGTGCGGTTCAGCCGCAGCCGCACCGGGCGGCCGGTGAGCCGCGCGCCGAGGGCCGCGATCGCGGCGTACCCGTGCGGCTGCATCTCCTTGCCGCCGAACGCGCCCCCCATCCGCAGGCACTGCACCGTCACCTCGTGGCTGGCCAGCCCGAGGACGTGCGCGACGATCTCCTGCGTCTCCGACGGGTGCTGGGTGCTGCTCTGCACGAACAGCTGGCCGGCCTCGTCGACCAGCGCCAGCGCGGCGTGCGTCTCCAGGTAGAAGTGCTCCTGCCCGGCGAAGTCGAAGTCGCCCTCGAACACGTGCGCCGCCGTGGCGAACGCCGCGTCGACGTCACCGCGCTCGAGTCGCCGGGGCGTGCCCTGGAAGCTGCCGGCCGCGATGGCCTCGTGGACGGTGACGAGCGCCGGCAGCTGCTCGTACTGCACGACGACCGCCTCGGCCCCGAGCCGTGCCGCCTCGAGCGTCTCGCCGAGCACCCAGCACACGGCGTGCCCGTGGAACATCACCTCGGTGGGGAACAGCGGCTCGTCGTGCTTGATCCCGGCGTCGTTGACCCCGGGCACGTCCGCGGCGGTGAGCACCCGCACCACGCCCGGTACGGCGAGCGCGGGCTCGACCCGCAGCTCGCGGACCCGCGCGTGGGCGTGCGGCGCCTGGACCGGCCACGCGTGCAGCACGTCGCGGGTGCGCACCACCAGGTCGTCGGTGTAGAGCGCGGCGCCGGTCACGTGCAGGGCCGCGCTCTCGTGGTTCAGCGACAGCCCGACGGTCGGGTTCTCGGGCCGCTGGGACAGGGCACTCATGCCGGCACCTCCTGCTGCTCGGGGTGGTCGGTGCTCTCGGCGTACAGGCGCAGCAGGGACTGGCCCAGCATCGCCGAGCGGTACGACGCGCTCGCGCGGTGGTCGTCCATCGGGGTGCCCTCCGTGGCCATCACGGCGGCGGCGGCTCGCACCGTGGCCTCGGTCCACGGGCGGCCGATCAGGGCGTCCTCGGTGACGGTGGCCCGCAACGGCGTGGCGGCCACTCCGCCGAGGCCGATCCGGGCCCGGCGCACGACGCCGTCGACGACGTCGATCGCGTAGCCCACGGCGACGCTGGAGATGTCGTCGAAGCGGCGTTTCGCGATCTTGTGGAACGCCGAGATCCGCGCCAGCGGCAGCGGCACGACCACCGCGCGGATCAGCTCGTCGGGCTCCTTCACGGTGGTGCGGTACCCCGTGAAGTAGTCCGCCAGCGGCACCTCCCGGTCGCCACGCAGCGAGGTGAGCACGACCCGCGCGTCCAGCGCGAGCAGGGCCGGCGGGGAGTCGCCGATGGGGGAGCCGGTGCCGAGGTTGCCGCCGAGGGTGGCGCCGTTGCGGATCAGCCGCGACGCGAACTGGGGGAACAGCGCCGACAGCAGCGGCACGCTGCCGTCCAGCCGGCGCTCGACCTCGGTCAGCGACAGGGCGGCCCCGATGCGGATCTCGTCGGCGGTGCGCTCGAGCTCGCGCAGCTCGGCCAGCCGGTCGATCGCGACCACCCGGCGGGCCCGGGCGCCACGCAGGTTGACCTCGACGCCCCAGTCGGTGGAGCCGGCGACGACCTGCGCGTCGGGGTCGTCGGCGAGCAGCGTGAGTGCCTCGGTCAGCGTCGCGGGACGCACGAACTCGGCACCGCCGAGCTCGAGCCGGGTCGGCCGCGGCTCCGGTGCAGGCGCCCCGCAGCGCCGGGCGAACACGTCGTCCTCGCCCGGCGTGCCGAGGGCGTACGCCGCGTCGCGGATCGGCCGGTAGCCGGTGCACCGGCACAGGTTGCCGCTGAGCGCGTGCAGGTCGAAGCCGTTCGGGCCGTGCTCGGCGTGGTCGGCTTCCTCGTCGCCGCCGCTCGACCCCCGGCCCGGCCGGTAGTACTCCGCCGCCATGCTGCACACGAACCCCGGCGTGCAGTAGCCGCACTGCGACCCGCCCCGCACCGCGAGCTCGGACTGCACCGGGTGCAGGTGCGCGCTGTCGCCGAGGCCCTCGGCGGTGACGACCTCCTGGCCGTCGAGCGCCGCCACCGGCACCAGGCAGGCGTTGATCGCGGTCCACTCGGTGGCGGCGTCGGTGCCCGGCCGGGCGACCAGGATCGAGCACGCACCGCACTCGCCCTCGGCACACCCCTCCTTGGCGCCGGTCAGGCCGCGCTCGCGCAGCCAGTCGAGCGCCGTGGTGTGCGGAGGTACGCCGGTCAGGTCGGCGGGGGCGCCGTTGACCTGGACCACGGGGCTGGTGGCGGTGGTCGGTGCGGTCGTCACGAGGTCACCTTCCTGCTGCGTGCGGTGTGGATCGGATTGGCCTCTGACAGGAAGTCGTCGAACCGGTGACCGGCGATCTTCGCGATCTCGATGAGGGCGGCCGCGTGCTCCTGCGTGGCGCAGTTGCCGAGCCGTTCGCGGCCCTGCTCGAGGATCCGGCCGAAGGAGTCGGCGTCGCGCACCGAGATCACCAGCGGGAACCCGAAGCGCTCGCGGTAGGCCTCGGTGACCGCGGCCAGCGCCTCCTGCTCGGTCTCGGCGAGGGTGGTGAGGCCCCGGGTGGACTGGTCGCGCAGCGACGCGGCACCGGTGAGGCCGTCGGCCACGGAGCCGAGCTGCGGGTAGGCCTCGATCAGCTCGCGCTGCCGCTCGGTCGACCCGGCGAACAGCGACTCCTGGAAGGCCCGGCGCAGCGCGTGGGTGTCGGCGAACGGCCGCTGGTCCCACGCACCCTCGACCATCCAGCGCGGGCCCTGGAACAGGCCGGCGAAGGTCTGCACGAACTCCTCGCGGCTCATCTGGTTGACCTGGTCGAGCCGCACCGCGTTGCCCGGCTGGCCGGCGACCGCGGGGCCGAAGTCGGTGCCGAGGTGGTGGAACACGACGTTCAGCACGATGGCGGTGATCGAGCCCAGGGTGATCCCGCTGCCGAAGATGATCCGCGCCCAGTGCGGCACCGCGTCGGCGACGCCCGGCTCGGCGGTGACGTACATGGCCAGGCCGACGCTGGTCGCCACGATCACCACGTTGCGGTGGTCGTGGAAGTCGACCTTGGTCAGGGTCTGAAAGCCCACGACCGCGACGGTGGCGAACATCGCCAGGGCGGCGCCGCCCAGCACCGGGGCGGGGATGCCCGCGACGACCGCTCCGGCCTTCGGCACGAGCCCGATCAGGACCATGAACAGGCCGGCCGTGGCGACGACGTACCGGCTCTTGACGCGGGTCAGCCGCACCAGGCCGACGTTCTCGGCGAAGCAGGTGTAGGGGAACGAGTTCAGGACACCGCCGATGGTCGTGGCGAGCCCGTCGGCCCGGAGCGCCCGGGCGATGTCCTCGCGGCCGACGCGCTTGTCGACGATCTCACCCGTGGCGAAGACGTCGCCGGTGGTCTCGACGGCGGTGATCATCATGACGACGACCATCGAGATGATCGCGGCCACGGAGAACTGCGGCCAGCCGAAGTAGAACGGCGTGGTCACGCCGGCCCACGAGGCGTCGCCGACCGAGCTGAAGTGCGCGTCGCCGAAGGCCCAGGCGACCAGGGTGCCGGCGACCAGGCCGACGAGGACGGCGATGGTGGCGAGGAAGCCCTTGAACACGCGCTGGATCACGACGATCAGCGCGAGCGTGCCGATCGCGTAGGCCATGTTGCGGCCGCTCCCCGGGTCCGAGGTGGGGCCGGCGCCACCGGTCGCGTCGGCGGCCGCGACGGGCAGCAGCGCCAGGCCGATGATGGTGATCACCGAGCCGGTGACGACCGGCGGGAAGAACTTGATGAGCCGGCTGAACCAGGGTGCGACGAGGAAGGTCGCGAGGCCCGCGACGATCACCGAGCCGTAGATGACGAGCAGGCCGTCGGTGCCGCCGCCCGCGGCCATCCCGATCGCGATCATCGGCGAGACGGCGGTGAAGGTGACGCCCTGCAGCAGCGGGAGGCGTACGCCGACCTTCCAGAACCCGACCGACTGGATGATCGAGGCGATGCCGCAGGTGAACAGGTCCGCGTTGATCAGGTGGATCAGCTGCGGCGTGCTCAGCCCGATCGCGCTCGCCAGCAGGATGGGCACGATGACCGCGCCGGCGTAGAACGCGAGCACGTGCTGCAGGCCGTAGACCGCGAGCTTCGGGATCGGCAGCACCTCGTCGACCGGGTGGCTCGGCCGGCGGCCGGTGGCGGGCGAGATCTTCTTCATCGCGGACCTTCCTCGGGGCTCACGGGTCGGGAGGTGACCCGGTTCACAGCATCCGTCCGTCGCCGGTCGCCCCGGCACCCTCCGAACCTCCGAAGATCACCGGCCATCGCCGCCCCCCTTCGTGTGATCACACAAGGCGGTGGGTCGCTCAGAGCGAGCCGAGGGCCAGGTAGACGTCGACCCGGTCGTCGAAGCGCCCGAGGTCGCGTCCGGTGAGCTCCTGGACGCGCTCGATCCGGTAGCGGACCGTGTTCACGTGCAGGTGCAGCGTCTCGGCGGTGCGGGTCCACGAGCCGGAGCACGCGAGGAAGGTCCGCAGCGTCTCGACCAGGTCCCCGCCGGTGCGCTCGTCGTGGTCGACCAGCGTGCCCAGCAGGCGCAGCGCGTAGGCCCGGCGTACGTCGTCGGGCACCGCTGCCAGCAGCATCACGTGCGAGGTCACCTCCTCCGAGCCGAGCACCGAGACCCGGCTGCCGCCCGCCCGGGCCGAGCGGGCCGCGAAGCGGGCCTCGTCCAGCGCGCCCGACAGCGCGGTGAGGGGAGTGGCGCCGCTGAGCCCCACGGCCACGCGGTCGTCGCGGGCGATGCCGGCCGCGAGCCGCCCGAAGGCGGCGCGGACCCGCGCGACGGGATCCGGGTGGGCGGGCAGCAGGGCGACGATCGGGCCGTCGTGCGCCGGGACGACGAACGGCGGGCCGAGCGTGAGCACCACGTCCTCGACCAGGGTCGTCGCCGCCTCGTCGGTCAGCCCGCCGAGGTGGGCGGCCAGCACCACGACCGGGAGCTCGGGATCCATGCCCGCCTGACGCAGCCGGCTCGCGACCTCCGGGCTGGGTGCGCCCGACTCCACCAGGCCGAGCACCTCGGCGGCGACCGGGCGCACGGCCCGGACGTGCTCGTCGCGCCGGGTGCGGTCCAGCGCCACGATCGCGCCGAGGTCGGCGATGGCGTCGGTGTGCTCGCGCGGCCACTCGTGGTGGTCGCCGTCGACGACGAGCATCCAGCCGGTCAGCCGCTGCCCGAGCCCCGAACCCACCGCGAAGATGCTGTACGTCGCCCCGTCGACCGCCACGACTGCCGGCAGCAGGTTGGTCGTCAGGTAGCGGTGGACGACCGCGTCCACCGTCGCGTCGTCGAGCTCCGGGTCGCCGCCCACCACGAAGCGCCCGGTCGGGGTGAGCACGCGGCACGGGTGGCCGATCTCCCGCGCCACCCGGCCCACGATCTCGGGCAGCGTGCGTCCGGTGGCCAGCGAGGCGAGCAGCTCGCGCTGACGGACGAGGCCGGCCGAGAGCCGGTCGCCCCCCTCGGCCGCCTCGACGCCGGCGAGGTGCTCGGTGACGTCGACGAAGGTGGTGCCGGACGGCACCTCGATCAGCGTGACAGCATGGGCCCGGCAGGCCTCCACCAGGTCGTCGGGGGCCGGCCCGAACAGCGCCGTACCGGAGATCAGGGTGGTGACCCCGCGCTCGGCGATCGACCGGACGAACGTCGCGCTGTCCTCCGGCGTACGTCGCCACGCGAGCTCGGTCAGGACCAGCTCGCTGCCCGCCAGGTAGTCGCCGGGCTCGAGCAGCGCGGTCGTGGCGACCCGGCCGACGGTGCGCTGCAGACCGCCGGGCGCCTCGTAGCGCAGGCGCAGGTCGAGGTGGGGCGTGGCGAGGAGGTCAGCGACGAGCACCGGGGCCTCCTCACACCATCGGCCGTTTGGATGAATCTACAGTCCGCGGCCCCGATCCGTGCCCGTTTTCTGTACTCATTCCAATGAACCTCCAACTCTTGACGACGCCGAGTGAGGGCGATCACACTCCTGACATTCGGAAAACCGTTTCCATTATACGGAAAGAGATCGATGAAGATCCTCGTCGTCAACGTCAACACCACGAGCTCCATGACGGAGGCCATCGTGGCCTCCGCGCGGGCCGTCGCGGCCCCGGGCACCGAGGTGGTCGGGCTCACCCCGACCTTCGGACCGGAGTCAGCCGAGGGCAACGTCGACAGCTACCTCGCCGCGGTCGGCGTGATGGATGCGGTCACCCGCTACGAGGGCGACTACGACGCCGTGGTCCAAGCGGGCTTCGGTGAGCACGGCCGCGAGGGCCTGCAGGAGCTGCTCGACGTCCCGGTCGTCGACATCACCGAGGCGGCCGCGCACGTCGCGTGCCTGATCGGGCGCAGCTACTCGGTCGTGACGACCCTCGACCGCACCGTCCCGCTGATCGAGGACCGCCTCGTGCTCGCCGGGCTGAGCGCCCGCTGCGCCTCGGTCCGCTCCAGCGGGCTGGGCGTCCTCGAGCTCGAGGAGGACCCCGGTCGCGCCGTGAAGCGGATCGTCGCCGAGGCGGAACGCGCCGTCACCGAGGACCGGGCCGAGGTCATCTGCCTGGGCTGCGGCGGCATGGCCGGCCTCGACGACGCGGTCCGCGGCGCGACCGGCGTCCCCGTCGTCGACGGCGTCCGCGCCGCCGTGAAGCTCGCCGAGAGCCTGGTCGGACTCGGGCTGACCACCAGCAAGACACGCACCTACGCCCCGCCCCGGCGGAAGCGGGTGTCCGGCTGGCCGTTGCGGTCCTGACCCTGGACCGAACGGCCCGTCCGCCCCACCACCAGCACCCCCTTCACCACCTTCGGAGACATGACATGGACCTGACCTCTGACGCCGCCGAGCCGACGCTGGCCGGCCCCCACCTGCAACGTCTCGACGACCGCGAGATGCACCACGGCGTCGCCGGTGACTCCGTCATCAAGCCGGGGTACGCCGACCGGCTCACGAACGAGGACCTGGCGCCGCTGGCCCGCCAGAACTGGCGGCAGTACAACATCTTCGCGTTCTGGATGTCCGACGTGCACAGCGTCGGCGGCTACCTCACGATGGGTGCCCTCTTCGCCCTCGGCCTGGCGGCCTGGCAGGTCTTCCTCTGCCTCATCGTCGGCATCTGCATCGTGCAGTACTTCGTCAACCTGGTCGCAAAGCCCAGTCAGGCGGCGGGCGTTCCGTACCCGGTCACGAGCCGGGCCTCGTTCGGCGTGCTGGGTGCGAACATCCCCGCGATCATCCGCGGCCTCATCGCCGTCGCCTGGTACGGCGTGCAGACGTTCCTGGCCGCCGAGTCCCTGAACATCGTCTTCGTCCGGCTCTGGCCGGGCCTGGCGGAGTGGGCCGACGTCACCCAGCACTCGTTCCTCGGGCTGTCGCCGCTGGGCTACGCGTCGTACGCGATCCTGTGGGTCCTGCAGGGCCTGTTGTTCTGGCGAGGCATGGAGATGATCAAGAAGTTCATCGACTTCGCCGGCCCGGCCGTGTACGTCGTGATGCTCGCGATGTGCGTCTACATGCTCTTCAAGGCCGACTTCAACATCGACCTCAACCTGTCCACGGTCTCCCTCTCCGGGTGGCCGCTGGTCTGGACGCTCTGCGCCGCCGTGGCCACCGTCGTCGCCTACTTCTCCGGCCCGATGCTCAACTTCGGCGACTTCTCCCGCTACGCCCGGAGCTTCAGCGAGGTCAAGAAGGGCAACTTCTGGGGCCTGCCGATCAACTTCATCATCTTCTCGCTCCTGACGGTGCTCACGGCCTCCGCGACGCTGCCCATCTACGGCACGCTGATCACCGACCCGATCGAGACCGTCAACCGGCTCGACAACACCTTCGCGATCGTCCTGGGCGGCATCACGTTCGTGACCGCCACCGTCGGCATCAACATCGTGGCCAACTTCATCAGCCCGGCGTTCGACTTCAGCCACGTCGCGCCGCAGAAGATCTCGTGGCGGATGGGCGGCATGATCGCAGCGATCGGCTCGGTGCTGGTGACGCCGTGGAACTGGTACGACAACCCGGACGCGATCTTCTGGACCCTGGGCCTGCTCGGCGGCCTGATCGGCCCGCTGTTCGGGATCCTGATCGCCGACTACTACCTGATCCGTGAGCAGACGATCATCGTCGACGACCTCTACACCCTCGACGAGGACGGCACCTACTACTACTCGAAGGGCTACAACCCCTCGGCCGTGATCGCGGTGGTCCTCGCCGGCGCGGTCTCGCTCGGATCGGTCGTCGTGCCGAAGCTCTTCGACGTGGTCTCCTGGCTGCCCAACTACTCGTGGTTCGTCGGGATGTTCGCCGGCCTGATCCTCTACACGCTCATCGCCCGGCGCAACAACGTCTCCGGCGCGGCGACCCGCCCCCTGGTGCTGAGCAAGCTCCGCGCCTGACCCCTCCGGGAGCCCGGTCGTCCGCAGGACCGGCTCCACCCGCGGCCCCGTGCGCCTCCGGCGTCACGGGGCCGCGGCGTCTCCGGCGCGGACATCCCGGCGCGATCCGGCCCTTGACGTGAGCCGGGTCACCTCCTACGCTCGTTCCATCATTCAGAAACTAGTTTCCGTATTATGGAAGTCGATTCGAAAGGCAGCGTCGATGAGCCACTCGCTCCGCTACGAGGTCAACTGCTCGATCCTGTTCACCGAGCTCCCACTGCTCGAGCGGCCCGCGGCCGCCAAGGCGGCCGGCTTCGACGGCGTCGAGTTCTGGTGGCCCTTCGCCGACGCGGTGCCGTCCGACGCTGAGGTCGACGCGTTCGTGGCCGCGATCGAGGACGCCGGGGTCCAGCTCGTCGGCCTGAACTTCGCGGCCGGCGACATGCCGGCCGGCGACCGCGGCCTGGTGTCCTGGCCGGAGCGGTCCGCCGAGTTCCGCGCCAACATCGACGTCACGGTCGGCATCGGCGAGCGGCTCGGCTGCCGGGCCTTCAACGCGCTCTACGGCAACCGTGTCGAGGGTGTCGTTGCGGCCGCCCAGGACGAGCTCGGCGCGGAGAACCTGGCGCTCGCGGCCCGCGCCGCCGCCCGGATCGGCGGCACCGTCCTGGTCGAGCCGGTCAGCGGCGCCGAGCGCTACCCGCTCCTCACCGCGGCCGACGCCCTGGCCGTGATCGACCGCGCCGGCGAGCCGAATATCGGCCTGCTCGCGGACCTCTACCACCTGGCCGTCAACGGCGACGACGTCGACGCCGTCATCGCCGCCCACGCCGACCGGGTCGCCCACGTGCAGATCGCCGACGCCCCCGGCCGCAACGAGCCCGGCACCGGATCCCTCCCGCTCGACCGGCAGCTCGCCGCCCTCGAGGCCGGCGGGTACGCCGGCTGGGTCGGCCTGGAGTACAAGCCGGCCACCACGACCACCGACAGCTTCGACTGGCTGCCCCGCGAGCGCCGCGGCGCCGGCGCGGCCACGCACTGACCACCCCGAAAGGACTCCTCCGATGACGAACATCGCCTTCATCGGCCTGGGCATCATGGGCAGCCCGATGGCCGTCCACCTCGCCGAGGCCGGCCACACCGTCGCCGGCTACAACCGCACCCCGGACAAGACCGCCGCGCTGGTCGCGGCCGGCGGCCGCGCCGCCGACTCGATCCAGGACGCCGTCGCCGACGCGAGCGTCGTGTGCGTGATGGTGCCGGACTCGCCCGACGTCGAGCGGGTCCTGGCCGGTGACGGCGGCGTCTTCGACAGCGCCAAGCCCGGCACGCTGGTCATCGACTTCTCCAGCATCCGCCCCGATGTCACCACTGCGCTCGCGGCCCAGGCCACCGAGCGGGGCCTCCGGCTCCTCGACGCCCCGGTCTCCGGAGGCGAGGCGGGCGCCAAGAACGCCGCGCTCTCGATCATGGTCGGCGGCTCGGCGGAGGACTTCGCCGAGGCGCAGCCGGTCCTCGAGGCCGTCGGGAAGACCATCGTGCACGTCGGACCCAGCGGTGCCGGCCAGACCGTGAAGGCGGCCAACCAGCTGATCGTGGCGGCGAACATCCAGGCCCTGTCCGAGGCGGTCGTCTTCCTGGAGGCGTACGGCGTCGACACGGAGGCCGCCCTCGAGGTGCTCGGTGGCGGGCTGGCCGGCTCGGCCGTGCTCACCCAGAAGAAGACCAACATGCTGACCCGCTCCTTCCAGCCGGGCTTCCGCATCGAGCTGCACCACAAGGACCTCGGCATCGTCACGGCCGCGGCGCGTGAGGCGGGTGTCGTCGTACCGCTCGGCTCGCTCGTCGCCCAGCTGATGGCCAGCGCCCGCGTCAACGGCGACGGCGGCCTCGACCACTCCGGCCTGCTGCGTGGCGTCGAGCGCCTCAGCGGCCGGTCCACCGACACGAACCACGAGGAGAACTGACATGGCACGGATGCGCGCGGTCGACGCCGCGGTCCTGATCCTGGAGAAGGAGGGCGCCACGCAGCTCTTCGGCCTGCCGGGCGCTGCGATCAACCCGTTCTACAGCGCGATGCGCAAGCACGGCAGGCTCAAGCACGTCCTCGCCCGGCACGTCGAGGCCGCCTCGCACATGGCCGAGGGCTACACCCGGGCCGCGGCCGGCAACATCGGCGTCTGCATCGGTACGTCGGGGCCTGCCGGCACCGACATGATCACGGGTCTCTACTCGGCCTCGGCCGACTCCATCCCGATCCTCTGCATCACCGGCCAGGCGCCGGTGGCGAAGCTGCACAAGGAGGACTTCCAGGCCGTCGACATCGCCGCCATCGCCCGTCCGCTCACCAAGATGGCGGTCACGGTGATGGAGCCGGCGCAGGTGCCGGGCACCTTCCAGAAGGCGTTCCAGCTGATGCGTGAGGGACGTCCGGGGCCGGTCCTCATCGACCTCCCGATCGACGTCCAGCTCGCCGAGATCGAGTTCGACATCGACACCTACGAGCCGCTGCCGGTGGCTCGTCCGACGGCGACCCGCGCCCAGGCCGAGCGGGCCCTGCAGCTGCTCGTCGACGCCGAGCGGCCGCTGATCGTCTCCGGCGGCGGCGTCATCAACGCCGACGCGGCCGACCTGCTCGTCGAGCTGGCCGAGGTCACCGGCGTGCCCGTCGTGCCCACCCTGATGGGCTGGGGCACGATCCCTGACGACCACCCGCTGATGGCGGGCATGGTCGGCCTGCAGACCTCGCACCGGTACGGCAACGCCACGATGCTGGCCGCCGACCACGTGCTCGGCATCGGCAACCGCTGGGCCAACCGGCACACCGGCTCGGTCGAGACCTACACCGAGGGCCGCACCTTCACCCACGTCGACGTCGAGCCGACCCAGATCGGCCGGGTGTTCGCGCCGGACTACTCGATCGTGTCCGACGCGAAGGCGGCGCTCGAGGTGTTCGTCGAGGTCGCGAAGGAGTGGGCCGCCGACGGGCGGCTGCCCGACCGCTCGGCCTGGGCGCAGGAGTGCCGAGAGCGCAAGCAGTCGCTGCAGCGGCGTACCAGCTTCGACGAGGTTCCGATCAAGCCGCAGCGTGTCTACCAGGAGATGAACCGCGCGTTCGGCCCGGAGACCCGCTACGTCACCACCATCGGCCTCTCCCAGATCCAGGCCGCGCAGCTGCTGCACGTGTTCAAGCCCCGGCACTGGATCAACGCCGGCCAGGCCGGCCCGCTGGGCTGGACGCTGCCCGCCGCGCTCGGCGTCGCGACCGCCGACCCCGAAGGGCAGGTCGTCGCGCTCTCCGGCGACTACGACTTCCAGTTCCTGCTCGAGGAGCTGGCCGTCGGGGCGCAGTTCAACATCCCCTACATCCACGTCGTGGTGAACAACTCCTACCTCGGCCTGATCCGTCAGGCCCAGCGCGGGTTCGAGATGGACTACTGCGTCCAGCTGTCCTTCGACAACGTCAACAGCCCCGAGGTCGGCGGCTACGGCGTCGACCACGTCAAGGTGGTCGAGGGCCTCGGCTGCAAGGCCGTCCGGGTGACGGACCCCGCCGACCTGGGCGCGGCGTTCGAGAAGGCCAAGGGCCTCGCTGCGGAGTACCGCGTGCCGGTCGTGGTCGAGGTGATCCTCCAGCGGGTCACGAACGTCTCGATGGGCACCGAGATCGACAACGTCGTCGAGTTCGAGCAGCTCGCCGAGCGCGGTGAGGACGCCCCGACGGCCATCGCCCTCCTCGACTGAGGCGGGCGGGATGCCCACCGTCCTGATCGCCTCCGACAAGTTCAAGGGGTCGCTGACCGCCGCCCAGGTCGCCGAGGCGGTCGGTGCGGGGGTACGTCGCACGCGGCCCGATGCCGACGTCGTCGCCGTCCCGGTCGCGGACGGCGGTGACGGCACCCTCGCGGCCGCCGTGGCAGCCGGCTTCGCGTTCGTCCCGGTGATCGCGACCGGTCCCACCGGGGACCCGGTCGCCACCGGCTACGCCCGGCGTGGCGAGGTGGCGCTCGTGGAGCTGGCCGACGCCTGCGGGCTCGTGCGCCTGCCCGGCGGCCCCGCACCGCTGACCGCGAGCAGCCGTGGCGTCGGCGAGGTCGTCGCCGCGGCGCTGGAGGCCGGCTGCACGCGGGTCGTGCTCGGCATCGGCGGCAGCGCGAGCACCGACGGCGGTGCCGGCATGGTCGCCGCGCTCGGCGCCCGCCTGCTCGACGCGGCGGGCGCGGACCTGCCGGAGGGTGGCGCCGCGCTGGCCGACCTGGCCGCGGTCGACCTCGAGCCGCTCGCGACCCGGCTCGCCGGTGTCGACGTGGTCGTGGCCTGCGACGTGGACAACCCGCTCATCGGGCCGGTCGGCGCGGCAGCGACGTACGGACCGCAGAAGGGTGCGGACCCCGACCAGGTCCGGCTCCTCGACGACGCCCTCGGCCACTTCGCCGACGTCGTCGCTCGGGCGACCGGTGACGACCACCGCGACGTGCCGGGCGCCGGCGCCGCGGGCGGTGTCGGCTTCGCCGCGCTGGCCCTGCTCGGTGCCCGTCTGCACCCCGGGATCGACCTGGTCCTCGACCTCGTCGGCTTCCGCTCGGCGCTCGCCGACGCCGACCTCGTCGTCACCGGCGAGGGCGCCCTCGACGAGCAGACCCTGCACGGCAAGGCGCCCGCCGGCGTGGCGGCGGCGGCCCGCGCTGCCGGCGTACCCGTCGTCGCGGTGTGCGGCGTCAACCACCTCGACGACGCCCGCCTCCGTGCGGCAGGCATCGGTGCGGCGTACGCGCTGACCGACGTCGAACCCGACCTCCAGCGGTGCCTCACCGACGGTGGGCCGCTGCTCGAACGGCTCGGCGCGCAGATCGCCGCCGAGCACCTGACCGTCAAGGAGAACGCATGAGGTTGCTGCGTGTGGGCCCGCCCGGCCGCGAGCGGCCGGCGGTGCTCGACGACGACGGCGCGCTGCGCGACCTGTCGTCGGTGCTAGCCGACATCGACCCGCTCACGCTGGCGGCGCCCGACGCCCTGGCCGAGGTACGCCGGGCCCTCGCGGCCGGCGACCTGCCCGAGGTCGAGCCCGGTGCGAGGGTCGGCGCCCCCGTCGCGCGGCCCGGCAAGGTCGTCGGCATCGGGCTCAACTACCGCGACCACGCGGCCGAGGCCGGCGTACCGCTGCCGGAGTCGCCGGTCATGTTCCTCAAGCCGTCCTCCAGCATCTGCGGCCCGTACGACGCCGTCGAGCTGCCGCCCGGTAGCGAGGCCACCGACCACGAGGTCGAGCTGGCGGTCGTCGTGGGACGCCGGCTGCGGGGCTGCGCGGACCCGGAGGTCGCCCTGGCGGCCGTCGCCGGCTACGTCGCGGCGAACGACATCACCGAGCGCGCCCTCGCGGCAGCCGGTCCGACCTGGACCAAGGGCAAGTGCTGCGACACCTTCCTGCCGCTCGGTCCGTGGCTCGTCACGCCCGACGACCTCCCCGACCCGCAGGGCGTCGTGCTCCAGCTGTGGGTGGACGGCGACCTGCGGCAGTCGGGCTCGACGAAGACGATGGCCTTCGGCGTGGCCGAGCTGCTGTGCGCGATCTCGGCGCTGATGACCCTCGAGCCCGGCGACGTCGTGCTCACCGGCACCCCGGGTGGGGTCGCGATGGGACGGCCCGAGCCGAAGCCCTTCCTGCGGGCCGGTCAGGTGGTCGAGCTCGAGGTCGCGGGGCTCGGTCGGCAGCGGACCCCGGTGGTGCAGCGGCATGCTTGACGCCGGAGGACACGCAGACTACTTTTCCTCTAGTCAAAATCTTTGTTCCGACATGTGGAAAACCAGCGGAAGGGGGCGAGCGGGATGACCGACCTGGACCTCGTGATCCGTGCGAAGCGGATCGTGACCCACGCCGGCGAGGTCGACCGGTGCGTCGGCGTACGGGACGGCCGGATCGTCGCCCTGGAGCCCTACGACGCGGGCCTCACCGGCGCCGAGAACGTCGACCTCGACGACGACGTGGTGCTGATGCCGGGCGTCGTCGACTCGCACGTGCACGTGAACGACCCCGGCCGCACCGACTGGGAGGGATTCGCGAGCGCCACGCGGGCCGCGGCCGCCGGCGGTGTCACCACGATCGTCGACATGCCGCTCAACAGCATCCCGCCGACCTGCGACGCCCCGGCGCTGGAGGTCAAGCGCAAGACCGCCGAGAGCCAGGCGTACGTCGACGTCGGCTTCTGGGGCGGTGCGATCCCCGGCAACGTCCCGGAGCTGCGCGGGCTGCACGACGCAGGCGTCTTCGGTTTCAAGTGCTTCCTGCTGCACTCGGGCGTCGACGAGTTCCCCCCGCTGGACCCGGCGCAGCTCGAGGCCGCCATGCGCGAGATCCGCTCCTTCGGCGGGCTGTTGATCGTGCACGCCGAGGACGACCACGCGATCGAGCGGGCGCCGAGCGCCCAGGGCGAGCACTACGACGCCTTCCTCCGCAGCCGTCCGCGCGGTGCCGAGAACCTCGCCGTCGCGCAGGTCATCGAGCTGGCGCGCTGGACCGGCTGCCGGGTGCACGTGCTGCACGTCTCCAGCTCGGACGTGCTCGCGATGCTCGCGTCGGCCAAGCGCGAGGGCGTCCAGATCACCGCCGAGACCTGCCCGCACTACCTGACCTTCGCGGCCGAGGAGATCCCCGACGGCGGCACGCAGTACAAGTGCTGCCCGCCGATCCGCGAGGCCGAGAACCGTGAGCTGCTCTGGGAGGGGCTGCGCAACGGTGTCATCGACCTCGTCGTCACCGACCACTCGCCGTCGACCGTCGACCTCAAGTGCTTCGACACCGGCGACTTCGGTGTCGCCTGGGGTGGCATCTCCTCGCTCCAGCTCGGCCTCTCCGCGGTCTGGACCGAGGCCCGGCGTCGCGGGTTCACCCTCTGCGACGTCTCGCGGTGGATGAGCCAGGCGCCCGCGGCCCAGACCGGGATGCGGCACAAGGGCCGGATCGACCTCGGGTACGACGCCGACTTCTGCGTCCTCGCGCCCGACGAGGCCTTCGTCGTCGACGTCCACAAGCTGCACCACAAGAATGCGGTGACGCCGTACCACGGCCGACCGCTCGCGGGCGTCGTCCGGTCCACCTGGCTGCGTGGTCGGCAGATCGACCTGGACGCCGAGCCCCGCGGCCGGCTGCTGACCCGAGGAGGAGCATGAACCCCCCGCGCTACTACGCACCCACCGGCGGCCTTCCCGGGCAGACGGAGCTGACCACCGATCGCTCCGTCTTCACCGAGGCGTACGCCGTCCTGCCGCGCCGCACGATGACCGACATCGTCACCAGCCGGCTGCCCTTCTGGGACGACACCCGGCTCTGGGTCATCGCCCGGCCGCTGTCGGGGTTCGCGGAGACCTTCTCGCAGTACATCGTCGAGGTGTCGCCGGGCGGCGGCAGCGACCGGCCGGAGACGGACCCGGGCGCCGAGGGCGTGCTCTTCGTGGTCGACGGCAGCCTGACCCTCACCATCGGGGAGGACACCCACGAGCTCGGCCCGGGTGGCTACGCCTTCCTGCCGCCGGGCTGCACCTGGACCCTGCGCAACGGCACCTCCGAGGCGGCGCGCTTCCACTGGATCCGCAAGGCCTACCAGCGGGTCGAGGGCATCGACGTACCGGAGCCGTTCGTCACCAACGAGACCGATGTCGTCGGCCGCGAGATGCCCGGCACCGACGGCGCGTGGACCACCCAGCGCTTCGTGGACCCCGACGACGTGCGGCACGACATGCACGTCAACATCGTCAACTTCGAACCCGGCGGCGCGATCCCGTTCCCGGAGACGCACGTGATGGAGCACGGGCTCTACGTGCTCGAGGGCAAGGCGGTCTACCTGCTCAACAAGGACTGGGTCGAGGTGCAGGAGGGCGACTTCATGTGGCTGCGCGCCTTCTGCCCGCAGGCCTGCTACGCCGGTGGCCCGGGGCGGTTCCGCTACCTGCTCTACAAGGACGTCAACCGGCACGCGACCCTCAGCCGCCAGCTGCTCTGACATGCCCGTCGCGGTCGTCACCGGTGCCGGGTCGGGCCTGGGCCGCGTCGTCGCCGAGGCCCTCGGCGAGGCGGGGTACGCCGTCGCGCTGCTCGGCCGCACCCGTTCCTCGCTGTCGGAGGTCGCGGGCAGCATCGCCGACGCGCTGGTGCTGCCGACCGACGTCACCGACCCGGCGCAGGTCGAGGCAGCCTTCGCCGCGGTCGACGAGCGCTGGGGGAGGGTCGACCTGCTCGTCAACAACGCCGGCCGCTTCGGGGTGTCCGGCGACGTCGACGAGATCCCCGTGGAGGAGTGGCTCGACACGGTGGCGGTCAACCTGACCGGCTCCTTCCTCTGTGCCCGCGCTGCCTTCGCGCGGATGAAGGCGCAGTCGCCGCCGGGTGGGCGGATCGTCAACAACGGCTCGATCTCGGCCCACACCCCGCGGCCGGGCAGCGCGGCGTACACCGCCAGCAAGCACGCCATCACCGGCCTCACCAAGTCGCTCGCCCTGGACGGCCGGGCGCACGGCATCGCCGTGGGCCAGATCGACGTCGGCAACGCCGCCACCGAGATGACCGCCGGCATCGCCCGGGGTGCCCGCCAGGCGGACGGCTCGCTGCGCCCCGAGCCGACCTTCGACCCCCGCCACGTCGCCGATGCCGTCGTCGCGATGGCCGCCCTCCCGCTCGAGGTCAACGTCCCGTTCCTCACGATCATGGCGACCGGCATGCCGTACGCCGGCCGGGGCTGAGCGCCCGCCGGAGCGTTGGTCTGCGGAGTTGGGCGGATTCGGAACCGAACGTGCTGCCAGCCGGTCAGTGTGGTGACCGGCAGGAGGTCCCATGGAGTTCAGCACGTACGTCGCCGCGCGCGGAACTGACGTCGCGACCCGCGGGCTGACCGGATCCGAGGCCGCCGATCCCCGGAGCTCGACGACCTGCTCCGCGTTCCTGCCACTCCGCGTTGGGCGGGGTGGCCGAGGTCGCCATCGGCGGACCGGGCTTCGACACCACCGCGTCGCTCCGGGGTTCGGTCGACGGCAGCTGTCACTTCCTCGCGCGAGCGCATCGGCCGCGCGGTGCCGAGGTCTGGCTGGAGTGGCCCCAGGACGGGATCTTCTTCTGCGGGTCGAGCTTCATCGTGCGCACCGACGCTGAGGGCCGGATCGCTGCGGTCACCTACGTCGCGCCGGCGGCACGGTAGAGATCGCTTGCTTGCCGGCAGGTAAGTACTTGCCTGCCGGCAAGCAAGAGGCGGAGCGGCCGGGCACGAGCCCCCGACTGACATTGACATGACATCATGATGATGTCATTGTGGTGCGCATGGACATCACCCCGTACGTCGACAACCTGCGCCGCGACCTGCTCGCGGCGGCCGAGAGCATCGGCGACCAGGCCCGGGAGGTCGCCGAGCGGCTCGGCTTCGCGCTCGACCCGGCCGCCCGGCTGGCGCTCATGGAGGCCGTCAGCCAGGCCTGTGCCGAGATCACCGCGGCGATGCCGGCCGGTGGCGTCGACGTACGGCTCGACGGTCGTGACCTGGACTTCCTGATCCACGGCGCGACGCCGGAGGCGGCCCCGGAGGCTCCGGCCGCGGTCGAGGCCGAGGAGGAGGGCGACCTCGCCCGGATCACCCTGCGGATCCCCGAGTCGGTGAAGGCCCGGGTCGAGGACGCGGCCGCGAAGGCGGGCCAGTCGGTCAACACCTGGCTGGTGAACCTGGCACGCGCCGCGACCAGCGACCGCGCCATCCACATCGACGTCGACCTCTCGTCGGTCCCGTTCGGCGCCGACTTCCCGTTCGGCAAGCGCGGGCCGCGCCAGATGCGCGGCTGGCAGTGAGGAGCACCCCATGAACGACATCGCCGAGCACGGCTTCGACACCCCCGAACCCACGGTCCTGGTCGTCGCGGTGCGCGACGGGCAGGTCGCCATCACCGCGGCCGACGTCGTGACCACCACGGTCCACGTCACCGGACCGCGTGCCGACGAGGTCCGCGTCGAGCAGCGTGGAGGTCGCGTGCTGGTCATCGGCCCGCGTCAGCGCGGCTTCTTCGCCGGCTCGCACCTGCGCTACGAGATCAAGGTCCCGACCGACAGCCAGCTCGTGGTGCGCAGCGGTAGCGCCGACGTCACGGTCACCGGCCGCCTCGGCACCACCCGGGTCAAGACCGGATCGGGTGACGTCGCGCTCGACGGCCTCAGCGGGCCCGGCGTCCTCGACTCGGGCTCCGGCGCGCTGAGCGTCGGCGACGCCGACGCGACGCTGCGGCTGCGCAGCGGCTCGGGCCGGGTCCGCGTGGGCAGCTCGCGCGAGGCGGTCGTCTCCACGGGCTCCGGCGACATCAGCGTCGGGACGCTGACCGGCAAGCTCGTCGCGAAGAGCGGCAGCGGCGATCTGCGGATCGGGGTCGCCTCCGGCCTGGCGGTCTGGACCGACATCAGCACCGGCTCCGGCCGGCTCAGCTCCGACCTGCCGCGGATGGGCGAGCCCGAGCGGGGTGCGCCGTACGTCGAGATCCGGGCGACCACCGGTTCCGGCGACATCGCGCTCACCTCGGTGTGAGCTCGGTCTGAGACGTCACCCACACGCCGAGAACTCGTTCTACCCTCCAGTAGCTTTCGGAGGGAGAACCATGAAGCTCGTCCACCTGCTCTGCGCCGCCTCGATCTCGACCACCGCGCTGGCCGCCGCCCCGGCGGTCGCCACCGCCGCGCCCGCGCCCGCCTCCGCGGTGACCGCCCGCGTGACGCCCCGTGCCGGCACCTGGACCCCGCGGCCCGCGCAGTACCCGAAGACGGTCGTGCGCAAGGACCTGAAGATCCCGATGAGCGACGGGGTGGTGCTGCGCGGCGACCTGACCCTGCCGGCCACCGCCGATGGCAGGCCGGTCCCGCACGTGCCGGTGATCATCACCATCACGGCCTACAACAAGACCGTCATCGCGGGCGGCGGCGGAGCCACGCTCGCCGGCGCCGACCCGGCGTACCTCGTGGCGCGCGGCTACGCCCAGCTCACCGTCGACGCCCGCGGCACCGGCAGCTCGCCGGGACAGTGGTGCGCCTTCTGCGCGCGCGAGGACAAGGACGCCGGCCAGATCGTCGCCTGGGCGCATCGCCAGCCCTGGTCCAACGGCCTCAGCGGCATGACCGGCGCGTCGTACATGGGGATCAGCCAGCTGTTCGCCGCCGAGCACCGCCCGCCCGGCCTCCGCGCGATCTTCCCGCAGGTGCCGGCGGCCGACGTCTACCGCGACGTCGTCGCCTCCGGCGGCCAGATCGACGTCGGGTTCATCCCGCTGTGGCTGGGCCTGGTCAGCCTGACCGGCGCCATCCCGCCGGCGTACGGCGCCACCGACCCGCAGTCGGCGCTGCAGATGGCTCTGGACCACCTGATGGCCGGCGCCACCTTCACCACGCCGCTGATGGTCCAGGCGCTGCTCGACGGCTACCCGGCGTACGACGGCTCCTTCTACCGCCGGCGTTCACCGATCACCGCCATCGACAAGGTGCAGGTGCCGACCTTCATCGTCGGCGGCGAGTACGACCTGTTCCAGCGCGGCGAGCCGCTCGACTTCGAGGCGCTCCAGCGCAACGGCGTCCCGGTCAAGCTGATCTACGGCCCGTGGGATCACCTGCAGGGCTCGTCCGGCGCGGCCGTCGGCGACGCCGGCTACGGCTCCCTCGCCGAGCTGCAGCTGCGCTGGTTCGACCACTGGATCAAGGGCAAGGACACGAAGCTCGGCCAGATCGCGCCGGTCACCTACTACGAGCAGGGCTCGGCGAAGTGGCGCAGGGCCGGCTCCTGGGTCGGCGGCGAGAGCGCCGCGCGCTACCACCTCAGCGGTACGGCGACGATGGGCGCCGACGACGGCCTCCTCACCAGCGGTACGCCGGCGGCCGGCTCCTCCACGATGGTGCCGCTGCCCGCCAGCGGTCTCTGCACCCGCTCGCTGAACCAGTGGACGGCCGGCATCCTGAACACGGTCGTCCCGCAGCTGCCGTGCTTCGGCGACAACACGCTCAACGACAAGAGCGTCCTGGTCTTCCAGACCGCGCCCGTCACCAGGACGGTGCGCATCCGCGGGCCGATCGACGCCCACCTGAGCGTGGCGACGTCGACCGGCGACGGCCTGCTCTCGGTGGCTGTCGAGGACGTCGCTCCGGACGGCACCGTCAAGCGCCTCACGGGCGGCTGGCAGATCGTGTCGCAGCGGGCGCTGGACCCGTCGAGGTCGCAGTACCTCGGCGGCGCGCTGATCCGGCCCTACCACCCGTTCACGCAGCAGTCGAAGGCGTCGCTGGCGCCCGGCACGATCGCCCCGGTCGACGTGGAGGTCTTCCCGACGGGTGCGGCGATCCTGCCGGGTCACCGGCTGCGCGTCGCGATCCAGGGCTTCGACGTACCGCACCTGCTCGCGCCGCTCACCGACCTCCTCGGGCAGCTCGGCCCGATGACGATCTACAGCGGTGGCGCGCACCCGTCGTACGTCACGCTCCCGGTCAACTGACGGTGGGGCGGCCGGGGCTCAGCCCTCGGTCGCCACCACCCAGATCCAGTTGCCGTCCGGGTCGTTGATCGCGAACATCGCGGGCACCGGTCCGCCGGCGGGCATCTCGTGAACGATCTCCAGGCCCTGGGCGACCGCCTTCTCGCGGGCTCCCGGCAGGTCGGTGGTCTCCAGGCCGATCGAGCCGCCGCCGGGCTCGCCCTGCATGGGCGGGTTGAGGGCGAGGCGGGCAGTGGATCCGGGCGGAGCCACCTCGACCCAGCGGCCGGCCTGGTCGCCCTCGCCCCACGAGACGTCGGAGCGGATCTCCCAGCCGAGCTTCTCGGTGTAGAAGGCGACCGCGGAATCCTGGTCGGCGATGGTGAACATAGCGACGGCGATGGTGGGGTGGTTGCTCATGCTCCGACCATCCCACTCACCGCCGACAGCCACAACGCCCTCCAGGTGAACCCTACGCTCCTGTTTCCGGTGATCGAGTAGCGCGAGGAACGAGCGCGTATCGAGATCAGTACGCGACCTGGAAGCGCCGGTTCTCGAACCGCGGCGCGGTGATCTCGTCGACGAACGCCTTGGCGAAGTCGGCGCCGCCGACCTGGGAGTCGCCGTTCGCGTCGGTCAGCAGCACGTCCTCGGACACCCGGTAGGAGCCGGTGGCCTCGCCTGGGGCCCACGCGCCGAACACGGCGGCGGGGGAGACGTAGAACCACTTCAGGTCGGACGTGTCGGCGCGCAGCGCGTCGAGCACCTCGCCGTGGGCCAGCGCCTCGGCCTTGTACTCGTCCGGGAAGCCGTCGGTGTCGACGAGGCGCGGACCGCCCTCGGCGACCAGCATCGAGCCCGCACCGCCGACGAAGGCGAGGCGGGCGCCGCCGGTGCGGGCGGCCTCGACGAGCGTGGGGAGCGCGGTGCGGAGGTCGGGCTCGCCGGTCGCGTGGACGGCGACGACGAGGACGTCGTGCTTGGCCGCCAGCTCGTTCACGAGCGCGGTGTCGGCGAGGCTGCCGACCTCGTGGGTGATGCCCGCGGGGGTGTCGGCGGCGGAGCGCGACACGGTCGTCACGTCGAGGCCACGGTCGGCGGCCTCCCGGGCGATGTGCGAGCCGGCGTAGCCGGTGCCGCCGATGATCGCGATGCTGGTCATGGTGAATCCCTTCGTCTGCTGTCCCCGGGTCTCGGGGCGATGGATCCATTCTTGTTGCCAGAGAGGCAGGATTCACGGTCGGGCAGCGACATAGGATGGTGAATATGCGACAGGACCCGATCGCGCCGATCGGCTACAACCCGCCGGAGGGCAAGGCCGGCGAGGTCGAGGCGACGACGGTGGCCCGGATGCTGGAGCGCGCGGGCGCCGCCGAGTTCGTGCACGTGCAGCGGCCAGAGTTCCACTTCCTGCTCAACCCCCGCCGCGGCCACGCCCACCACATGCTCGACTTCACCGACTACGACCTCGAGCCCGGTGGTGTGCTCTGGGTGCGTCCGGGGCAGGTCCAGCGGTGGGACGACCTGACGGCGTACGACGGCGAGGTGCTGATCTTCCCCGCCGGTCTGCTCGACCCGGTCACCGCGCGACTGACCGAGGCCGACGCACCCGCCGGCGCCTGCTGGTGGCCGGCCGCCGACGCCGAGGCGGCAGGTGCGACCGCGGCGATCGACGCGATCGCGGCCCTCGCGGCGACCCCGACGGTGCGCGAGCTGCGGGCGCCGGCGCTGACCCACCTACTGTCGGCGCTGCTGCTCCGGCTGACCGCCCAGGCCCGCACCCGACCGGGCGCGCCGTCGGGCTCCGAGCCGTGGCTCGCGTTCCGCGACCTGCTCGACGCCGAGCACGCCCGCCACCACGACGTCGCCTGGTACGCCGACCGCCTCGGCTGGTCCCCGCGCACCCTCGCCCGCGCGACGGCCGCCGCCACCGGCCGCACGCCCAAGCAGCTCATCGACGAGCGGGTGCTGCTCGAGGCGCGTCGGCTGCTGGCCCACTCCGACCTCACGGTCGCGCGGGTGGGCGAGAGCCTCGGCTTCGACGACGCGTCGAACTTCGGCGCCTGGTTCCGGCTGCGGGCGGGGGAGACGCCGGCTGCGTTCCGGGCCGGGACTAGATAGACGTGCGGTGGAAGTTCTGGAAGCTGCGCGACGGCGTCGGGCCGCGCTGGCCCTGGTAGCGGCTGCCGTACTTCTCCGAGCCGTACGGGTGGTCCGAGGGCGAGGTCAGCTTGAAGAAGCAGAACTGGCCGATCTTCATGCCCGGGTAGAGCTTGATCGGCAGGGTCGCGACGTTCGCGAGCTCGAGCGTCACGTGGCCGGAGAACCCGGGGTCCACGAAGCCCGCGGTCGCGTGGGTGAGCAGGCCGAGCCGGCCCAGCGAGCTCTTGCCCTCGACGCGCGCGGCGATGTCGTCGGGCAGGCTGACGACCTCGTAGGTCGATCCGAGGACGAACTCGCCCGGGTGCAGGATGAAGGGCTCGTCGCCGTCGGTCTCGACCATGTGGGTGAGGTCCGACTGGTCGGCGGCCGGGTCGATGGCGGCGTACTTGTGGTTGTCGAAGACCCGGAAGAACCGGTCCAGGCGCACGTCGATCGAGGACGGCTGCAGCATCGACGGGTCCCACGGATCCATCACGATCCGTCCGTTGTCGATCTCACCGAGGATGTCGCGGTCGCTCAGCAGCACGGTCGTAACCTACCCGCATGGCATTCCAGAGGTACGTCGCGCTCGGCGACTCGTTCACCGAAGGCGTCGGCGACCCCGACCCGGCCCGTCCCAACGGTCTGCGCGGCTGGGCCGACCGGGTCGCCGAGGCGCTGGCCGTCGACAACCCCGGCTTCGGCTACGCGAACCTCGCCATCCGCGGGCGCAAGCTGCCCGCGATCATCGACGAGCAGGTCGACGCGGCCGTGGCCCTGGGCCCCGACCTGGTGACCATCCACGGCGGCGGCAACGACGTGCTGCGGCCCAAGGTCGACCTCGACGCTCTCGCCGCCCGCTACGACGAGGCCGTCGGCCGGCTCTCCGGCACCGGTGCCAAGGTCGTCATGTTCACCATCGCCGACGTAGCCGACAGCGCCGTGTTCAAGCCGATCCGCGGGCGCTTCGCCATCTTCAACGAGTGGGTGCGCGAGATCGCCGACAAGCACGACGCGCTCGTCGTCGACATGTGGCGGATGCGGGGCTGGAGCGTCGCCGAGATCATGGACGAGGACCGGCTCCACCTCAACCCGGTCGGGCACCAGTCGATCGCGATCGAGGTGCTCGACACCCTGGGTGTGCAGCACGACCTGCAGCCGCTGCCGCCGATCGACAGGCCGGTCCTGACGCCGCGCCAGCAGCGCGCCGCGAACCTCGCGTGGGCCCGCACGCACCTGGGCCCGTGGGTCCACCGCCGGGTCACCGGCCGTTCGTCGGGCGACGGGGTGGAGCCGAAGCGACCCACCTTCGCGCCCATCGGTTGATCTGGAGCGGATGACGAGGCTCGAACTCGCGACATTCAGCTTGGGAAGCTGACGCTCTACCAACTGAGCTACATCCGCACGCACCGGTCGGCGTGGACCGCCGGGGCGGGATGGATGCTACCCCACGACCGAGGTCGTCGCGCGAGCCGCCCGCACGGATCGCTCAGCCGTCTCCTAGCCTCGCTCGGCCTCCATCAGGAACCAACGGGTCGGGGCCTCGAACTCGCCGGGCCCGTAGCGGCGTACCAGCGCCTCGGTGGCGAGCCGGGTCGCGCGGTCCAGATCCAGGGTGGGGTGCGCCTCGATCTCGGCGCGCAGCGGGGTGCCGTGGCAGTAGGCGATCGCACCGGTCTCGCCGGTGCAGCGGCTGGTGCCGTCGCCGGGCTCGGTGAACACCTCGGCGAAGCCCGCCTCGCGGAGCTCCCGGCCGAGCAGCTCGGTGTCGTAGTGGCCGTGCGGGGTGCGGGCGAGGAAGTCGACCGGACCCTCCGGCCCGGCTTCGCGCAGGGCCTCGGTGACGGTGTGCGCGACGCCGTTGGTCTCGATCCGGTCCCACACGGTGAAGAGGAGGTGGCCCCCGGGGCGCAGCACGCGGGCGGCCTCGCGGAACCCGCGCACCCGGTCGGGGAAGAACATCACGCCGAACTGGCACACGACCAGGTCGAAGCTGTCGTCGCCGAACGGCAGGTCCAGCGCGTCGGCCACCTGCCAGGTGATCCGCGGTGACGGCACGAGCTCCCGGGCCGCCGCCAGCATCGGCTCGTTGAGGTCCGACGCGACGATGCGTACGCCGACCAGGGGCTCCAGCAGGCGCGTGGCGACGCCGGTGCCAGCAGCCGTCTCCAGCACCTCGTCGGGACGCAGCACCTCGGCGGCGTGGGCCAGGTGCCGGGCCGGCTCCTCGAAGATCAGGGGGACCATCAGCCGCTCGTAGACCTCCGGGACGGATCCGACGAAGGCGGTGTCGGGATGCTCGTCAGCGACCATGGCGCGATCGTAGATTGGCGGACGTGACCACATCGAGCGTCGAGGACTTCCGCGCGCTGCACCGTCCCGGCGCCGGCTTCATCCTTCCGAACGCCTGGGACGGCGGATCGGCGCGGATGCTCGAGCAGGCCGGCTTCGCGGCGATCGCGACGACGAGTGCGGGCATCGCGTTCAGCCGCGGCCGCCCGGACACGGGGATGCCGCGGGACGAGATGCTCGAGGAGATCGAGCGGATCGTCGCTGCGGTCGGGTGCCCGGTGAGCGCCGACCTGGAGTCGGGCTACGGCCCGCGCCCGGAGGACGCGGCGGCCACGGTCGCCGCGGCGGTCGAGATCGGCGTCGTCGGGTGCAACCTCGAGGACGCCGGCCCCGATGGTCTCCTCGACGTCGAGGACGCGGTCGAGCGCCTGGTCGCCGTACGGGCCGCGGCGCCCGCTGACGCCCTCGTGCTCAATGCGCGCACGGATCCCTACATGACGCGCCACCCCGACGCCTTCGCGGAGACGGTACGACGGGCGCACCGCTACCTCGCCGTGGGCGCCGACTGCATCTTCGTGCCGGGCGTGAGCGATCCCGACGTCATCGCGCGCCTCGTCGCCGAGATCGGTGCGCCGGTCAACGTCGTCGCCGGCCTGACCGACCCGATCGTGCCGGCCGATGCCCTGCGCGAGGCCGGTGCCGCCCGGATCAGCGTGGGCGGCACCCTGACCCGAGCGGTGCTCACGCTGGTGGACCGGGCGGCCCGGGAGATGCTCGACGACGGCACCTTCGAGTTCGCGAAGGGCCTCATCTCCTACGGCGACTTCCAGTCCCGCTTCGCGGGTTCCTGAGCGGTCGCGCTGTCGGTGTGACGCGACATGATCGTCGGGTGACCCCCGCCGAGATCGCCCGCCGCCGCATCCACGCCCACGGTCTGGCCGCCCCGTCGCCGGCCACCGCGGAGGAGATCGTCGGCCGGCTCGTCGCGATGCAGGCCCAGGACTACCGGGGCGGTCTGTGGTCGGTCGGCGCCCGCAGCGACCACCTCACCGAGGCCGACGTCGAGACCGCCCTGGCGGAGCGACGGATCGTCCGCACCTGGCCGATGCGCGGGACGCTGCACCTCGTGGCGGCCGCCGATGCCCGGTGGCTGCCGGCGCTGCTGGGTCCGCGCGCGAGCCAGGCCGCCGCGGGCCGGCGTCGCGGCCTCGGTCTCGACGACGCCTCCGTCGCGCTCGTGCGCGATGCCTGGGAGGCCGCGCTCACGGGTGGCCAGACCCTGGGGCGGCCGGAGCTGTTCAAGGTGATGGACGCGGCCGGGGTCGACAGCGGCGACCAGCGCGGGCCGCACCTGCTGCGCTACTTCGCCGAGCAGGGCGTGCTCTGCTTCGGGCCGCACGCGGGCAAGCAGCCGACGTACGCGCTGATCGAGGAGTGGTGCCCCGACGCTCGCGTCCTCGACCGCGAGGAGGCGCTCGCCGAGCTCGCGCTGCGCTACTTCACCGGCCACGGGCCCGCGACGATCGACGACTTCGCCGGCTGGGCGTTCCTCACGAAGGGGGACGCGAGGGCCGGCCTGGCCGCGGTCGGCGCGCAGCTCGACAGCGCGGAGGTCGCCGGCCTCACCTACTGGTACGCCGACGGCCCGGACGCACCCAGCGGCACCCAGCTGCTGGCCGGCTTCGACGAGTACGTCCTCGGCTACAAGAACCGGTCCGCCTTCCTGACGCCGGAGATCTTCGACGCGGTGGTGCCCGGCGGCAACGGGGTCTTCCGTGCGACGGTCGTCGACGACGGTCAGGTCGTCGGCCTGTGGACCGCCAGGAGGCTGACCCGCCGCCAGGTCGTGACGGTGACCGGGTTCGAGGGCCGCAAGCCCCCGCGACCGGCCGCGCTGAAGGCCGCGCTCGGCAGGTACGCCGACTTCTGCGGCGTACCCACCGAGCTGGGGTGAGGGTCGCCCTCGGTCGGGGCATCCCGACGCCACCTCACTCACGTGTGAGTGAGCCGGATTCACTCACACATGAGTGAGGTCCCGGACACGGGTGGCGCGGACCGGCGGGAGGTGCGGCGGATGCGCAGGCAGAATGGGCCGGTGACGTTCAACGGTTTCCCGGTCGCGGCCCTCGACTTCTACGACGACCTCGAGGTCGACAACACCAAGTCCTTCTGGGATGCCCACAAGGACGTCTACAACGAGGCCGTCAAAGCGCCGATGGTCGAGCTCACCGACGCGCTGGCGCAGGAGTTCGGCACCGCGAAGGTGTTCCGCCCCTACCGCGACGTCCGGTTCGCGAAGGACAAGACGCCGTACAAGACCCACCAGGGCGCGTTCGTCGGCGTCGGCCCGGCGACCGGTTGGTACGTCGAGGTCGCCGCACCGGGTGTCCGCGTGGGTGGCGGGATCTACGAGGCGTCCGGCGAGCGGCTGGCCGCCCTGCGCGACGCGATGGCTGAGGAGAAGACGGCCAAGGTGCTCGAGCGGATCCTGCGCGACCTCGAGCGGGGCGGCTACGAGGTGACCGGCGAGCGGCTGAAGTCCGCGCCGCGTGGCTACGACAAGGACCACCCGCGCATCGAGCTGCTCAAGATGAAGACCGTGCTCGGCATGCGCTCCTACGGCTTCGAGCCGTTCGTCCACACCGCCGAGCTGCTCGACCGGGTCCGCGACGACTGGCGCCGCCTCCGCCCCCTCGTCGACTGGGTCTCCTCCGCCATCGCCTGATCACGCCCTGATCACACCCGGGCGAGGACCTCGCCGTGCAGGATCGACAGCCACCCGTCGGGGGCCTCGACCCAGCGGCGCCAGCCCGCACTGATCCGCTCCAGGTCGGCGCGGGTGGCGAGGCCCGTCTCCAGCACCTGCATCGCCATCGCCGACTCCAGGATCCGTGCCTCCCACATCCCGCCCCACCACTCCCGGTCGGCGGGGGTGGCGAAGCACCAGGTGCTCGAGGTCGCGGTGACGTCCTCCAGCCCCGCAGCCTGTGCCCATGACAGCAGGCGCCGGCCAGCGTCGGGCTCGCCGCCGTTTGCCCTCGCCGCGGCCTGGTAGAGGTCCATCCACACGTCCAGCTCGGGCAGCCGCGGGAACCAGCAGAACGCCGCGTAGTCGCTGTCCCGCGCGGCCACGATGCCGCCCGGCTTCGTCACCCGCGCCATCTCGCGGAGCGCCTGCACCGGGTCGCCGACGTGCTGCAGCACCTGGTGGGCGTGCACGACGTCGAAGGTGTCGTCGGCGTACGGCAGGGCGTGGACGTCGGCCTCGTCGAAGGCGATGTTCGTGACGCCCCGCTCGGTCGCCGTGGCCCGGGCCAGCGCGACCTCGGCCGGGCCGACCTCGGTCGCGGTGACCGAAGCGACGTGCTGCGCCAGGTCGGCGCTGATCGTGCCGGGTCCGGCGCCGACGTCGAGCAGGGTGTCGGTCGGACGCAGGTGGGGCAGCAGGTACGCCGCGGAGTTCTCGGCGGTCCGCCAGCGGTGGGAGCGCAGCACCGACTCGTGGTGCCCGTGGGTGTAGGTGGCCATGG
This sequence comes from Nocardioides maradonensis, assembly GCF_054777115.1. Classification (NCBI taxonomy): domain Bacteria; kingdom Bacillati; phylum Actinomycetota; class Actinomycetes; order Propionibacteriales; family Nocardioidaceae; genus Nocardioides; species Nocardioides maradonensis. The sequence goes on along the minus strand of NZ_BAAHAZ010000005.1, from coordinate 117,608 downwards.
CGCTAGCCTCGGTGCACCGCGTGCGTGCTGGAAGACCGCGTGCTTCCTAGGAGTCGCGCACCCACCCTGCGCGGCACGAGGAGGACGATCGTGAGCGAGCTCGGCGCCTTTCTGCGGGCGCGGCGGACCGACGTCGCGCTCGAGCCGCTGCAGCCCTCGCTGGGCGCGCGCCGGGTCAGCGGGCTGCGCCGTGAGGAGGTCGCCGCCGCGGCAGGGATCAGCGTCCATTACTACACGCGGCTGGAGCAGGGCCGGGAGACGAACCCGAGCGACGCGGTGGTCCACGCGCTCGCCGCGGTCCTCCGGTTGGAGCCGGACGCCGTGGAGCACCTGCACCGGTTGCGCGCGGGTGCGAGCGAGGTGTCACCGGCGGGGCTCGACCCGGACACCGGGGCGCGGATGCAGTCGCTCGTCGAGGCAGTGCGCCCGAATCCGGCGTACGTCCTGGACCGGCTGAGCAACGTGGTCGCCGCGAATCCCGAGGGCCTGGCGGTCTTCCCCGGCCTCGCCGACCTGCCGGCGGCCGAGCGGAACACGTGCCGCTACCTGCTCACCGATCCCCGGGCCCGCGACATCTTCCGCGACTGGGAGGACATCGCCCGCGGGGCCGTCGCCCACCTGCGCGCCGCCAACGCCACCGACCTCAACGAGCAGGGCCTGCGGCTGTTCGTCGCGGAGCTGTCCGCGCTGAGCCCGCTCTTCGCCGACTGGTGGAACGGGCACGTCGTGGAGCGCCGACGGTCCTCCATCCAGCGCATGACGGGCCCGGAAGGCACCGAGGTCGCCCGACGGTACGAGGTCCTCCACCTCCCCGACGAGCGGCTCCGGATGACCCTCTGGTTGCCGGCCTGACGGAGACTCAGGCCCTGGTGAAGCTGGCCATCGTGCGCTCGGGCTCCCAGAACGCCTTCATCGACTTCACCCGGCCGTCGTCGTCGACGACGTAGACCATGATCAGGTCGGTCGTGGTGGACGAGCCGTCCGGGAAGGACGTCCTGATCCGGCCGATGTTGGCGCAGGTGTTGGAACCCGGGTTCGCGAACGAGTCGTTGATCTCGAACTCGAAGGTCGCGATCGGCGCGATCGCCTGCTCCCAGAACGCGCTGATGCCCGCGTGTCCGTGGTGGCCCTTGCCCTCGGGGTCGAACATCGAGGGGCCGACCGGGTCCTCGAGGACCGCGTCCTCGGCGTACACCATCAGCCACTCGGCCAGGTCGCCCTTGGCGACGGCGGAGTAGGACCGCTGGGACGCCGCGCGGGCGGGGTGCGGGTCGTTGGGCGCGTTCCAGGTGATGGCGTCGGAGGTGATCACCCCGTCATCGTACGGCGCAGGTAGAACATGTTCTAGTAATGGTCGGTCACCGACGGTTCACCCGCTGCTCACCCGCGCGCGCCACGATGGCGCCATGCCGAAGAAGCGCGCGGCCTGGATCCACGTCGGAGTGCCCGGAGCGGGCGACGTCCTCGAGCCCGCGCTCGTCCACCACCGGCGAGCGCTGCGCGAGCTGGGCTTCGCGTCCGTCGCCCACACGACCGACGAGTCGTTCCGTGCGGCGGTCGAGGTGCTCGACAGCGGCCCGGAGTGGGGGCTGGACGTGCCTGCCGGCGAGCTCGCCGGGCTCGTCCACCGCGGCACCAGGTCCAAGGCCCACCTGATCTTCAGCCAGCCGATGCTCGCGGCCGCCACGGCTCCGCAGATCGACCGGCTCGTCGACGCCTTCGCCGAGCACCAGGTCAACGTCGTCGTCACCGCCGGTGGCGACGACGACGGCGAGGTGGCCGACCGCTGGCTGCGCGCCGTACGCCGCCCCGAGCGGCTGCACGTCCTCGAGGTCGACGGCGCCAGCCCGCGCTGCACGTGGCAGGCGTTCGGTCGCGTCGCCGGTTTCGGTACGGCGTCCCTGCCGGTCGACGGCGTCCCGCCGGTGGTGCCGCGGTGCGACTCCCTGGCCCACGCCGAGCGCGAGCTGGAGCGCCTCGCCCGCCGCAACGCCGCGCTCGAGGCCCAGGTCGCCGAGCTCGAGCGGAAGCGCCGCAAGCTCAAACGCCGCCTGCGGGCTGCCGGCTAGGTGACGGTGATCGTCAGCGGGGCGGCCGCGGACCCGGCGTACCCCGCGACGTCGACGATCCGCAGGGTCCACGTCCCGCTGGCTCGCGGCGCGACCCGGGCCGAGTAGGTCCCGGCAGCGACCGTGGTGGTCAACGTGACCAGCGTCGGCGTCGTCGCCCCGGCGGCCGTGAAGTAGACCGACACCTTGATCCCGCCCGCGGGCTGGGTCGCGCCGGCGTACGTCTTCGTGACCGTGCCGGTGAACGTGACCGTGCCGCTCAGCGCGACCGAGCTCGCCGAGGAGGTGGCGGTCGTGCTCGTCGTCCAGGTGCCGGCTGTGACGGTGCCGACGGCGGCCGAGGCCGCGGGCTGGCCCGGCACCTCGGTGAACCCGACCGAGAGCGCGCCCGAGACCCTCAGCGCCAGCGCCATGGTGTAGGTGCCGGACGCCGTCGTCGTCGCGGTGCCGATCTTGACGGGTGCGCCGCCGGTGGGCGTCACGTAGACCCCGACCGGCTTGCTGGCCAGCGGAGTGGTGGTCGAGCCGGCGACCTTCTGGAGCGTGCCGCTCACGTGGATCGTGCCGCCGTAGCCGACGTCGGTGGCGTCGACGGACCCGGTGATCGCGGTGTCGGGCAGCGTGACGGTCACGGTCCCGGCGGTCGCCGTCGCGGCGGCGTACCCGACCGAGGCGGCGAGGCCGACCGAGATCGTGCCGGACACGGTCGGCTTCGTGACGGTCGAGAAGCTGCCGTCGGCAGCGGTCGTCGCGGTGCCGAGGGTGACCGCGGCGCCGGTCGCGGGCGTCAGCTTCACGACCAGCTTCACGCCCGCCGCGGCGACGGGCGTCCCGGCCGCACTCGCGGTGAGGCGGCCGGACACCGTCACCGGGTCGGCGTCGTAGGTGGCGGTGTCGTCGATGCCCGCGGTGAGCGCGGTGGCGCACGTGGCCGGCACGGCGACGACCGTGGCCGGCCCTCCGGCGGAGTACACCGTGCCCGCGGCCGTCCTCGCGCGGTACGTCGTCGCCACCGTCGCCGTCTGGCTGTTCGCCGCCACCCCGTCGACCGTCGAGGTCGCGGTGCCGGCCGCACCGGCGGTCGTCGTGGTCGTCGTGGCCGTCTGCTTGGTGAACGCGGTGGTCAGGCCCTTGATCGGTGCGCCGCTCGCGGTGTCGGCGACCGTGGCCCGCAACGCGAACGGCGCTCCCGCGCAGACGGCTGCGTTGCCGCCGTCGGCCGGCTGCTGACCGGCCGCGCCGAGAGCCAGCGTCACCGGTCGGGCGGTGCCGGAGGCGAAGGTCAGCGGGCTGGTCACGCTCTTCGTGGCGCCGGTCGAGTCGGTCAGCGTGACCGTCACGGTCGTCGCCGACGTGGTCGACGCGTTGCAGGTGACGTCGGTCTGCAGGCCCGTCGGGCTGCTGAACGAGCAGTCGGTGCGAGCCGACCTCCACTGCACCGCGGTGATCGTGCGCCCGGTGGGGAGGCTCGGCGCCACGCTGGCCTGGGTCGCCAGACCCGGTACGGCGGGGTTGTTCACCGCGATCGTCGCGCCCAGGACCGTCGGGGCTCCGGCCGTCCCGCCTCCGGTGCCGTCGCCGCCGCCGATGAGGAAGCGTGAGTCCGCCGCGTCCCAGTGCCCGTCGAGGTAGCTGCCGGGATCGGCGTACGTGGTGAAGTAGTCGTCGCTGTTGCAGTCGTAGAAGTACTCGTGCTCCGGCGTGCAGACCTGCACCATCGTGTGGGTGCCGCCGTCGGCGTAGCACATGGTGTCCGACTCGTCCCAGCAGTGACCGGCGTGCGTGGAGTGCGGCGCGGTGTTCTGCACCCCGCCCAGCATGTGCATCAGCTCGTGCGCCTCGACGGAGTGCTGCGTGGCGCCGTCGCCGAAGCCCCAGCAGCCCGAGTCGATGCGCGCGTACTGCGGGTAGTAGCCGTTGTTGGGGTTGTCCTGGCCGGCGCCGTCGCCCGGGTAGAGCGTCGCGATGCCGCACTGCGAGGTGGCGTCGGTCCACATCAGGTACTTGCGGGTCGGGTCGGTGTAGCCGAGCGCCTGGATCGCCGAGATGGTCGCGTTGAACGACGCGAGTGCCCCGCTCGGCACCGTCACGTTGAGCACCTTCGCCACGCAGCCGCCCGATCCGGGCTCGGTCACGTAGCGGAGGTGACGTACGCCGCCGGTGAGTGCGGCGGAACGGTTCATCACGTCGTCGACGCCCGCCGCCCAGAGCTGGAAGCTCGACTGCAGGGCCGCGAACCGGTTGGCCCGACCGGCCTCCACGACGTACATGGCCTGGATGCGGTAGCCCGACGTACCGTCCCCCTCGCAGGGCACGAGCGGGCTGCTGGCCGCGACCGATGAGGGCGCGGCAACACCGAGGTCCTGCGCCACGGCGTACGCCGTCGGGCCGGCGCCCTCGCGGTCGCGCAGCTCGCTGGTGCTCACCGGGACGCTCGGGTCGACGCCCGGCGGCGGCTCGTCCTCGTGCGCGCAGGCGCCCGGGAGGACCGACGCGACCCGGTCCGTGAACGCGCACCACCCGCCGTTGTGGGAGTCGGCGTGCCCGGGCAGGGTCACGAACGCCCAGCACGCGACCACGATCGCGACGATGTTGAGACCGAGCAGCCGGCGAGACGTCACGGCGCCACCTTCCTGGCGGGGCCGACCGGTCGCATCCGTGCCACCGGCGCGTCACAGAGGACGCACGGCCGATGGGGCCCTGATCGACAAGGAACGCATCGACCTGAGCACACAAGGCCTGCCGCCATGCCAGCGAACCCCGGGAGGCACCGATCAGCGGCGACGGGCTCGCGCCAATGTCAGTGCGGCGCCCAGGCGTCGTCGTCGAGGGTGCGCGCCTTGACCTCGTCCGGCAGCGAGCCATCGGCCAGCTGCTGGATGGAGACGTGCTCGAAGACCTCGCGCAGCGAGCTGCGGGCGGCGATCCAGACGTGCTGGAGCACCTCGGCCGACTCGTTGTAGCTGACCGCCTCCGGACGCAGGCCGTAGACCGAGACCAGCGGGCCGTCGACGGCCCGGATCACGTCGGCGACCGAGACGTCGGAGGCCGCGCGCGCCATCCGCCAGCCGCCGGACTGGCCGCGCTGGGAGATGACCACGCCCGCCCGGCGCAGGTCGGCCAGGATCGCCTGGAGGAATCCGTGCGGGATCTCCTGGAGACGACCCAGCTCCTCCGCGCTGACGGCCCGGCCGTCCTTGCGGGTCGCCATCTCGATCAGGGCGCGCAGCGCGTAGTCGGACTTGGCGGAGACTCGCATGGGGCCAGTCTGTCAGATTTCTCGATCGGTTCAGTCGACCTAGTGCACGACGCCGCCCGGCGGGTGAGCGCGACACGGTGTGACGATCCCCGCTTGCTTGGTGTTAGCACGGCTCGTATCATTAAGTTACTGACCAGTAGCCCCCATGGAATGGGGTCGATGAGTGAGGAACACGAAGTCGTGAGCCACTACAAGAGCAACCTGCGTGACATCTACTTCAACCTGTTCGAGGTCTTCAAGGTCCAGGACTACCTGGGCACGGGCAAGTTCGAGGAGATGGACGAGGACACGGCGCGCGAGATCATCTCGGAGGTCGAGCGCATCTGTCGCGAGGACCTCGCCGAGTCGTTCGCCGACGCCGACCGCAACCCGCCGGTCTTCGACCCCAAGACCAACACCGCCCCCGTGCCGGCGAGCTTCAAGAAGTCGTACGACACCTGGATGGAGGCGGGCTTCTGGAGCCTGCAGACCCCCGAGGAGATCGGTGGCACCTCCGCCCCGGCGTCGATCGTGTGGGCGACCGCCGAGCCGATCCTGGGTGCGAACACCCCGATCTGGATGTACGGCGCCGGTCCGTTCTTCGCCAAGGTCGTCTTCGAGAACGGCACCGAGCGCGACAAGCGCATCGCCGAGATCATGGTCGAGAAGCTCTGGGGCGCCACGATGGTGCTGACCGAGCCCGACGCGGGCTCCGACGTGGGTGCGGGCAAGACCGTCGCCACCCCGAACGAGGACGGCTCCTGGAACATCTCCGGCGTCAAGCGCTTCATCACCAGCGCCGAGTCGGACCTGCAGGAGAACATCATGCACCTGGTCCTCGCCCGCCCGAAGGGCGTCGAGGGCATCGGTGGTCCGGGCACCAAGGGCCTCTCGCTCTTCCTCGTGCCGAAGTACCACTTCGACCACCACACCGGTGAGCTGACCGGCGAGCGCAACGGCGCCTACGTCACCAACGTCGAGCACAAGATGGGCATCAAGGTGTCCAACACCTGCGAGGTCACCTTCGGCGACCCGCAGATCGGCGGCGGCGAGCCGGCCAAGGGCTGGCTGCTCGGCGAGGTCCACGACGGCATCGCCCAGATGTTCGACGTCATCGAGAACGCCCGCATGATGGTCGGCACCAAGGCCATCTCGACCCTGTCGACCGGCTACCTCAACGCCCTCGAGTTCGCCAAGGAGCGCGTCCAGGGCCCCGACCTCACCCAGGCCGCCGACAAGACGGCCCCGAAGGTCACCATCACGCACCACCCCGACGTCCGTCGCTCGCTGATGACGCAGAAGTCGTACGCCGAGGCCATGCGCGCCCTGGTCTTCTACACGACCAGCTGGCAGGACAAGGTCATGCTGGCCGAGCCCGGCTCGGACGAGGCCAAGCAGGCCGTCGCCGTCAACGACCTGCTGCTCCCGATCGTCAAGGGCTACGGCTCGGAGAAGTCGTGGACGCTGCTCGGCACCGAGTCGCTGCAGACCCTCGGCGGCTCCGGCTTCCTGCAGGAGTATCCGATCGAGCAGTACGTCCGTGACGCCAAGATCGACACCCTCTACGAGGGCACGACCGCGATCCAGGGCATGGACTTCCTGTTCCGCAAGATCGTCAAGGACCAGGGCGCGGCGCTCGGTGTCGTCAACGGCCAGATCGACGCCTTCGTCAAGGACGAGGCCGGTTCGGCCGAGCTCAAGGTCGAGCGCGAGCTGCTCGCGCAGGGCCTCGCCGACGCCGGTGAGCTCGTCGGCCTGGTGATCAACGACCTGATGTCGGCGGCCACCGAGCTGAAGAACATCTACAAGGTCGGCCTGAACACCTCCCGGGTGCTCATGGCGATCGGTGACGTCGTCTGCGCGTGGCTGCTGCTGCGCCAGGCCGAGGTCGCCCTCGCCGCCCTGCCGGCCGCGACCGGTGCGGACAAGTCGTTCTACGAGGGCAAGATCGCGGCCGCGAAGTTCTTCGCCGCGAACGTGCTCCCGAAGCTGACCGCCGAGCTCGCGATCGCCAAGAACGTCGACCTGGGTCTGATGGACCTGGACGAGGCTGCGTTCTGACGCACCCCCGACGTACGACGCCCGTCCGGTCCTCCGGGCGGGCGTCGTCCTTTTCGGTCACCCGAGATCACCGATCGGTCACGATCGTGCAATCCGGTAGGTGATTTGCGGCATTCGCCGGACAGGCGACCTGACGCCGCTTAGCGTCCTCCGCCGTGTGGTCTCGAATGCTCGGAAGCGTCGCTGTCGTCGGCGCCCTCGTCCTCGTCCTCTCCCTCGTCCTCGGCCTGCCGGCGGACGGGTCCGCGCGACGAGGGGCGGCCCGGCCGGCGCCGGTGCTGCGTGACGACACGCACGCCTTCGGTGACCCGTCCGTGGTGTCGGTCGGCCGCGCACGGGTGATGGTCGCGACCGGTCAGGGCGTCATCCGCGGCACGCTGGGCCGGCACGCGCGGCACTGGCGCTGGCAGCCGCACGCGCTGCGCCGGCTCCCGCGCTGGGCGGCCCCGGGCCCGGTCTGGGCGCCCGACCTGGCCCGGATCGGCCGACGCCGTTGGGTCCTCTACTTCGCCGCGCGGGTGCGGGGTCTCGGCGCCGGAGCGCACTGCATCGGAGTGGCGATCTCGCGGTCGCCGTACGCCCGTTTCCAACCGCTGGACCGACGTCCCCTGGTCTGCCAGAGCGGCGCCCGCGCCCCGCGTGCCTACGACGTGGCGCCGGTGGCCCGGCGGATGCCGCGGCGCGGTGTCATCGACCCGTCGTACTTCCGCGACCGGAGGGGGCGCTCCTACCTCCTCTACAAGACCTCGGGGCTTCCCTCGACGATCCGGCTCGTGCCGCTGGCGCGCGGTGGTCTCGCACGGCGCCCGCACACGCGCAGCGTCCCGCTGGTCCGGTCGCGGGGGATCGTCGAGAACCCTGCGATGGTGCGGCGCGGGCAGGACTACTACCTGTTCACGTCCGAGGGCGTGTGGTCGACCTGCGGCTACCACGAGGTGTGGCGCACGTCCCGGCTGCTGCGGACCTGGGGCGGTTCCGGCCACACCCTGCTGACGCGGCGCTCGACGCACGGGCTGTGTGGTCCGGGTGGGGCGGACATCGCCGGTCCGGCGCGGCGGCAGACCGTCTACTTCCACGGGTGGACCGGCTCGCGCCGCGCCATGTACGCCGCACGGCTGCGCTGGCGGCACGGCCGGCCGGTGATCCGCGGGTACACCGGCCGCTGACGGGTGCCGGGGTGCTTGAATCGGCCCGTGAGCGCTCCTGAGCCCTTCTCCCAGTACGTCGACGCCTGGTGGCAGTCGATCGCCGACCTCACCGCCCTGCTCGACGACCTGCCCGCCGAGCAGTGGTCCGCCGAGACCGACCTGCCGGGCTGGACCGTGCACGACGTGGTCGCGCACACCGCGCACCTCGAGCACGTGGCGGCGGGTGGGGCGCACGACGACGTCGACGGCGTCGAGGTCGGCGCGCCCGACCACGTCCGCTCGCCGATGTCGGTCTTCACCGAGCAGGGCGTCATCGGCCGCCGCGAGGTCGCGCCGGCCGAGCTCGTGGATTCGATCCGCCGCGACACCGCCGTACGACGGGAGCAGCTGGCCGGTCTCGACATCGACCCGACGCTGCCGGCCGACGGGCTGTTCGGCGCGATCGGGTGGACCTGGGGCACCCTGCTGCGCAACCGTCCGCTGGACGTGTGGATGCACGAGCAGGACGTGCGGCGGGCCGTCGGTCGGCCCGGCGGCATGGACTCGGTGGGCGCGCGGCACACGGCCGACTACCTGTCCGAGGCGTTCGGGTTCGTCGTGGGCAAGAAGGTCGGGGCCGCGCCCGGCACGACCGCGGTCCTCGCCGTCGAGGGCTCGCCCGTCGTGGCGGTCGAGATCGACGAGTCGGGCCGCGGACGACGGGTCGCGGAGGAGCCCGCGTCGCCGACGGTGCGGCTGGGAATGAGCCGGGAGGCGTTCATCGTGGCTGCGGGCGGACGGCGGCCCGCGGACCGGGCGTCGGTCACGGTCGAGGGCGACGCCGAGCTCGCCGAGCAGATCCTGGCGAAGCTGGCGACCACGCCATGACCTGGACGACCGCGCAGATCCCCGACCTGACCGGTCGGACGGCCATCGTGACCGGCCCGACGACCGGCGGCCTCGGGTACTTCACCGCCCGCGAGCTCGCGGCGAAGGGCGCCCGGGTCGTGCTCGCGGGGCGCAACCCCGCGAAGGTGGCCGAGGCGGCCGTGGACATCCGTGCGGCCGTGCCGTCGGCGGAGCTCGAGGAGCTCACCCTCGACGTCTCGGACCTCGGGTCGGTCCGGGCCGCGGCCGAGCAGGCGGCGGCGTACGGACCGGTGCACCTGCTCGTCAACAACGCCGGGGTGATGGCGACGCCGTACTCCCGCACGGCCGACGGCCTCGAGCTGCAGATGGCGACGAACCACTTCGGGCCGTTCCTGCTGACCGGGCTCCTGTTGCCGCAGCTGGTCGCCAGCGGCGACGGGCGGGTGGTCAACCTGGCCTCGCACATGCACCGCGTCGCACCGCGTCCGCCCCTGGGTGACCCGACGGTGCAGCGCGGGCGCTACCTGCGCTGGGCGGTCTACGGGCAGACCAAGCTCGCCAACCTGCTGTTCGTGAGCGAGCTCGAGCGCCGGCTCCGCGCCGCCGGGCTGCCGGTGAAGGCGCTCGCCGCCCATCCCGGGTACGCCGGCACGCACCTGGCCGCCAACGGGCAGTTCGGGCGCTCGTCGGGCGGTGTCGCCACGATCCTGGACGCGGCGAACCGGGCCATCTCGCAGTCGGCCGAGGCCGGCGCCTGGCCGACGCTGATGGCCGCCACCGCCGACCTCCCGGGCGACACCTACTGCGGTCCCGGCGGCCCCGGTGAGGTCGCGGGCCCGCCGAAGGTGGTGGGTCGCACCCGGATGGCCCGGGACGCGTCCGCGGCGCGCAGGCTCTGGGAGATCAGCGAGGGCGCGACCGGGATCGCCTATCCCTGAGCGGGACCAAGTCCTGATGGTGCGCTTTTCTGCACCCCTGTAGGACAAATTTCCCCGCGGCCCACGATGGACCGCGCCGCGCCTTCTTACCATCGAACCATCGCCGGGTCGACGCCGAACCGAGCCGGCGCGGGGTGGGGATGGGCTGGGGGATGGATGCTGGAGAAAATTCGGAGAGGCCGGCCTGGGCCGTCGATCGGTCGCGGCGCGACCTGATCGAGGTGCCGCCCGAGCGGCACCTGCTCGCCGAGCTGGACATCGAGGAGGCCGTCGAGCTCGGGTGGCTGCCGTGCGCGATCGTCGACGGCACGGTCGTGGTCGCCACGTGCGTCCACCCCGACGACCAGCTGGCGCAGGAGGTGTTCCTGCGGTTCCCGGGCCAGGCGGTGCGCTTCGTCGCCTGCAGCCGCGGCGACATCGACACGGTCGTGCTCGGCGAGCGTCGCCGGCGGTTGGAGTCCGCCGCGGAGACCGCCGTACCGACGCTGGTCCGGCCGGTGCACGCCGGGTTGGTCCTCGTGGGCGGGCTGGCCGCGCTGGCCGTCGCGATGGTGCTGCCGGTGTTCGTCGTGCTCGTGGTCCTGTCCGTGGCGTCGTTGGCGTTCGTCGCCGGGGGCCTGGCACAGCTGTCCTCGAACCGGGGCGCGGTGCCGGGCCGGTCCGCGCGCCGTCCGGGCGGCGTACCGGTGGCGCGGGGCGAGGATGCCCGGCTCCCGCTCTACACCGTGGTCGTGCGGGTCGCCGGTGGGGCTCCGGGGCTGGAGGAGCTGTTCGACAACTTCCGGGGTGTGGACTACCCCCGGGAGCGCACGGACGCGATCTTCATCGTGGCCGAGGGCGATCGCGCCACGTTGTCCGCGCTGCGCGCGCTCCCGTCCCGGGGCTGGGTGCGGGTGGCGAAGGTGCCGGACCGTGAGTTCCTCAACGTGATCCGTGCCTGCGACCACGGGCTGGCCCTGGCGCGAGGGCGCTACATCGTGGCCTACGACCAGGACGAGCGGCCGGAGGCGGACCAGCTGCGGCGGGCGGTGGCGGTGTTCGAGGCCGATCTCGTCGACCGGCTCGAGGGCCGGGTGCAGGCGGCCCCGCTGGTGGGCCTGCGCGTCGGCCGCTGCACCGGACCGCAGTGGCCGACGGCCTTCGACCGGCTGAGCGCCCCCGACGACGTGCTGCCCGTCGACGACGCCTGGTCAGGCCTCGGGCCGGTCACCTCACCGGACGTCACGTCGATCCACTTCAACACCGGGCTGCTCCGGCGGCGCGGAGGGTTCGGGCTGCTGGTATCCCGCAGCGGGACGCTTCCCGAGGCGCGCATCGAGACCCTCGACTCCCGCTCGTCGCGGGGGAGGAACCGGTCGGCGCGGGGGTGGCTCCTGTCGCGGGCGGACCGGCTGACCCACGACCTCACGGGCAGTCGCAGCGCGATGCTCCTGGCCTACCCGGTCGTGATGGGGGTCGGCGTCGTCGCCGTGGTCAGGTGGGCGCTCATCGGCCGCCCCGAGCAGGCCTGGGAGCTCGTCCTCGGGGTCGGTGCGCCGGTGGTCTTCCTCGTCGGCTCGGTCGCGGTCGCGGCCCGGCGGCTGGCGCGGCGGGGCGGCTGGTCCTGGGCGCTGTGGGCGGTCACGCTGCCGGCGCTGTGGGGCATGCACGCGTACGCCGCCTGGATGGCGCTCTGGGCGGTCACGCTGCGCCGGATGACGGCAGCGATCGGGGCGCGCGAGCGGCGCGGGACGACCGGCTAGCGTCCGCGCGGACCGAAGACCGGCTCGGCCTTCTTGAAGGCGGCCTCCCGGGCTGCCTTCGTGTTGCGCGCGGCCAGCAGGTACGCCTGCTCGATCCGCTCGCGGGCGAAGGTCTTGCGGGGGCTGGCGGTCCAGGTGTCGTTGAACAGGCGCTTGGCGGCGGCCAGCGCGTCCGGCGACTTCGTGGACAGCTTGCGGGCCAGGGCGTTGGCCGAGGCGAGCGGATCGACGGAGAGGTCGGTGACCAGGCCGAGCTCCCGGGCGCGGCTGCCGTCGAAGACGTCGGCGGTCATCGTGAGCAGCTTCGCCTGGTCGATGCCGACGACCTCCTTGAGCGCCTGGATCCCCGACATGTCCGGGATCAGGCCCCACTTGCCCTCGAGCACCGACCAGCGGGAGTCGGGGGTGGCGATCCGGAAGTCCGCCGCGAGCGCGATCTGAAGCCCGCCGCCGAGGCAGTGGCCGTGGACGGCCGCGATCACGGGGACCGGGATCCGGCGGAACGTCCAGGGCGCCTCCTGGAAGGTGTTCGTGCCCCGCCACGGCCGCGGGACGAAGGCCTTCGCGACGCCCGCCGGGCTGCGCAGCACCGACGCGAAGTCCAGGCCCGCGCAGAACGCGTCGCCCTCGCCCGCGATGACGACGGCGCGCAGGTCCTTGTCCTTGGCCAGCGCCTTCCCGGTCGCGACCAGGTCGTCGAGGATGTCGAGGGTCAGGGCGTTCAGCTTGTCCGGGCGGTTCAGCCGGACCTGGGCGATGCCGTCGACGATCTCGCAGGTCACGTTGCTCATGGCGTCATGCTACTCGTGAGTAACGTGGCGGGGAGGGCTGGTTCCGTCGCCGCTTGCTTGCCGGCAGGTAAGTACTTACCTGCCGGCAAGCAAGCGAGCGGGAGTCAGGCGGGGAGGAGCTCCCCGGCCTCGGCGCCGGTGTCGGCGGCCCGGGCCTCGAGCTCCGCGAGGAGGCGGCGACGGGTCTTCTTGTCGGCGCGCGCGATCGTCGCGAGCAGCTTGAGCTGACCGGGCAGGTTGGAGGCGCGGGTGGTTTCGAGCCAGCCGTTCGGGAACGACAGCCGGATCACCTTGTGCCAGGCGCTGGCGACCTGCTGCGGGAGCGGGCGGGCCAGGTAGGTCAGGCCGTAGTCGGCGAAGACCTCGCGCACCTGGGGCGCCACCTCGGCGTACCGGTTGCTCGGCAGGTCGGGGAACAGGTGGTGCTCGATCTGGTGGCTGAGGTTGCCGCTCATCACGTGCATCGCCTTGGAGCCGGAGATGTTGGCCGAGCCGAGCATCTGTCGGACGTACCACTCGCCGCGGGTCTCGGTCTCCGGCAGCGCCGCCTTCTCGAAGGTCTCGACGCCCTCGGGGAAGTGGCCGCACATGATCACCGAGTGCGACCACAGGTTGCGCAGCAGGTTGGCGGTGAAGTTCGCGGCGAGCGTCGGCAGCAGCGAGCCGGTCGGCAGCGACAGCAGCGGGTGGACGACGTAGTCCTTGGTGGCCTGCTTGCGGATCTTCTTCAGCGTCGCGCGCACGTTGGCCTTGAACGACTCCGGCCGCTTCTCCTTGGGCAGGGCGAGGTTGCGCCCGAGCTCGAGGTCGTACGCCGCGATGCCGTACTCGAAGAAGCAGGCGTTGATGAAGTTCCACAGCGGCTGCGCGAGGAACAGCGGGTACCAGCGCTGCTCCTCGTCGACGCGCATGATGCCGTAGCCGAGGTCGTTGTCCTTGCCGACGATGTTCGTGTAGGTGTGGTGCACCTGGTTGTGCGAGTGCTTCCAGGCCTCGGCCGGCGTCGCGTTGTCCCACTCCCACGTGGTCGAGTGGATCTTCGGGTCGCGCATCCAGTCCCACTGGCCGTGCATGACGTTGTGGCCGATCTCCATGTTCTCGAGGATCTTGGCGACGGTCAGGCCGGCGGTGCCGATCAGCCAGGCCGGCGGCAGCACGGAGAACAGCAGCACGGCGCGCGAGCCGAGCTCCAGGCGGCGCTGGAGGTCGACCATGCCGCGGATGTACGCCGCGTCCTGCTCGCCGCGGGTGTCGATGACCGACTGCCGGATGGCGTCGAGGCGGCGGCCGATCTCGGCGATGTCGTCCTCGGTGAGGTGGGCGATCGGGTTGTCGGCCTTCTGGGTGATCGTGGTCATGAGAATCTCTCCGTCGTTGATCGAGCTTGTCGAGATCGGGTCAGTGGTCGAGGTGGCACGGGCCGGCGGCCGCGTTGATGCAGGTCTGGATGAGTACGCCGGCGGCGTCGGTCTCGCCGGGGACGGCGGTCGTGAGCTCACCGGTGCGCAGGTCGCGGACGCTGCCCTCGGTCATCGGGAGCACGCAGCCCATGCAGATGCCCATCCGGCAGCCGCTCGGCATGAGGACGCCGGCGTTCTCGGCGGCGTCGAGGATCGGGGTGGCGCCGTCGGCGTCGATGTCCAGGCCGGTGCGGCCGAAGGTGACGGTGCCGCCCTCGGCGGTGATGTCGGCCATCGCCGGGCGGAAGCGCTCGGTGAACAGGCTGAGTCGCCGCTCGGCGTAGAACGCCTCGAGGGTGTCGAGCAGGCCCGCGGGCCCGCACGCGTACGCGACGCGCTCGGCGAGGTCGGGGACCTCCGCGTCGAGGTCGGCGGTGGTGAGCAGGCCGTCGGTGTCGGTGTGCCGCTCGATCAGCCGGATCCGGCCCGCGGCCGCGTGGGCGCGGAGCTCGGCGCCGAAGATGACGTCGTCGTGGGTGAGCGCCGAGTGGACCAGCACGATGTCGTAGTGGTCCTCCGGCTGCGCCTTGGAGAACAGGTTGCGCAGCATGCCGATGACCGGGGTGATGCCCGAGCCGCCGGTGATGAGCAGCAGCTTGCGGTGGGCCGGGTCGAGGACGAACTCGCCCTCGGGCTGGGCCAGCTGCACCATCTGGCCGGCCTGGGCGGACCGCACCAGGTGGTTCGAGACGGTGCCGCCCGGGATCGCCTTCACGGTGATCGAGATCCGGCCGTCGCGGCGCGGGCCGTGGGTCAGGGAGTAGCAGCGCCAGAGCCGGACGCCGTCGACGTCGACGCCGATGCGGACGTACTGGCCGGGCAGGTGGCCCGCCCAGTCGCGGCCCGGCTTGATCACCACGGTCGCGGCGTCGGCGGTCTCGGAGCGCACCTCGACGATGCGGCCCTGCACCTGCTCGGGGCCGGTGCCGCCGCGCAGCGGGTGGAAGTGGTCGAGCAGGTCGTCGACGGTGAGCGGGCTGACCGCGGCGTCGGCGACGGCGCGCAGCAGCGCGCGCGGGGATCGGCGTACGGAGGTGGTGCGGGAGGTGCCCACCGAGATCGTGCTCATGACTCCATGGTGCTGCGCCTCCGCGCTAAAGTCCTGTGTGGCCCCGGTGAATCAATGGCCGTTACTTGTTCGCACCGGACAAAAGAGGGACACATGAGCGCAGACGACCCCCCCGCGCAGCGGGCCCTGCTCAGCGCCGCGCAGGCGGCCGCGATCCGGGCCGAGCTGCCGACCGTCGCCGACGACGTGATCGACCGCGTCGTGGCCGAGGTTCCGGCATACGCCGACGCCTTCGGCGGGCCGATGGGCGACACCATCCGGCGCGCGGTCGAGTTCGCGCTGGCCGGCTTCGTCGCGCTGGTGGCCGGGGACGCCGTCGACCAGCAGGCCCGCACCATCGCCACCGACGGCGTCTACCAGCTCGGCCGCGGCGAGGCCCGCAGCGGCCGGACGACGGACGCGCTGCTCTCGGCGTACCGGATCGGGTCCCGGACGGCCTGGCAGCACCTGTCGCGGCAGGCGGTCGAGCTGGGCATCGACGCCGGGACCGTGGCGGAGTTCGCCGGGCTGGTCTTCGCCTGGATCGACGAGCTGTCCGCGATCTCCGTGGCGGGCCACCGCGACGAGGAGGAGACCACCGGTCGGGTCCGGCAGCGGCTGCTCGAGCGCCTGGCCCAGGGGCTCCTCGACGGCCGGCCCGAGCAGGACCTGGCTGCTGCGGCGGAGGACGCGGACTGGCGGGTCCCCGAGACGCTGACGGCGATCCTGGTGCCCGTCGCGCAGATGACCGGCGTGCAGCAGCTGGTGTCGCCCCGCGCGCTGCAGGCCTCCGGGCAGGCGGGTCTGGACGGCACCGGCGTCCTGCTCGTGCCCGACGTCCACGGCCGCGGCCGGTCGATGCTGCTCGACCTGGTGGCGGGTCGGGGCTGCTTCGTCGGTCCGTCCCGCCCGTGGGCGCAGGTCCACGAGTCCTACGCGCGCGCCCTGCGGGCGCGCGAGCTCGGCCTCGAGGGCGACTCCGACCAGCACCTCGTCGAGCTGGTACGCCGGGCAGACCCGTCCGCGCTCGAGGACCTGCGCCGGCAGGCACTGGCCCCGCTGGCCGACGTACGTCCCAGCGCTGCGGCCAAGCTGACCGAGACGTTGCGGGCGTGGCTGCTGCACCAGGGACGCCGGGAGGACATCGCGGCGGCGCTCTTCGTGCACCCGCAGACCGTGCGCTACCGCGTGACGCAGCTGCGCGAGCTGTTCGGCGACCGGTTGTCCGACCCGTCTACGGTGATGGCGCTGACCATCGCGCTGGGGGACGAGGAGACCGACGGATGAGGCGCACCATGCGCAGGACGCGGACCGCGCTCGCCGCCGTGGCACTGCTCACCGGGCTCGGGCTGACCGCGTGCGGTCCCGCGCCGTCCCGGATCCCGCTCTCCTCGACCGGCCTGTCGGGGAACCGCTACGTGAGCCTCGGCGACTCCTACACCGCGGCCCCGAGCATCGCGGGCGGGCCGGCTCGTGGTGACGACGGCTGCGGGCGCTCGGCGCGCAACTACCCGCACCTCGTGGCGGACGCGCTGGCGCTCCGCCTGGAGGACGTCAGCTGCGGAGGCGCGACGACCGCCCAGATGCTGCAGGAGCAGAAGCTCGGCAGCACGGTGGTGCCGCCCCAGCTCGACGCGCTACGACCGGACACCTCGCTGGTGACCCTCGGGATCGGCGGCAACGACGACAACGTGTTCGCGCAGCTCATCACGAGCTGCGTGGGGCTGGGCATGGCCCACCCCCAGGGATCGCCGTGCGCCGACTCGGTGAAGGGCGGCATCGAGAAGGCGCTGACCGCGCTCCAGCGACGTCTGGCCGGCCGCGTGGAGGCGGTCGTGGGCGAGATCGAGCAGCGCTCACCGAAGGCGCGGGTGCTGCTCATCGGGTACCCGCAGATCGTGCCCGCGTCCGGCACCTGCCCGCAGCTGCCGCTGGCGGCGGGGGACTACCCGTACGCGCGCCGGGTCATCGCGTCGCTCAACACCGCGCTCCGGCGCGCGGCGGCCGCGCGCCACGTGACGTACGTCGACGTGTGGACGGCGACGGCCGGTCACGACATCTGCGCGGCGGACCCCTGGATCGCCGGCTCGCAGACGACCGAGCCGGGCTTCATCTACCACCCGTACGCGGAGGAGCAGCAGGCCGTCGCGGACCAGGTGGAGGCGACGCTGCGCGGGTGAGCGGCCGACCAGCCGGCCGGTGCACGGTCGACCCGTGCACCGGCCGCCGCGGGTCGGTCAGCCGGTCCGTCAGCCGAGCCGGGCGATCGCGTCGGCGATCGCCAGCGTCCGCTTCGCGGACTCGACGTGGAGGTTCTCCACCATCTTGCCGTTGTAGGTGACCACACCACCGGTCGAGCTCTCGAAGGCCTCGATGAGGCCCTTCGCGTCCTCGACGGCCTGCGCGCTGGGGGCGAAGCCCGCGTTCGCGCCCTCGACCTGGCCCGGGTGGATGAGGGTCTTGCCGTCGAAGCCCATCTGCCGGCCCTGCTCGACCTCGGCCAGGAAGCCCTCGGTGTCCTTCACGTCGTTGTAGACGCCGTCGATGATCACGATGCCGGCGGCGCGCGCCGCGAGCAGCGCGAGCCCGAGGCCGGTGATCACGGGCTGGCGGCCGGGCACGTGCTCGGCGTACAGCTCCTTGACGAGGTCGTTGGTGCCCATGACGAAGCCGGTGAGCCGCTCGGACGCCGTCGCGATGGACAGCGCGTTGAGCATGCCGATCGGGGTCTCGACCATCGCCCAGAGCTTGGTCTTCTCGGGCGCGCCGGCGGCCGCGAGCTCGTCGACGAGCTCGAGCACCTCCTCGGCGGAGTTGACCTTGGGCACCAGCACGACGTCGGGGCCGGCCTCGGCGGCCGCCTTGATGTCGTCGGCGTGCCACTCGGTGCCGATGCCGTTGACCCGGATGATCAGGTGGCGGGCGCCGTACTCACCGGACCGGACGGCGGCGGCCGCCTGGGCCCGCGCGGACACCTTGGCGTCGGGCGCCACGGCGTCCTCGAGGTCGAAGATGATCGCGTCGGCGGGGAGCGTCTTGGCCTTCTCCAGCGCCCGCTCGTTCGAGCTGGGCATGTAGAGGACGGAGCGCAGGGGCTTGAAGTCAGTCATCGGTTCAGGCTTCCGGGGTCGGGATGGCGTCGTAGAGCGCCTTCAGGTCGGGGTCGATCGCGGCGAGCTGCTCGGCGAGCTCGACCTGCACCAGGCACTGCTTGAGGGAGGCGTCGTCCTCCATCTTGCCGTCGATCATGACGGCACCCGTGCCGTCGCCCATCGCGGCGACGACGCGGCGGGCGTGGGCGATGTCCTCGACGCTCGGCGCGAAGACGCGGTTGGCGATCTTGATCTGGACCGGGTGGAGCGACCAGGCGCCGACGCAGCCGAGCAGGAAGGCGTTGCGGAACTGGTCCTCGCAGGCGACCTCGTCCTTGATGTCGCCGAACGGGCCCCAGTAGGGGTAGATGCCGTGGGTGACGCACGCGTCGACCATCCGGGCGATCGTGTAGTGGTAGAGGTCCTGCTGGTAGATGGTGCGCTCGGCGTCGTAGGCGAAGCCGCCGTCCTCGGTACGAGGTGCGTCCTGCCGCACCAGGTAGCCCGGGTGCGGGCCGCCGACGCGGGTCGTCTTCATCCGGCGGTCGGCCGCGAGGTCGGCCGGGCCGAGCGAGAGGCCCTGCATGCGCGGGGAGGCACCGCAGATCTCCTCGATGTTCGCGACGCCGCGGGCGGTCTCGAGGATCGCGTGGATGAGGATCGGCTTGGTGATGCCGCCCTTGGCCTCGAGCTGGGCCAGGATCCGGTCGACGTAGTGGATGTCCTCGGCGCCCTGCACCTTCGGGACCATGATCACGTCGAGCTTCTCGCCGATCGCCGGGACCAGCGTGGTGAGGTCGTCGAGCACCCACGGGCTGTCGAGCGCGTTGATGCGCGTCCACAGCTGGGTCGGACCGAAGTCGGTCTCCTGGGCGATCTTCACCAGGCCCTCGCGGGCGGCGACCTTGTTGTCGGCCTTGATCGCGTCCTCGAGGTTGCCGAGCAGCACGTCGACGGTGCCGACCATGGCGGGGATCTTGGCCGCCATCTTCTCGTTGCTCGGGTCGAAGAAGTGGATCGCGCGGCTCGGCCGGGCGGGGATCTCGCGCAGTGGCTGCGGGGCCCCCACGGCGAGCGGGCGGAAGAAGTCCTTGGCGCTCTTGTGACTCACGTTCGGGGACCTTACCGATCGGTACCGGGTGGGCGGTATGACCGATCTCTCGCGAGACGCCACCGGCTCCGGCGGGGCGGTGCCGGCGGCTCCTCCGGCGCGGGGGGACGCCGGTCCTTCCGCTCCTGCCATGCCGCGACCGCCTCCTCGACGTCGCGGGGCTGGGTGACCAGCGGCGGCCAGTCGCCGGGGGCGAGTCGGGCCCGCAGGACGCGGGCGTTGAACGCCTCGACCTCGCGGCGGACCTCGGCCTCGGACCAGAGCTGGTCGAGGCGGTCGTCCAGGGCCGCGTCGTCCCTGCGCAGCTGGATCGCCGGCGGCAGCACGACCACCCGCTCGCGCTCGACCAGCCGCTTCACCCACCAGTCGGGGTCGTGCTCGGCGCCGAGGCCCGCGATCGGCTTGCCCGCGCCGGGGAGGTCGTCGAACTCGCCGCGGTCCATCGCCCGCCGGATCTGCAGCTCGACCCAGGTCTGCTGGTGGTCGATCCGTGCCTTGGCCGCGGCACGCTCGGCCGCGCGGTCGTCCTGCCCGCCCGGCTCCCTCGGCTCGTCCACCTCCCGACTATCGCTCGGGCCGCAAGAACCCGGCGATCAGCGGAGCGAGGGTGTCGGCGGAGGTGACCAGACCGAGGTGCCCGTCGTCGTACACGTGCAGGCGGGCGTTGGGAATGAGCCGCTGCATGATCCGGGCGTTGACCAGCGGGATGATCGGGTCGTCGCTGCCGGCCAGGATCAGCGTGGGCTGGCGCAGGAACGGCAGCCCCGGGATGCTCGACCAGCCCGCTCCCGCGAGCAGCTGGAAGAGGTAGCCCTTGCGTGAGCCGACCCGCGAGTGCGCGTGCATGAGGCGGCGTACGTCGTCGGGCCGGTCGCGCATCTGGCCGCCGTACAGCTCGGCGGCGACCTGCACGGCGTAGTCGGGGTCGCGGTAGCGCTGCGGGGTGATCATCTTGCGCAGCACCCGCGGCGAGGCCGGGACCATCAGCGAGCCGGTGGCGGTGCTGACGAGCACCAGGCGGCTAACCCGGCGCGGCGATTGGAAGGCGATCTGCTGCGCGAGCCCGCCGCCCCAGGAGATGCCGAGGACGTCGTACTGCTCGAAGCCGAGGGCGGTCATCAGCCGGCTCACGCCGATCGCGAGCAGCGCGAAGTTGTAGGGCACCTGCGGGTCCGGCGACCCACCGACGCCCGGTACGTCGAAGCGCACGACCGTGATCCGCGGGTCCAGCTCGTCGACGAACGGCTGCAGCAGGTCCAGGCTCGCGCCGATCCCGTTGCAGAGCAGGAGCGGCGGACCGGGCTCGGTGCCGGGACGTACGGCGACGCGCACCTCGTGCCCGAGCACGGTCCGCTGCTGCAGCTGATCCAAGGTCGACCTCACTTGTCGAAGACGTACGTGCCGGGGGCGGGCGCCAGCGGCTGGAGCCGCGTCGAGCCGAGCTCCTTCGGTGCCGGGATCATCTCGCCGCTGCGGGCCGCGAGCCACGTCGACACGTCGGTCCACCAGGTGCCCTGGTGCGTCTCGGCGCCCTTGAGCCACGACTTCGCGTCCAGCGAGGTGTCGTCATTGGTGTGGAAGCTGGCCTTCGGGTTGCCCGGAGGGTTCACCAGGGCGGCGATGTGGCCGCTGGTCGACAGGATGAACCGGCTGCTGCCGCCGAACAGCTGGGTGGTGCGGTAGCAGTTCTCCCACGGTGTGATGTGGTCGGCGATCCCGGCGATGATGTAGGCGTCGACGGTGACCTTGCCGAGGTCGATCGGCACGCCCATCACGGTGATGGCGTCGGCCTTGGTCAGCGCGTTCTCGACGGCCATGTCGACGAAGTCGGCGTGCAGGCCGGCCGACATCCGCGTGGTGTCGGCGTTCCAGAACAGGATGTCGAAGGCCGGCGGCCGCTTGCCGAGCAGGTAGTTGTTGACCCAGTAGTTCCAGATCAGGTCGCCGGGCCGCAGCCACGCGAACACCTCGGCCAGCGCGCGGCCGTCGAGGAAGCCGTTGCGGGCCGACTTCTGCTTGGCGAGCTTGGCGAGCCGCGGGTCGGACAGCGCGGAGACCGTGCCGGCGTCGTGGTTGTCGATGACCGTGACCGCGAGGCAGAGCGCCGCGATCCGGTCCTGGCGGCCGATTCCGGCGAGGTACGCCGCCGTGATGCTGGCCAGGATCCCACCGGAGCAGATGCCACCCAGGAACGTCGTCTCGGCGCCGGTGATCTCCTCGACGGCGTCGAGCGCGTCGAGGATCGCGCGGACGTAGGTGTCGAAGTTCCAGGCGGCGTGCCGCGCGTCCGGGTTGCGCCAGGAGATGACGAAGGTCTGCCGACCGGCCTTGACGCTGTGCTCGATCAGGCTGCGCCCGGGGGCCAGGTCGACCGCGTAGAACTTGTTGATCGTCGGCGGCACGATCATCAGCGGGACGTCGTACACCTCGTCGGTCTGGGGTGCGTACTGGATCAGCTCGAGCACGTCGTTGCGGAACACCACCTCGCCCGGGGTCGCGGCGACGTTCTCGCCGAGGGTGAAGCCGCTGGTGTCGACCATCTCGGGGATCCGGGGCGAGGACGCGAGGTCCTTGACCAGCTGGGTGCCGCCGCGGACCAGGCTGAGGCCGGCGGTGTCGATGACGGCCTTAGCCGACTCCGGGTTGATCAGCGGCACGTTGCTCGGCGCGAGCGCCTCGACCAGGTTCTCCATCAAGAACCGGACCCGCTTGCGGTCGCGCGGGTCGAGGTCGGCGTCGGAGACCAGCTGGTCAACCGTCGTACCGGTCGCGAGGTAGACCTGGGCGAGCCGCTTGAGCAACGGGTTGTCGCGCCACGCCGTGTCGGCGAAGCGACGGTCGCCGCGCTTCGGGGCGACGTCGGAGGAGCCCACCAGGATCCGGCCGGCCTCGGCGCCGAGCCCGCCGAGGCGGCGGGCGGTGTTGCGCGGCGTACGCGCCAGGGACAGCGCCCACTTGGCGGTGGACATGTCGGGCTGGAAGCGGCGCAGCGGGCCGAGCGCTGCGTCGACGAGGAGGACGTCGAGAGGGGCGGCATCGGCGGCGAGGGTGGACAGGTCGCTCATCGGGGTCTCCAAGGGTTCGAGCGGGGTGGATCGCGACTGCGGCGGCGCTTCCGGGGACACCCCCACTATGGTCCTCCGGAGGGGGTCGGGTCATCGGGCTCGGGCACGAAGCTGCGCGCGTGGGTTGTGTGCGCGTGCACAGTCAGCGGTCTACGTTCATCCCGTGGCCATCTCCCCCTCGACCGACCGGCCGGACGTCGCACCCGAGGTGCGCGACCTGAGTCGTCGGCTGCTGGCCGACGCCGACCACCTCGGCCGGAGGATGGCCGACCGGATCTGCGCCGAGATCCCCGAGTACGCCGCTCGACCTGGCGACCGGGAGAGCATCGACGAGTCGTGCTCCGACAACGTCCGCTACATCCTCGGCCAGCTCGCGGGCGACCGGCCGGTCAGCCTCGACAGCCCGCGCGCCACGGGCGCTTTGCGCGCCTCCCAGGGCTTCCCGTACGCCGCCGTGCTGCAGGCGTTCCGGATCGGCGGGCGCTACATCTGGGAGCTGCTCCTCGAGCACGCCGGCCCCGACGAGCAGGAGGTGCTGCTGCGGGCCGCGGCGGACATCTGGACCGTCAGCGACGACCTCGCCGTGCACGTCACCGACGCCTACCGGACCGCCCTCGCCGAGCGGATCCGCCGCGACAGCCAGGAGCGCGCCGTGGTCGTCGGCGCCCTCCTCGACGGTGACGACCGCGGCGGCATGCAGGGCGAGAACGTGCTGGCCCTCGACGGCGGCCGCGGCTTCGTCGTCGTGGCCGCCGAGACGCCCGGCCCCGGGCAGGACGCGCTCGGCGACGTGGAGCGGGTGCTCCGGCGTACCAACGTCGCCTCCGCGTGGCGCCTGGACCGCGACCACCAGGACGGCGTCGTCGCCCTCCGCGTGGGGTACGACGTCGACGCCCTGGTCGCCGCGCTGCGGGAGCTCGCCGCCGGCCGGGTCGGGGTGAGCAAGGTGTTCGCGTCGCTCGAGGAGGCGACCCGCGCGCGGCACCAGGCCCGGGTCGCGTGCGCGGCCGCCACGCCGGGCTCGGTGGAGGTCGTGCGCTTCGAGGAGCAACCGCTCGCCGTGCTCCTCGCGAGCAGCCCGGACCAGGCGCGTCAGCTCGCCGAGGCGGTGCTCGGGCCGATCATGGCGCTGGCGGAGGACGACCGGGCGGTGGTCATCGAGACCGCCCGCACCTGGCTCGCCGCCGGTGGGTCGACGTCCACCGCGGCCCGGGAGCTGCACGTCCACCGCAACACCGTGCGCTACCGGGTCCGCCGGCTCGAGGAGGTCACCGGCCGTGACCTCGCGCTGCCCGTCGACGCCGCCGAGCTGTACGTCGCCCTGGAGTGCGCCCGGATCCTCGGCCTGGCCTGAGCTCGCGTGATTCAGCCGACCTCCGCGGCAGGCGTCTCGCCGAGCGCGCGACGGCCGGAGGCGACCTCGCGCGCCAGCCGTTGCAGGGCGCGGTTGAGGGGAGCGTCCGCACCGACCGCCCGCGCCAGCCGGACGATCTCGCCGTTCAGGAAGTCGGCCTCGACCTGCTGCCCACGGTTCACGCTCTGCCACATCGAGGAGCCCGGCCGCGGGCCGTCGACCTCCCCGAACCGGAGGTGCTCGCGGACGCGGGCCCGCTCCTCGGGGGCGGTCCGGTACGCGATGCGCGCGCGGTCCAGGACCTCCCTCGCCTCGGCCCGCACCCGCTCGCCGAGGGCCGCGGCGTCGTCACCGGTGCCGCACACGACCTCGATCGCGTTGAACAGGTTCCCGAGCAGCTTCGCGTGCTTCCAGGCGTCGATGTCCGGGACCGAGATCGAGGCGAAACCTGCTGCCGACCAGTCCGCGGCCACCGCCCTCGTCAGGTCGTCCTCGCCGCCGCCGTGGAGCCCGAGGTCCAGCACCCCGGGCACCGGGCTGGAGTAGACGTCGACGACGCCCGGACGCAGGTGGACGGCCGGGCACTGCACCACCACGCCCAGGACCTTCGCGAACCAGCGCCGCGCGGCGGGCTCGTTCGAGACCCCGTTCTGGGCGCAGAGCACCGGCGTGCTGTCCGGTACGACGCCGGCGAGTTCTGCCAGCACGCCCTGGGTGTCCTGGCTCTTCACCGCCAGCACGATCGCGTCACCGTGGGCGTACCCGTACTCGTCCAGCGTCGAGGCGGGGAACCGAGCGACGTCCCGACCCGCGGGGGAGCGGAGCAGCAGCCCGTCGGCCCGGACCGCGTCGAGGTGGGCGCCGCGGGCGATGCCGTGCACCTCCTGACCGGCCAGGCTCAGCCGGGCGGCGATGGTGCCGCCGATCGCGCCGAGCCCCACGACGACGTACCTCATCGGCCCCTCCTCACCCTCTCCGCGCCCGCAGCTGCTCCTGCCAGAGCCGGGCGTAGAGCCCCTCGGGGTCGGCGAGCAGCTCGTCGTGGGTGCCGCGCTCGACGACCCGGCCGTCGACCAGGCCGAAGATCACGTCGGAGGAGCGGATCGTGGACAGCCGGTGGGCGATCGCGATCGTGGTGCGCGCGCGGGTGGCGCGCTCGAGGGCCTCCTGGACCAACCGCTCGGTCTCGTTGTCGAGCGCCGAGGTCGCCTCGTCGAGGATCAGGACCGGCGGGTCCTTGAGGAGGACCCGCGCGATCGCGAGCCGCTGCTTCTCGCCGCCGGAGAGCCGGTAGCCGCGCTCGCCGGTGATCGTCCCGTAGCCCTGCGGGAAGCTCATGATCCGGTCGTGGATGTTCGCGTCCCGCGCGGCCTGCTCGATCTCGTCCTGGGTGGCGTCGGGGCGCGCGTAGGCGAGGTTGTCGCGGATGGTGCCGTGGAAGAGGTACGGCTCCTGGGTGACCATGCCGACCAGGTCGGCCAGCGAGTCCATGGTCAGGTCGCGCACGTCGTGCCCGTCGATCCGGACCGCGCCCCGGGTCACGTCGAAGAACCGCGGGATGAGGTACGTCGTCGTGGTCTTGCCCGAGCCGGACGGACCCACGATCGCCGCGAGCTGGCCGGGCTCGACCACGAGGCTGACGTCCTGCAGCGCCCACTGCTCCTCGGACGTCATACGCTCCGAGCCCTCCAGCGCTCCGTCCGTATGACGTCCGGGGTCGCCGGTGAGCTGGCGCGGCTCGGGGTAGCGGAACCACACCCCGTCCAGCTCGACCCGGCCCTTGACCTCGTCGACCGGCAGGGCGACGGCGCCGGGGCGGTCGACGATGGCCGGCTCGAGGTCGACGTACTCGAAGATCCGGCGGAACAGCGCCAGCGAGGTCTGCACGTCCAGCGAGACCCGCATCAGCTGCAGCAGCGGCATCTGCAGCCGGCCCTGCAGCGTCGTGAACGCGACGATGGTGCCGGCGGTCAGGGTGCCGGTGCCGATCGGGAGCCGGCCGGTGAGGATCCAGCCCGCGGCCAGGTAGATCAGCGCAGGCGTGATCGCGAACGTGGTCTGCACGACCGCGAAGAAGGTGCGGCCGGTCATCGCCTGCTCGACCTGCAGCCGGGTCTGGCGGCGGTTGGCCTCGCGGTAGCGGTCGACCTCGAAGGCGTGCTGGTTGAAGACCTTCGCGAGCAGGATCCCGGAGACCGAGAGCGCCTCCTCGGTGATCGCGGTCATCTCCGACAGCGACTCCTGGGTCCTGCGGGCGAGCCGCTGCCGCCGCTTGCCGACCTTGAGCTGCAGCCACACGAACAGCGGCATCAGCACCAGGGTCAGGATCGTCAGCTGCCACGACAGCACGACCATCGACACGAACGCGGCCGTGACGGTCACCGAGTTCTGCACGATGCTCGTCGCGGTGTCGGTGAGCACCGTGCGCACGCCGGCGACGTCGTTGGCCAGCCGCGACTGGATCGCGCCGGTCTTCGTGGCGGTGAAGAACGCCAGCTCCATGGTCTGCAGGTGCTCGAACAGGTCGCCGCGCAGGTCGGCCATGGCCGAGTTGCCGACCGTGGAGGTCAGCCAGTTCTGGACGATCGAGATCATCGAGGCGACGACCGGGATCAGGCACATGCCGGCGACCAGCCACGCGAGCAGGGTGAGGTGCGGCCGCGATCCGTCCAGCGGGAACAGCGCCTTGTCGAAGATCGCGCGGGTGAGGAACGGCGGCACCGAGCTCAGCGCCGCCGCCACCACGACCGCCACCAGCACCAGCACGATCTGGCCGCGGTAGGGCCGCAGCAGCCGGGCGATCCGCGGCAGCACCGGGTCGGTGCGCGCCAGGTCGTCCCTGGTCAGGTGGTCGGCGCGGATCGGGGGCCTCACGACGGCCAGCCGTTGCCGTAGGCGCCGCGGTGGGCCACCGCCCTCCAGCCGGTACGCCGCCGCAGCGACCGCGCCGCGGGGCGGGCCGGGTCGGGGTGGCCGATCGTGATCGCCCCGATCGGGTGCGGGGCGTCGTGGCCGGTGAGGCCCAGCGCGGCCTTCACCGCGTCGACGCGGCCGGGCACGAGACCGAAGAAGCACGACCCGAGCCCGGCGTCGGTCGCCCCCTGGAGGACGAGCAGCGCCGCCATCGCGGTGTCGAGGTCCCAGTAGGGCATCGCCCACTGCGCCTCGTCGCGGTCGCCGAGCCCGGCGCGTGCCTTGTCGGCACCGGCGTAGCGGTCGAGGTAGACCGACCGCCGGCTGCACGGAACCACCACGACGGGCGCCCGCATCATCCCGGTCAGCCAGGCGTCGGGGGAGCCGCCGGGCATGGCCGCGTCGGTCTGCGCCCGCCAGAAGCGCGCGACGTCCTCCGGGGTGTCGAGCACGACGAACGCCCACCCGGCCGAGTTGCCCGCGCTGGGCGCCCGGTGGGCCTGCGCGAGCAGCCGCTCGACCACGTCGGGATCGACGGGAGCGGTGTCGTAGGCGCGGGTCATCCGCCTCCGGCGTACGACCTCGGCGAACTCCACGTCCCCATCCAACAACACCGCACCCCCGCCGGATTCCCCTACGGCTACCTCATTCCGCGGGGTCCTCCGCACGCGGCGACGAATAGGGAGGTCGACCGATGTGGGTGCCTACCTCAGACGAGCAGATTCGGGTCATCACACCGACGAAGGAGAAGACGATGAGCCAGCTGCAGGTGTTCGCCGTGACCAGCTTCAAGGACGCCCACCTCGAGGGCTACGAGCGGACGATGCGCCGCCGCGAGGGATCGCGCGCCCGGGTCGCCCGCGGGCTGCGCCGGGAGTCCGCGCCCTCCGGGAGGTGAGCTCGCGGAAAGGCGGTCGCCGGGTGTCCCCGGCGACCGCCATGATGGTGGGCATGGCAGCTCGTTCCAGTCCGGTCATGATCGGCCGCGACGCCGAGCTCGACGAGCTCGCCGACCTGCTCGGCATCGATGGCGGCCGCAGCGCCAGCGTGCTGCTCTCCGGGGACGCCGGGGTCGGCAAGACCCGGCTGCTGATGGCGCTGCGCGACCGTGCGGTCGCGGCCGGCTGGCAGGTGCACGCGGGTGCGTGCCTGGATTTCGGCGAGAGCGCGCTGCCCTACCTGCCGTTCTCCGTGGTCGTGGGCCGGTTCGCCGCCGAGCAGCCGGAGCTGCTCGCTCGCGTGGTCGCCTCGCACCCCGCCCTCGACCGGCTCCAGCCCGGCCACCGGGTGGCGCCGGGCGAGAAGCAGGCCACCGACCGGGCCGCGCTGTTCACCGGCGTGCACGCGCTGCTCGACGAGGCCGCGGCGGACGCACCTGTCCTGCTCGTCATCGAGGACACCCACTGGGCCGACCAGTCCACCCGGGACCTCCTCGGCTTCCTCTTCGCCCGGCAGTACGCCGGGACCGTCGCCATCGTCGCCTCCTACCGCACCGAGGACCTGCACCGCCGGCACCCGCTGCGCCGCCAGGTCGCGGAGTGGGCACGCCTGCCGGAGATGAGCCGGCTGTCGCTGGCTCCGCTGCCCGATCGCGCGGTGCGCCGGCTGATCGCCGAGCTCGCGCCGACGCCGTTCGCGGCCGGGCGCGCCGACGCGATCGTCCGACGTGCCGAGGGCAATGCATTCTTCGTCGAGGAGCTCGTCGCCTCCGAGTGCGGCGGCGAGTGCCTGCCGGGCGACCTGGCCGACGTGCTGCTGGTCGGCCTGGACCGGCTGCCGGACGAGGGCCGCGAGGTCGTCCGGCTCGCGAGCGTGGCGGGCCGCCGGGTCGGCCACGAGCTGCTCGCCGCGGCCTCGAACCTGACGCCCGAGGACTTCGAGGCGGGCGTCCGGTCCGCGGTGGAGATGAACCTGCTGGAGGCGGGCGCGGCGGCGTACTCCTTCCGGCACGCGCTGCTCGCCGAGGCCGTCTACGACGACCTGCTGCCCGGCGAGCGGGTCCGCCTGCACCAGCAGTACGTCGCCGCGCTGACCGCCGGCGCCACCGGCACCGCCGCCGAGCTCGCCCGCCACGCGTGGCGCGCCCGCGACCTCGACCGGGCCGTGACGGCCAGCATCGAGGCCGGCGACGAGGCGATGTCGGTCGGCGGTCCCGACGACGCGGCCGGTCACTACGAGAACGCGCTGGAGCTGCTCGCCGACGGCGACCGGGCCGAGCGGCTCGGCATCGACGTGGCGACGATCGTGCTCCGCGCGTCCGACGCGCAGACCGCCAGCGGCGACGCCCAGCGCGCCGTCGCCCTGCTCGCCCAGCAGCTCGCGACGCCCGCCGGTCCGGTCGAGAGCCGGGTCCGGCTGCTGGCGTCGTACGCCGAGCTACTCAGCTACGTCGAGTCCGGCATCGACCCCGCTGACGTCTCGAGCGAGGCTGTCGCGCTGGCGCCGGACGGCACGGCCGTCCGCGCGGAGGCGCTCGCGACGCACGCCGAGCTGCTCGCGAAGCGGGTGACGATGGGCGACGCGTCGAGCACCCAGCAGGCCGAGATGGTCGCCACCGAGGCCCTCGCCCTCGCCGAGCGACTCGGGCTCGGGGGCGTCGTCTCGGCGGTGATCGCGACGCTGAGCCGGCTCCGGGAGGGGCCGGCCGACCTCCGGCGCGCGCTCCGCGACGCCGTCCACCACGCCGAGATGGCCGACGCGCTGCGGCCCGAGCTGCGCGCCCGCTTCCTGCTCGCGCGCTCGCACCAGGACGAGGCCGAGTGGGACGAGGCCGAGGAGTGGTACCGCTCGGTGCTGGCCCGCGGCCAGGGTCAGGACTGGGCGCCGTACGTCCTGGACGCGCGGTGGCAGCTCGGGATCATCCGCTGGATCCGCGGCGAGTGGGCGGACGCGCTCGCGCTCGTGACCGTCGGCCGGGTCGCGCCGCCGGTGCCGCGCGGCATCCTCGCCCCGACCCACCTCTCCATCCGGCACGCCCGCGGCGAGGACGTCCTCGAGGAGCTCGTCGCGCTGCGCGCGCTCTGGCCGGACGAGGGCGCCATCGCGGTCTTCTCCGCCGGCACCGAGCTCGAGGTGTACGCCGACGCGGCCGATGCCGACGCCGCGCTGGACCTGCACGGCCGGGCCACCGGCCTGCTCACCGAGATCTGGCAGCCGCGGTTCCCCGCCGGGGTACGGCTGGCCGCGCAGACGCTCGCGGTGATCGCGGCGGCGCTCCCCACCGCGTCGGGCGTGGAGCGGACGCGCCTCGCGACCGAGGCCGCCCGCGTCGCCGAGGACGGCCGGATGGTCGTCAAGGCGCACGACTGGGGCATCGAGGGCCGGCTCTGGCAGGCGCGGCTCGCGGCCGAGGACCTGCGGGTGCGCTGGCTGGCCGGCGAGGACCCGCCCACCCGCGACGAGCTCGTCGCCGCCTGGGAGCTGGCCGTCGCACGGGCGGACGCGATGGGCCACGTCGTCGAGGGCGCGCGGGTGCGGGCGTCGTACGCGTCGATCCTGCGGCAGCTCGGTGACCGCGACGCCGCGCGTCGGCACGCGGACGCCGCCCGGGCGACCGCGAAGCAGCTCGGCTGGGTGCGGCTCACGGACGCCCTGACGGCGTCCGGTGCGGCGCCGACGCGCACCGCCACCGAGCCCGGCCGGCTGACCGAGCGCGAGAACGAGATCCTCGCGCTCGTGGCCGAGGGCCGCACCAACGGCGAGATCGGCAAGCAGCTGTTCATCAGCACCAAGACGGTGAGCGTGCACGTCTCCAACATCCTCGCCAAGCTCGGCGCGTCCGGCCGGACCGAGGCGGCCGCGATCGCACGGCGTGACGGGCTTGTCGGTGGCCGCGGTTAGCGTCGCGGGCATGGCCATCGCACGCGACCCCATCTTCGTCATCGACTGCCCCGACCCCGCGCTCCTCGCCGACTTCTACGGCCGCCTCCTCGGGTGGACTCCGAAGGTCGACGAGGACGGCACCTGGGCGGGCTTCGCCGACGGCGACCGACCGTTCTTCTTCCAGCAGGTCGAGGACTTCCGCCCACCGGCGTGGCCCGGGCAGGACGTCCCCCAGCAGATGCACCTCGACGTGGACGTCGACGACCTCGACGTCGCCGAGGAGGCGGTGCTCGCGTTGGGGGCCACGAAGCACGACCACCAGCCGGGCACGACGTTCCGTGTCTTCCTCGACCCGGCCGGTCACCCGTTCTGCCTCTGCAAGGTCTGACTCCGGCGGATTAGGGTCGGGGGGTGCGCGATCCCGAGTTCACCGATGACCAGCTGATCGCCGGTCTTCGGGCGGCCGCCGCCGACCTCGGCGAGCCGCTGACCGCGGGCGCCTACGACGCCTGGCAGCGCGGGCACGCCGACGCCGCCTCCCCGGCCCTCCTCATCCGACGGCTCGGCACGTGGCGTGCGGCCTGCGCGGCGGCCGGCCTGAGCGCCAACTCCACCCGCTCCACCAGCCGCCGCTGGACCGACGACCAGGTCGTGGCGATCGTGGCCCGCTACCTCGCCTCGCCGGGCGCGACGGGCTCGTTCGCCGACTACTCCGCGTGGGCCAAGGACGACCCGGACGCACCCAGTGGCGCCACCCTGCGCCAGCGCGGCTCGTGGGCGGACATCAAGGAGCGGGCGCGGCGCCTCATCGGCTGAACGTCTGGATGATCTCCGACTCCGTGAGGCCGTAGTCGGCCAG
Organism: Nocardioides maradonensis; assembly: GCF_054777115.1. Lineage (NCBI taxonomy): Bacteria > Bacillati > Actinomycetota > Actinomycetes > Propionibacteriales > Nocardioidaceae > Nocardioides > Nocardioides maradonensis. The sequence continues at coordinate 86,048 of NZ_BAAHAZ010000005.1, read as the reverse complement.
GTCGTAGTGGTGCGACGGGCGACGCGGACCGTTGCGGGACTCGTCGTCGAGGCGGCGTACGGCGTCCTGCGCGTCCTGGCTCCAGGTGAGCCCGAAGTGGTCGTAGATCGCGCCCACGGTGCCGACGGGATCCGCCACGAAGCCGCGGTAGTCGACGTCGAGGAACTGCTTCTCGTCGTACGCCGGACGGGCCTTCCAGAACGCGTCCCACTGCCGCGACAGGTGGCCGAGCTGGTCGCGTCCCAGCGTCTCGCCCACGAAGGTCGTCGAGTGCCCCTCGGTGGCCTCGGCGGACAGCGAGCACGCCGAGGCGACGGAGGTGACCGGGTCCCGCTGGGTCATCACGACGAGGGCGTCCGGGTAGACCGCCATCAGGGCGTCGAGCGCGATCAGGTGGGACGGGTTCTTCAGCACCCACCGCTTGTCCTGGTCGTGCAGGCCGATCAGCTGCAGGTTCTGCCGGTGCCGCTGGTAGGCGTCGGTCCAGTCCTGCTGCGCCAGCCAGGCCGAGTAGCGGGGGATGTGCGCGAGCGACTCGAAGCCGATCGACTTGCCGGTCTGGCGCAGCACCCGCCAGCACTCCTCGGGCTCGGTCGCGTCGGAGTAGTGGATCCCCATGAACTCGGGGTTGGTGATGTGGTGCTCCTGGAAGGCCGCCTGCATGGCGGTGAAGATCGGGTCGCTCTCCCAGGTGTCCCGCGGCGGCCGCGGCTGCGGGAACTCACTGAGCCACATCTCCAGGCCCTGGTGCGCGGGGTCGGCGCAGAGCAGCCGGCTCAGCGCCGTCGTACCGGTGCGGGGGAGGCCGACGACGAAGATCGGCCGCTCGATCGCCACGTCGGCGTGCTGCGGGAATTCCGCGAAGCGCGTCTGGGTGAGCAGCCGCGCGACCAGCGCGCTCTTCACCTGGGAGCGCATGAAGTAGTTGCCGACGCCGGTGAGGCCCGCCTCCGGCGAGGACAGGTCCTCGACGAGGACCCGGAAGGCCTCCTCGTGGCCCGGCGCGTCGGCGAACCCGAAGTCGGTCAGGCCGGTGGTGCGGGTCGCGGCGGCCTGGATGTCCTCGAGGGTGCCGACGTCCGCGCGCTCACGTTGTCTCATGAGTGGAACTCGCCGCAGTCGACATTGAGCATCTGCCCGGTGACCGCGCTGGCCAGGTCGGAGGCGAGGAACAGGGCCGCCCGCGCGACCTCGTCGGGCGTGGCCAGCCGCTTCAGGTCGGTGGGCGCGGCCTTCTCGGCGTACACCTCCTCGTGGGTGCGGCCGGTCTCGGACGCGATCCAGTCGAAGTAGGCCTTGTTGACGTCCTCGTAGATGTAGGACGGCGCGACGCTGTTGACCCGGATGCCGCGCGGCCCGAGCTCGGTGGCCAGCGACTGCGCCAGGTGCTCCAGGGTGCCCTTGGACAGCTTGTAGCCGGAGTACTCGGGCTGGCTGGAGTAGATGACGCACGAGTTGACCATGATGATCGCCCCCAACGTCTGCGCGAGGGCCTCGGCGAAGAGGGCCGAGAGCCGCAGCGGCGCGAAGACGTTGGTCTCCTGCGCGGTGCGCAGGCCGTCCAGCTCGAGCGTGGAGATCGGGTCCATCGGCGGGATGCCGAAGGCGTTGTTGATCAGGCAGTCGACCTTGCCGAACTCCTCGAGCGACGCCGACACCAGCTCGGCGCGGGCGCCCTCGTCGGTGATGTCGGTCGGTACGACGAGGGCGCGGCGGCCGTGCTCGCGGACGACCTCGGCCATCTTCTCGAGTCGCTTCGGCGTACGGGACGCGAGGACGAGGTCGGCCCCCATCCGCGCGGCCTCCTCGCCGAGGGCGCGCCCGAGCCCCGGCCCGACGCCGGAGAGGACGATCACCTTGTCCTTGAGCAGCTCAACCATCACGTTCTTTCGGTCATTGAGTAGCCCGTGAGGTACGAGCGGGCGTATCGAAATGTAGAACGTGTTCCACTTCTTGTCGAGCGTGTCCGGGGAATAGGTCAGGCCCGGTCGTGTTGGCGCTTGTATGACGTCTCCTCGGATCGACCTCAACGACAAGACCTCCATCCCCCAGTTCGGGCTCGGCCTTTGGCAGGTGCCGAACGGCGAGGCGCAGCGCGTCGTCACCGATGCCCTCGAGCTCGGCTACCGCCACCTCGACACCGCGCAGATGTACGGCAACGAGGAGGGCACCGGCCGTGCGATCGAGGCCGCCGGCCTGCCGCGCGAGGAGCTCTACGTGACGACGAAGCTCAACAACGGCTACCACGAGCGCGGTGACGTGCGGCCGTCCCTGGAGGTCTCGCTGGAGAAGCTCGGCCTCGACGCGGTCGACCTCTTCCTCATCCACTGGCCGCTGCCCACGAAGTACGACGGCGACTTCGTCTCCACCTGGGAGGCGCTCATCGAGGCGCAGCAGGCCGGCCTGGCCACTTCGATCGGTGTGTCCAACTTCCAGCCCGAGCACCTCGACCGGATCATCAGCGCCACCGGCGTCGTACCGGCGGTGAACCAGATCGAGGCCCACCCGTACTTCGCCAACGACGTCGCCCGCGCCGCGACGCGGAAGCACGGTGCCGCCGTCGAGGCGTGGTCGCCGCTGGGACAGGGCGGTGGCGAGCTCGAGGACCCCGTCGTCGTGGCCGTCGCGGAGAGGTTCGGCAAGACGCCCGCCCAGGTGCTGCTGCGCTGGGCCCTCGACCGCGGCGACATCGTGTTCCCGAAGTCGCTGAGCAAGGCACGGCTCGCGGAGAACGCCGACATCTTCGACTTCGCGCTGACCGCCGAGGACGTCGCCGCGCTCACCGCGCTGGACAAGGGCGAGGCCGGCCGCACCGGCCCGAACCCCGACACCTTCGACTGGATCCCGGAGCGCTAGGCGAGCAGCTCGTCGACCATGTCGGCGAACCGGTTGACCTGGATCGAGAGGTGCCCCTCGCCCTCGAGCAGGTGGGGTACGACGCCGGGGATGTGCTCGGCCAGCCACTGACCGTGGTGGAACGGCACCATCAGGTCCGCCGACCCCTGCCACAGGTACGTCGGCACCCGGATGTCGTCGAGCGCGAAGCCCCAGTCGCGGGTGAATGCCAGGTCGTCGTCGAGCCAGCCGTAGAGCTCCGCGACACCGCCGGCGAGGTTGGCCAGCAGGTCCGCGCCGACCTCGCCGGTGAGCGCCGCGCGGTCGACGTCGGGCAGCAGGCTGTCCAGCGTCGTGATGACGCTCTGCGCGTCGGCGGTGATGATGCCCTCGCGGTCCTGCAGCAGGAACGGCAGCAGCGCCTCCTCGCCCTCGAGGGCGAGGTTGAACTCCTCGACGTTGGCGGCGCCCATGCCGTCGAGGAAGTCGGGCTGGTCGACGTACGGCTTGACCGAGCAGACCGCCAGCACCCCGAGCACCCGGTCGGGGAGACCGGCGCCGGTCGCGAGCGCGTGTGGTCCGCCGCCCGACTGGCCGCCGGTGTAGATCCTCTCGGCGCCGAGGTGGTCGGCGATCGCGGCCACGTCGGCCGCGACATCGGCGACCGTCCGGCCCGGGTTGCGGGTGGAGCCCGCGGCGCCCGCGCGTGAGTAGGACACCAGCCGCAGGCCGCGCTCGGCCAGCACCTGCTGCTTCTGCGCCGACTGGTAGCTGCAGCCCGGGGTGCCGTGGTGCCACACCAGCGGGATCCCGTCCGCCGGTCCGGACACCTGGACGTCGAGGACCCGGCCGTCGGGGAGGTCCAGTGCGATGCGCTCGGTCATGACCCCACCCTGCCACGCGAGACCCGGGTTCTGGCCGGTCGAGATCCGGGTTCTGGCGGGTCCGGCTCGCCAGGACCCGGGTCTCGAGCAGCCAGAAGGCGGGTCTCGCGTCAGGAGATCATCCGGCGGGCGATCGCGACCTGGCGGGCGGTGATGCGGGCGGCGTACTCCTCCTCCGTGAGCGATACGGCGCCGGCGACCGCCGCCGCGTCGGCGGCCCTGACGATCTCGACGGTCGGGCCGTCGGCGGGGGCGAGGTCGCGCTCGACCCGCTGCCAACGCAGCATGATCGGACCGGTGCGGTGGCCGGTGGTCTCCAGCCAGTTCGCGATCGGGGTGCCGCCCGGCGGGCGCTCGGAGATGACGAAGCGGATCATGCCGTCGTCGTCGACGGAGGCCTGGGCCTTGGTCAGCGAGGTCTGGTGGGTCTCGTAGTCGGTGGAGGCGTACCAGTCCGACCCGATCTGCATGCCCTGGTAGCTGCAATCGCCGCAGGCCGGCACGGTCACGATCATCGCCTCGTCCTCGGCGAGGTCGTAGTGACCGATCGAGGAGAACTGCGAGGCCAGGCCGCCCGGGGTCGAGGCCGGTGTGGTGAGGGTGTTGGCCGGCTCCTTGTACTGGAAGAAGTGGGGGAACGCGAACCAGGTCTGGATGGAGCCGGTGAGCGAGCGGGCCGCGACGTCGTACTTCTTCGCGAGCGACTCCCGCGTCCGCTCCTTGCGCGGCAGCCCGAGCGTGTCGGGGCGCTCCAGCCACAACGTGCCGCGCGACTCGGTGTCCCAGTCGTTGAAGACCTCGCGCACGATCAACGTCTTCGCGCCCGGCTCGGCCGTGTAGCGGAGCTCGAAGCTCCCGTCGGCGTCGATGGACAGCGAGCGGTCGTCGATGGCGAGCATCGAGGTGGCCGCCGAGGTCGCGGAGTACATGCCGCCCATCACCTGGAAGGACAGGTCGGCCGAGGTGCCGCGGCGGCCGCGCACGACGTACTCCACCCCCTCGCGGAGGTAGGCGTTGAAGTAGATCGCGTCCGGGTTGTCCAGGCCCTGCTTGGAGAACTGGTGCGTCGGGTTGATGAGGACGGGCTGGTCGAGGTCGTAGTCGAAGGCGTTCTGCATCGCCATCCGGATCCGCCCGGAGAGGTACTCGTAGCCCTCGAGCCGGTCGGCCTCGGTGCGGATGAAGGGCGCGTTCGCGATCAGCTCCTCGGCCTCCGCGATCGCGTCCTGCAGCGGCTTGGTGAGTCCGTACGCCGCGCTCACGGGTTCACCTTCGCGATGACGTTCTCGGCGAACTGCTCGAGGTGCCGGATCTTCGGCTCGAGCGGCTCGGTGTCGGGGCCCTTGATGTAGGGCACCCGGAACCCGACGATGCAGTCGGTCACCCCCTTGTCCTCGAGCCGCTTCACCCCGTCGGGCGAGTAGGCGTCGTAGGAGATGACGTGCACCTCGAAGTCGTCGCGCGTGTCGCCCTCCGCCCTGCGGATCTCGGCGAGCCGGGCCAGCAGCCGGTCGAGCTCCTCCCCGTCGCCGCCGGCGTGCATCCAGCCGTCGCCCTTCACCACCGCGCGCCGCAGCGCGGCGTCGGAGTGGCCGCCGACCAGCAGCGGGATCCGCTCGGTCGGGGCGGGGCACTGCTGGAGCGGCTCGAGGTCGTAGAACTCGCCCTGGTAGCCGAAGAACTCGCCCGAGGTGAGCCCGCGCAGGATGTCCATGCACTCGTCCATCCGCTTGCCGCGGCGCTCCCACGGCACGCCCAGCGCCGCGAAGTCCTCGGGCCACGGCGACAGCCCGACGCCCAGGCCGAGCCGGTTGCCGGACAGGTAGGCCAGCGACGACGCCTGCTTGGCGACCAGCACCGGCGGCCGGATCGGCAGCTTCAGCACGAACGGGGTGAGCCGCAGCGTGGAGGTGACCGCGAAGAGGTGCGCGCACAAGATGTTGGTCTCGATGAACTCCTTGCCGAGCAGGAACTCGCGGTCCCCGGTGTCGGTGTAGGGGTACGTCGAGTCCGACTCCTTCGGGTAGATCAGGGAGTCGGCGACCGTCATCGACGTGTAGCCGGCAGCCTCGGCCGCCTGCGCGAGCGGCGCGTAGTAGGTGGCCTGGGTCATTGCCTCGGCGTAGGTGAAGCGCATACCGTGCAGACTAGAACGTGTTCTAGTACAGGGGAAGCCCATGTCTGCGACCAAGCCCAAGCCCGACGGCCTCGACAAGTCCTGGACCGACCGCGAGATCCCTGTGGTGGTCCTCGAGCCGAGGGGCGCGTGATGGACCAGCAGGAGCTGCTCGACCGCGCCGCGATCGCCGACGCCCTCACCCGCTACACCCAGGCCGTCGACGCCCAGGACTGGGGCGGCCTCGACACCGTCTTCACCGCGGACGCCCGGATCGACTACACCGAGTCCGGCGGCATCGCGGCCGACCTCGCGACCGTCAAGGCCTGGCTCGCCGAGAACCTCCCCGCCTTCTCGACGCGCTACCTGCACGCCCTGCAGCAGATCTCCTACGACTTCGACGAGGCGCGCGACGCGGCCAGCGTGGCGGCGTACTTCCACAACCCGATGGTGGTCCCCGACGGTGCGGGCGGCCACCGGGTGGTCGAGGTGGGCGGCATCTACCGGCACGAGTTCGTGCGGACCGGGGCGGGCTGGCGCAGCCGGCAGCTGCACGAGCAGGTCGTGTGGACGCGGGGTTTCTGAGGCCGCCTCCCTAGACTGGCCGACGTGAGCCGCAGCCCGTTCGACGACGACAACCCCGTCCGCACCGGCCTCGTTGCGCTCGTCGGCGTCTCGTTGGCGGTGGGTCTCGTCCTCGCCGTCGTCGCGCTCGTCGGCACCCACGTGCTCGGGATCGCCGGCGGCGGGAGCTCCGGGACCGGGGCCGGTCAGGGCGAGTCGATGTACCTGCCGCCGCCGGAGAAGACCACCGACGCCGGCGGTCCGCTCATCACGCTCGACACCCAGGACACCTCGGCCCCGCGGGCGTCCGACTCGGCGACCGCACCGTCGAGCGCCGCGACCTCGCCGAGCACCAAGCCCGCGCGCGGGCGGATCTCGCTGCAGGCGCTGGAGACCACGGTGCCCAACTTCGGCAAGATCGACCTGACCGGCGTCTACCCGGGTGGCGAGGGCGAGATCCTGCAGGTGCAGCGCAAGCAGGGCGGCCAGTGGGTCGACTTCGCCGCGACCGTGCCGGTCAGCAACGCGACCTTCTCGACCTACATCCAGACCGGCGTCAGCGGGAAGAACACCTTCCGGGTGCTCGACAAGACCCGCAACATCTCCTCCAACCCCGTCGAAGTCAGTGTTGGTTGAGGCGCGAGCGTGTCGCCGCTGATGCTCCATCGCCGGGTTCAGCCCGTCGCTGCTCCGGCCTGAACCCGGCCTCTGTCGCGCGGTGCCACGCTGCCGCGCTCGCAGTCGGCTGAGCGCGGCGAGCGCCCGCCAGAAATTTCCTCCCCGAGCCGGGAACAACCCCGGCGAGGGTCTCGTTGGCATCGGTGTAAACTTGAGTCAATGCGGCTCAAGTAAGTTGCACCACGAACATTCAGGAGGAAAACAACATGGCACGTGCTGTCGGCATCGACCTCGGCACCACGAACAGCGTCGTCGCTGTCCTCGAGGGCGGCGAGCCCACGGTCATCACGAACGCCGAGGGCGCGCGGACCACCCCGTCGGTGGTCGCGTTCGCCAAGAACGGTGAGGTGCTCGTCGGCGAGGTCGCCAAGCGCCAGGCCGTCACCAACGTCGACCGGACCATCCGGTCGGTCAAGCGCCACATGGGCACGGACTGGACCGTCGACATCGACGGCAAGGACTTCACGCCCCAGCAGATCAGCGCCTTCGTGCTGCAGAAGCTGAAGCGCGACGCGGAGGCCTACCTCGGTGAGACCGTCACCGACGCGGTGATCACCGTCCCGGCGTACTTCAACGACGCGCAGCGCCAGGCGACCAAGGAGGCCGGCGAGATCGCGGGCCTGAACGTCGCGCGCATCGTCAACGAGCCCACCGCGGCCGCGCTGGCCTACGGCCTGGACAAGGGCGAGGACCAGACCATCCTCGTCTTCGACCTCGGTGGTGGCACCTTCGACGTCTCCCTGCTGGAGATCGGCGAGGGCGTCGTCGAGGTCAAGGCGACCAGCGGTGACAACCACCTCGGTGGTGACGACTGGGACCAGCGGATCGTCGACTGGATGGTCAAGAAGTTCAAGGACGCCAACGGCGTCGACCTCTCCGCCGACAAGATCGCCGCGCAGCGCCTCCAGGAGGCCGCGGAGAAGGCGAAGATCGAGCTCTCCTCCAGCCAGGAGACCACGATCCACCTGCCCTACATCACCCACGGTGAGAACGGCCCGCTGCACTTCGAGGAGAAGCTGACCCGCTCGGAGTTCCAGAAGCTGACGGCCGACTTGCTCGACCGCACCAAGGCTCCGTTCCAGAACGTCCTCAAGGACGCGGGCGTCTCGGTCAAGGACATCGACCACGTGGTCCTCGTCGGCGGCTCGACCCGTATGCCGGCCGTGACCGAGCTCGTCAAGGAGCTGCTCGGCGGCAAGGAGCCCAACAAGGGCGTCAACCCCGACGAGGTCGTCGCGCTCGGCGCGGCCCTCCAGGCCGGCGTCCTCAAGGGCGAGGTCAAGGACGTGCTGCTCCTCGACGTCACCCCGCTGTCCCTCGGCATCGAGACCAAGGGCGGCGTGATGACCACGCTCATCGAGCGGAACACCACGATCCCGACCAAGCGGTCCGAGATCTTCACCACCGCTGACGACAACCAGCCGTCGGTCGAGATCAAGGTCGCCCAGGGCGAGCGCCAGATGTGGGCGCAGAACCAGCCGCTCGGCAACTTCGAGCTGACCGGTCTGCCGCCGGCGCCGCGCGGCGTCCCGAAGATCGAGGTCACCTTCGACATCGACGCCAACGGCATCGTGCACGTCTCCGCCAAGGACCAGGCGTCCGGCCGTGAGCAGTCGATGACGATCTCCGGTGGCTCGGCGCTGAGCAAGGACGACATCGACCGGATGGTCAAGGAGGCCGAGCAGTACGCCGCCGAGGACGCCAAGCGTCGCGAGACCGTCGAGATCCGCAACCAGGCCGACCAGCTCGTCTACCAGACCGAGAAGTTCCTGGCCGACAACGGCGAGAAGCTGCCCGAGGACGTCAAGACCGAGGTCCAGGCCGACGTCGACGCGCTGAAGGGCATCCTGGAGAACCAGGAGGCCGGCGCCGAGGAGCTCACCCCGGCCATCTCCAAGCTGGGTGAGTCCAGCCAGAAGATGGGTGCCGCGATGTACGCCGCCGCCGAGGCCGAGCAGGCCGCTGCCGGTGGGTCCACCGGTGCGACCGGCGAGTCCGACGACGACGTGGTCGAGGCCGAGATCGTCGACGAGGACGAGTCGAAGTGACCGAGCCCCACGAGGGCAACCCGACCCCGGCCCCGGAAGGGGCCGGGGCCGCGGGCGCCGACGACACCAGCGGGATCGACAACCTCCTCGAGGAGGGTGGTCCCCTGGAGCCCCAGGACGTCGCCGAGGCCGAGGGCGCCGACGAGCCGCTGGCCGCGGCGGAGAGCAAGGTCTCCGAGCTCACGTTGGACCTGCAGCGGCTGCAGGCCGAGTACCTCAACTACAAGCGACGCGTCGACCGCGACCGCGACCTGGTGCGGGAGAACGCGACGTACGCCGCGCTCGCCCCCATCGTCGAGGTGCTCGACACCATCGACCGTGCCCGCGAGCACGAGCCCCTCGAGGGCGGCTTCAAGGCCGTCGCGGAGCAGCTCGAGCGGGTCGTGGCGGGTGTCGGGCTGGTCAAGTTCGGTGCTCCGGGCGAGCCGTTCGACCCGACCCTGCACGAGGCGCTCAGCCACCTGGGCGCGGACCCCGACGTACAGGTCACCACGGTCAAGCTGGTCGCCAAGGCCGGCTACAAGATCGGTGACCGCGTCGTCCGGGCCGCGCAGGTGCTGGTCGTCGACCCCGAGTGACCCAGCGAGGAAGAGCTGACAACGACAACTGATGAACGGATGGGAGGTGTGCGATGAGTGACCCGATGGACGGCATCCGGGCCGACTGGGCGAACAAGGACTTCTACAAGGAGCTGGGCGTCGCCAAGACGGCCACCGCGGCCGAGATCAAGAAGGCGTACCGCAAGCTCGCGCGCGCCAACCACCCCGACTCCAACCCCGGCGACACCGCCAAGCACGACCGGTTCAAGGCCGTCGCGGAGGCGTACGACGTCGTCGGCGACCCGGAGAAGCGCGCGAAGTACGACCAGGCGCGGGAGATGTTCGCGGGCGGCCGCTTCGGCGGTTACCCGGCCGGTGGCGGCTTCGGCGCCGGTGCGGGCGGCTTCGGCGCCGGCGGCGGCATCAACCTCGAGGACCTGCTCCGCGAGCGGTCCGGCGGTGGTGGCGGTGGGTTCGGCGACCTGTTCGGCGACCTCTTCGGAGGTGGCGGTGGTGGGCGACGTACCCAGCGACCGGTGCGCGGCGCCGACCTGGAGACCACGGCGACGATCGGCTTCACCGAGGCGCTCGAGGGTGCCACGGTGTCCCTGCGGATCTCGACCGACAGCGTCTGCCAGACCTGCCACGGCACCGGCGGCAAGCCCGGCACCCAGCCGCACGTCTGCCCGACGTGCGACGGCACCGGCTACGTCGTGGCCTCGATGGGCGGCGCCTTCTCCATGAACGAGACGTGCCCGACCTGTGGCGGCCGCCAGATGGTGTACGACGAGGCGTGCCCGGTCTGCCACGGCACCGGCCACGGCACGTCCACGCGGACCGTCCAGGCCAAGATCCCGGCCGGCGTCAAGGACGGGCAGCGGATCAAGCTGCGCGGCAAGGGCGCTCCGGGCGAGCACGGCGGTCCCGCGGGCGACCTGTACGTCACGGTGAAGGTCACCGGCCACCGCGTCTTCGGGCGCAGGGACGACAACCTGACCATCGACGTCCCGGTCTCCTTCACCGAGCTCGCGCTCGGGGCGGAGGTCAAGATCCCGACGCTCGGCGGCCCGCCCGTCACGCTCCGCATCCCCGCCGGCACGCCCGACGGGCGGACCTTCCGGGTCCGCGGCAAGGGCGTCGCGAAGAAGGACGGCAGCAAGGGTGACCTGCTCGCCACGGTCGCCGTCCAGGTGCCCGGCCACCTCGACGACGAGGCCCGGGCCGCGCTGGAGGCGTACGCCGCCGCCACGGCCTCGACGCCGCTGCGCGCCAACCTGTTCGAGGGCCAGTGATGGCTGCTCGGTCGACCAACCAGGCTGCCGGGTCGCACGACCCGGCAGCCGCGGTCTTCGTGATCAGCGTCGCCGCCGAGCTGAGCGGGCTGCACCCGCAGACGCTGCGCACCTACGAGCGGCTGGGCCTGATCACCCCCGGCCGCACCGGCGGCGGTGGTCGCCGCTACTCCAGCGACGACATCGACCGGCTGCGCACGATCGCGCAGCTGACCTCCTCGGGCATCGGCATCGAGGGCGTCCGCCGGATCCTCGACCTGGAGAACACCGTGCACGCGCTGCGTGCGCGCAACGACGAGCTCGCCGCCGAGCTGGAGGCCACGCGGGAGGCGCTGCGTGCTGCTGCGGCCGCCGCCCCCGGCGTACCTCCCACGCCGTCGGACCGGCTCCCGGCCCTGCGCCTCCCGACCTCGCAGCAGGCGGTCGTGGTGTGGCGCAGGCCTCGCTGACAACCCCTCCTCTCTGCGGTTACGTGTGACGCCGAGTCGCCACAGGCACTAGCCTTCGGCCAGGGAGAGGGCTGGACGAAGGGCTTCACGTGCAGGATTGGCTCAACCACTGGGCGGACGGCGTCGACTGGTTCGCCTTCGTCTCCATCCCCTTCTTCACCGGGATCATCGGTTGGCTGATCAACTGGTCGGGTCTGTGGATGCTGTTCAGCCCGGTCAAGTTCGTGGGCTTCCAGGTGCCCGGCCTCAAGGAGATCACCGGCGTCATGCCGCGCAAGCTCCAGGAGATCCCGGGCTGGATGGACGGCGGCTTCGGCTGGCAGGGCATCGTCCCCGCGCGGGCGGCGAAGATGGGCTCGATCGCGGTCGACAAGGTCATCGCGAAGCTCGGCACGCCTGCGGAGTTCTACGCCCAGCTCGAGCCCGACCAGATCGCCGAGCACATCGTGTCGGTGTTCCGCCCCGACCTCCCGCAGCTGGTCGACGAGGTCATGATGCGAGAGAACCCGCGGCTGTGGCGCGACCTCCCGATCGGCGTGCGCCAGGCGGTCGTGGACCGGGTCCAGGCCCAGCTGCCGTCGGTCGTGAAGACGATCACCGACGAGATCGGCGTGCACATCAACCAGCTGCTCGACCCGAAGATCATGGTCATCGACCACTTCCGGAAGAACCCGGACCTCGTGGTCAAGGTCTTCAAGGACGTCGGTCAGCGCGAGCTGAACCTGATGGTCGCCTTCGGCTTCATCTTCGGCTTCCTGCTCGGCATCCCGGTCGCGCTGATCGACCAGACCTGGCACCTCGCGTGGCTGCTTCCGATCATGGGCGTCATCGTCGGGTGGATCACCAACCTGCTCGGCATGTGGCTGATCTTCGACCCGCCGGAGCCGCACCGGATCCTCGGCATCAAGGTCCAAGGCCTGTTCCTGCGCCGCCAGGACGAGTGCGCCGAGGTCTACGCCCGGATCATCGCCGACGACGTGATCACCCTGGAGCGGATCGGCGACTTCCTCATGGACGGCCCGCGCGGCGACCGCACCCGGCAGATGATCGGTACGGCGATGGCGCCGGCCATCGACAAGGCGGCCGGTCCGCTGCGCGGTGCGCTCAACGTGGCGATGGGCGCCCGGCGCTACGAGAGCATCAAGCAGGGCTTCGCCTCCGAGGCGGTCGGCCGCACCATCACGCCGTTCCGCGACCCGGAGTTCAGCCGCAAGCAGTCGGAGAAGATCAGGGTCCTCATCGCACGGCGTACCAAGGAGCTCCCGCCCCGCGACTTCGTCGAGATGATGCGCTCGGCCATCAAGGAGGACGAGTGGATGCTCTACGCTCACGGCGCGATCATGGGCCTGGCCGGCGGCTTCCTGCACCTGGCGATCTTCAACTGGCACATCATCCCCGGCTTCCCGCCGGCGTGACCCGGGCAGGCACCGAACTGTGGACTTGGGAGTAGACGTGGCGAAGCGAGCGACGAGCGACGAGGCGTACGACGAGGAGGGCCTGCCGCGCCTCCCCGCGGTGCCCGGGTCGTTCTCGGCCCCGGCGGTCGTCGAGACCCTGCCCGGCCTGGCCCGGGTGGCCGGCTCGGCCGCGCTGCACACCGCCGGCTGGGGTCTGCGCACGACCAGCCGCAACTGGATGCGGGTCGGGCGCGCCGTCACCAGCCGTGACGAGGCGGCCGCGCTGGTCCGCGAGGTCAGCCAGTACGTCGGCACGCTGGGCGAGATCGCCAAGCAGGTCGCCGACGGCGTGCCCGTCGCGACCGCGCTGATGAACGCCGGCACCGCCCTCGGCGGCACCCCCGCCCAGCGCCCGCGCGCGTCGGCGACCATCGACGGCCAGGTCCTCGACAGCCGTCCCACCTCGCTGCGGGAGCGCGGCCAGGACCTGCTGGCCAAGTCGCGCGACGTGTGGAGCCACGACGACCGGCACCCCGCCTTCGACCGGATCCTCGACGAGATGGCGCCCGACGAGGCGCGGATCCTGGTCATGCTGCTCGAGCGCGGCCCGCAGCCCAGCGTCGACGTCCGCACCGGCGGACCGATCGGCATCGTGTCCTCGCAGCTGGTGGCGCCGGGTTTGAACATGGTCGGCCCGCGGGCCGGCCTGCGCTACCTGGACCAGGTGCCGGCGTACCTCAACAACCTGTTCCGGCTCGGCCTGATCTGGTTCTCCCGCGAGCCGGTCAAGGAGCACCAGGAGTACCAGGTGCTCGAGGCGCAGCCGGACGTGCTGGCCGCGCTGCACTCGGTGAAGTTCGCCAAGGTCGTCCGGCGCTCCATCCACCTCACGCCCTTCGGTGAGGAGTTCACCAAGCTGGCGCTGGTCGACGAGCGGACGGCCGCGAGCGAGGACCTGCCCGAGCACGACGTACCGCCGGAGATCGACGCGGAGTAACGCTTGGTCGCGGTGGGCGCGGGGTAGGCGTTCCCCGATGTCTCGGAGAACGCTCGTCACCCTCGTCCTGTCCGTCGCAGCCGTGGCCCTCCTCGCCGCCGGTTGGCTGCTGCCCCAGGTGCTGCTCTACCTGGCAGGGGTGGTGGCCGCCGCGGTGCTCATCGGGCTCGTCCTGCGGCGACGCCGTGCGGTCCTGGCCGGGGTGGTCGTCGTGGCCGTCGGCGTCGGGCTGCCCTTCGTGGTGGGCAGGGGAGATGCCGGCGACCCGGCCTGGCGGACCTCGCTGACCGGGCAGACCGTGGTGCGTGCGGGTGGCGTGTTCATCGCTGCCGACGACAGTCGGGTCCACCTGCTGACGCTGGACGGCGGACGCGAGCTGTGGAGCGTGCCCGGCTGGGGCCCGGTGGTCGACGGGGAGGGCGACCTGCTCACGCTCGACGACGGTGCGGGGAACGTCGCGCGCTACGACAGGGCGGGGCAGGTGCGGTGGCGTCGGCCGGCCGCCACGGTCGTGCCCGGCCGCCTGCGTGCGGTGGCGATGTCCGCCGCCACGACCGTGCTGTCGTCGTGCTCCTCCGGGGAGACCTGGGCGAGTGGCCGGTGCACGCTGGTGGGTGTCGGGACCCACGGACGGATCCTGTGGCGGCGGGTCTGGTCGGAGGCCACGATCCCGGTGCCGCACCAGCTGCTCCCGACGACCACCGGGCAGTCCTCGACGCAGGTCGCCGTGCGGATCAGGCGGGGCGGCTCCTCGGTGCTGACGGCGCTCGACCCGGCGACGGGGGCGCCGCTCGTGACGGTCCCGATGCCGCCGGCGTACGCCACCGGGCTGGTGATGACGACGGGGGACCGTCTGGTGGCCGCCGAGCCCGGCTGCGGTCTGGCGGTGTTCGCGGACGGCGTGCTGCTGGGGCGGCGACGCAACCCCGCCGGCTGCCGCGGGCCGATCATCCCCGACAGCGTGCTCTCGGCCCCGATGGACCGGTTCTACCTGCGTACGACGCTCGGCGGCCCGGTCACCACCTTCGACATCGACCTGGGCGCCGGCCGGGTCCTGGCTCCGGACGAGTACGCCGACGCCGACGGCCCCGAGGTCTTCGGCACCTCCGTGGTGCTGGCCGAGCGGGTCTCGGGCAGCCGGCGGGAGCTGGTGGCGACCGATGCGGAGAGCGGCAGGGTCGTCTGGCGCCGCGCCCTCGACCCCGATGCGACCTCGGCCGGTGATGCCCGCTTCCTGGCGGGCGTCTGGAACGGTGTCGGCGCGGTCGTGGTGCGCGAGCTCTCCCACGCGCACAACCCCTACCTGCGCCCGCACCTCCAGCTCGGCGACGGCCGGTTCAGCCCCTTCGCGGACCGCAGCCGCCGCTTCGCGCTGCTCGACGCGGGCACCGGCCGGGAGCGGGCCGCGGTGCTGGACGGGTCCGCCGGCGGCGCGGACGTCCGGGTGGTCGCGGGTGACGGCTACGCCGTCGTCGGCACCCCGGACGGCACCTACCGCGTCGGCTGAGAATGCGGCAAGATAACCAGAGTTGAGTGGAATGGACTCAAGTTTGCTGACGTTGGAACAGATAGACGTCGGCACCCGGTGAACCCCGGGGCCGACCCGGACGATCTCATCCACGCACACCTACAGGAGACCTGCTTTGAGCCAATTCGGGGCCGACAAGTTCACCACGCGAGCACGCGAGGCGATCGAGGCTGCCAACCTTGCCGCCACGTCGGCCGGGAACAGCACCCTCGAGCCCATCCACCTCCTCGTCGCCCTGCTGCTGCAGAGCGAGGGGAGCGCTGCCAACGTCGTCGCCAAGGCGGGCGTCGACGCCCCCACCCTCGTCCGCGCCGCCGTCGCGGAGCGCGACAAGCTGCCGTCCGCCAGTGGCGCGACGGTCAAGCAGCCCACGGCCTCGCCGGCCACCACCCGCGTCCTGGCCTCCGCCCTGGAGCTCGCCCAGTCGATGCAGGACGAGTACGTCGCGTCAGAGCACGTGCTGATCGCGCTCGCGAGCGTCGAGTCCAGCGCCAAGACCGTGCTCGAGCACGCCGGCCTCTCCGCCGACGGCCTGCGCCAGGTGGTCGAGGGCATCCGCGGCGGCCGGCGGGTCACCAGCGAGAACGCCGAGGACACCTACGAGGCCCTCGACAAGTACTCCGTCGACCTCACCGCGGCCGCGGAGGAGGGCAAGCTGGACCCGGTCATCGGTCGTGACCAGGAGATCCGCCGGGTCATCCAGGTGCTGAGCCGGCGTACCAAGAACAACCCGGTGCTCATCGGTGAGCCGGGCGTCGGCAAGACCGCCGTCGTCGAGGGCCTCGCCCAGCGGGTGATCGACGGCGACGTCCCCGACAGCCTCAAGGGCAAGCGGGTGCTGAGCCTGGACCTGATGGGCATGGTCGCCGGTGCGAAGTACCGCGGCGAGTTCGAGGAGCGGCTCAAGGCCGTGCTCGACGAGATCAAGTCCGCCGAGGGCCGGGTCATCACCTTCATCGACGAGCTGCACACGGTCGTCGGCGCGGGCGCCGGCGGCGACAGCCAGATGGACGCCGGCAACATGCTCAAGCCGATGCTGGCGCGCGGCGAGCTGCACATGATCGGCGCGACCACGCTCGACGAGTACCGCGAGTCGATCGAGAAGGACCCCGCGCTGGAGCGTCGCTTCCAGCAGGTCTACGTCGGTGAGCCGAGCGTCGAGGACACCATCCAGATCCTGCGCGGCATCCAGGAGAAGTACGAGGCGCACCACGGCGTGCGCATCACCGACGCCGCACTGGTTGCGGCGGCCACCCTGTCCGACCGCTACATCACCGGTCGGCAGCTGCCCGACAAGGCGATCGACCTCATCGACGAGGCTGCCAGCCGGCTGCGGATGGAGATCGAGTCCAGCCCGGAGGAGATCGACCAGCTGCGTCGCCAGGTCGACCGGATGAAGATGGAGGAGTTCGCGCTCGCCAAGGAGTCCGACGACGCCTCCGTGGAGCGGCTCGCCGACCTGCGCGAGGACCTCGCCGACAAGGAGGAGGAGCTGCGCGCGCTGGAGTTGCGCTGGGAGCAGGAGAAGGCCGAGCTCGAGGGCGCGGGTGACCTGCGCCGCCAGCTCGACCAGCTCCGGATGGAGGCCGAGAAGCTGCAGCGCGAGCAGCAGTACGAGAAGGCCAGCGAGCTGCTGTACGGCCAGATCCCCGCACTGGAGCTGCAGATCAAGGCGGTCGAGGCCGTCGAGGACGCCGAGCCGAACGCCGACAAGATGGTCGGCGAGGAGGTCGGCGCGGTGCAGATCGCGGAGGTCGTCGAGGCGTGGACCGGCATCCCGACCGGACGGCTGCTCCAGGGCGAGACCGCGAAGCTGCTCGACATGGAGCAGGTCATCGGATCTCGCCTGATCGGCCAGGCCGACGCGGTCCGTGCCGTCAGCGACGCCGTACGTCGTGCGCGCGCGGGCATCGCGGACCCGAACCGGCCCACCGGCTCGTTCCTGTTCCTCGGCCCGACCGGCGTCGGCAAGACCGAGCTGGCCAAGTCGCTCGCGGACTTCCTGTTCGACGACGACCGCGCGATCGTGCGCATCGACATGAGCGAGTACGCCGAGAAGCACTCGGTCGCCCGCCTGGTCGGTGCCCCTCCCGGCTACGTCGGGTACGACGAGGGCGGCCAGCTCACCGAGGCCGTGCGGCGCCGCCCGTACTCGGTCGTCCTGCTCGACGAGGTCGAGAAGGCGCACCCCGAGGTGTTCGACATCCTGCTGCAGGTGCTCGACGACGGGCGCCTGACCGACGGCCAGGGCCGGACCGTGGACTTCCGCAACACGATCCTTATCCTCACGTCCAATCTGGGCTCGCAGTTCCTCGTCGACCCGACGATGGCCCCCGAGGCACAGCGTGAGGCCGTGATGGGCATCGTGCGGCAGGCCTTCAAGCCCGAGTTCCTCAACCGGCTCGACGAGATCGTGACCTTCGACGCACTCACCCGCGACGACCTCGCGCACATCGTGGAGCTGCTGCTCCGCTCGCTCGAGTCGCGGCTGGCGGCGCGCCGGATCACCCTCGACGTGAGCCCCGCGGCACGGGACTGGCTGGCGGACGTCGGCTACGACCCGGCGTACGGCGCCCGACCGCTGCGCCGGCTGATCCAGACCGCGATCGGCGACCCGCTCGCGCGGCTGCTGATCTCGGGCGCGGTCACCGACGGTGGATCGGTCACCGTCGACGTCGGCGAGGACGGCCTGGTCCTCAGCTGACGACGCTCCGCCACGACGGCCCCCGGGGATGCCCGGGGGCCGTCGCGCATCTGGTGGAATGACGCGCATGAACGCGCCGCGTCCCGCCCAGGTCACCCTCGCGATGGCGCTGATCGTGGGCGGCGCGGTGCTCGTGATCGCGACCGCGTGGGAGCGGATCGGCGGGCTGCACAGCATCGAGATGCAGCAGCAGCTCGCCGCGGTCGTCGAGCAGGAGCGGTTCAGCGGCCTCACCGTGAGCTCGTTGGCCACGGTGCTGCGCGTGCTGTGCCTCGTCGGCGCGGGGGCCGCGGCGGCCGCCGCCGTGCTCGCCGGCCAGGTGCCGAAGCGCTCCCGCAGCGCGCGGATCGCCCTGACCGTGCTGGCTCCGCTGGTCGTCCTCGGCTGGTTCGGCACCGCGGGGTTCTACGAGCCGTTCCTGCTCGTGGGCATCGTGCTGCTGTGGCTGTCCCCGACCGCGGACTGGTACGTCGGCCGCGAGCCGGCTGCGCGGGAGCCCTCCGCGCGGGAGAGGGCGGTCCAGCCGCCCGTGCAGACGCCGCCCGCCCCGCCCCTTCCGCCCGCTCCCTTCGAGGTGCCGCCGCCGGCGCAGCTCCCGCCCCCGCCGGGATGGGCCGCGACCCCGTACCCGCCCCTCGTCCGACGCCCCTCCTCGCTGGCCACGGCGTGCGTGGTCACCTGGGTGTGCTCGGGCCTGGCCGCGGTCGCGACGGTGGCCATGATGGTGTTCCTGACGACCTCGGGCGACGCGTACCTCAGCGACGCCATCGACAAGGCGCACCAGGTGTGGGGCTCGATGGCCGACGGCATCACCACGACCCAGCTGCGGGCCGAGCTCTACGTGCTCCTCGCCGGCGTCCTGCTGTGGTGCCTCGCCGCGATCGTGCTCGCGCTGTTCGCCTGGGCCGGGCGCGGCTGGGCGCGGATCCTCCTCGCCGTCTCGGCCATCGGGGCCGGTGTCTGCGCCCTCGTCGGCGCCCTCGGCTCCCCGATCCTGCTGGTCCTGGCCGCCGCGTGCGGGGTGAGCGCGGTCCTGCTGCTGCGGCCGGAGAGCTCGGCCTGGCGGCGCTGACGCTCTTCCCTGCTTCCTTCGGGCTGGAGCGAGAGGTGCACGATTCCGCACACCCGGACGCGGTTTCGCAGGTAGCGTGAACACTTCGCACGATCACCCCTGGATCGCGCACGTCGGAGGGAACATCAGATGAGGTTGGTGGTGCGCGCACTCGTGGGCGCGACGGCATTGGCGATGGTGACGGCAGGAGCCGCGCACGCGACCACGGGGTCGCCGCCGGTCACGGCGAACGACACGGTCACGACCCAGGTCTTCACGCCGGTCGAGAAGAACGTGCTGGCGAACGACTCGGACCCCGACGGCGACTCTCTGGCCGTCTGCCGGCTCGGGCCGATCCCCAAGAACCTCATCGTCGAGAACTCCGACCGCTCGCTGTTCATCGTGGGTCTGGAGCCGGGCACCTACAGCTTCACGTACTACGCCTGCGACTTCTCGTACCTGACCCCGGCCACGGTCACCGTCACGGTCAAGGCGCCGCCGCCGATGTTCGCGAAGGTCGTCAAGGGCGAGCGGCCCGGGACGCTCCGCGTGTTCAACAACGGCAAGTTCGGGTTCCAGTTCCTGTGGGGCTCCTACAAGAAGCGCCACGCGGACGGCCGCGTGAGCGTGCCCGCGCACTCCAGCATCCGAGTCCGGGTACGTCGGGTCTCGGTGGTCTGGCTCGCGGTGAACGAGCGCAACGGCGCCTTCAAGACCGGCATCATCCGCGGCATCCACCTGCCGGCCGGCGCGCACGTCCTGCCGCCGGGAGCACCGCCGGCAGCGCTCCGGACGATGCCGCCGCGCTGGATCATCCAGCGCTGAGGTCGGCTGCGACCAGCCGGCGTACCGCCTCGTCGAGCACCCTGGTGCGCTTGCAGAACGCCCAGCGCACCAGGGTGTCGCCGGCATCGGAGTCGTAGAACACCTGCATCGGGATCGCCACGACGCCCGCCCGCTCGGGCAGGGCGAGGCAGAAGTCGCGTCCGCTGGCCCACCCGAGGTCGCGGACGTCGGTGGTCGCGAAGTACGTCCCCTCCGGGGTGTACGCCGTCAGGCCGGCCTGCCGCAGACCGCTGACCAGCCGGTCGCGGCCGGCCTCCAGTTCGTGCGCGAGGGCGGTCGGGAAGCCGGCGTGCTCGTCGAGCGCGACGGCGACCGCGGGCTGCAGCGGAGCCCCGGAGACGTAGGTCAGCCACTGCTTGGCGCCGGTCACCGCGTCGACCAGGTCCGCCGGTCCGGTCGCCCAACCGACCTTCCACCCGGTGAACGAGTAGGACTTGCCGGCGCTGGAGAGCGTCAGCGTCCGCTCGGCCATCCCCGGAAGCGTCGCGAGCGGGACGTGCCGCCGGCCGTCGAAGGTCAGGTGCTCGTAGACCTCGTCGGTCACGACCAGCAGGTCGTGCTCGAGGGCGACGTCGGCCACCGCCTGCAGCTCGGCGGTCGTCAGCACGCGGCCCGTCGGGTTGTGCGGGTTGTTGAGCAGGATCAGCTTGGTGCGTGGCGTGATCGCGGCCCGCAGCGCCGCCGGGTCGAGGGCGAAGTCCGGCGCACGCAGGGTCACCGGCCGGCGTACCCCACCGGCGAAGGCGATCATCGCCGGGTAGGAGTCGTAGTAGGGCTCGAGCACGACCACCTCGTCGCCCGGGTCGACCAGGCCGAGGATCGCCGCCGCGATCGCCTCGGTGCAGCCCGTGGTCACCAGGACCTGGGTGTCGGGGTCGAGGTCGATCCCGTAGTGGCGGCGCTGGTGCGCCGCGATCGCCGCGCGCAGCGGGGGGATGCCCCGGCCGGGCGGGTACTGGTTGGCGCCGCCCTCGAGCGCTGCGACGGCCGCGGCGATCACCGCCGGAGGTCCGTCGACGTCGGGGAAGCCCTGACCCAGGTTGACCGCCCCGGTCCGGATCGCCAGCGCGGACATCTCCGCGAAGATCGTCGTACCCGTGCCGGCGACGCGTGCTGCTGCCCTGCCCATGCAGCGACCCTAGCCACCGCACTAACCTTCAGTCTCGTGACCACGACCGACGCGGACCTCGCTGCCGACATCGACGCCACCTGCCGCCTCACCGGGGAGTTCACCCTCCGGTCGGGTCAGGTGAGCAACGAGTACTTCGACAAGTACCTCTTCGAGGCCGACCCGCTGCTGCTCGCCCGCGTCGCCCGGGAGATGGCACAGCTGCTGCCGGCCGACACCGAGCTGCTCGGTGGCCTGGAGATGGGCGGCATCCCGATCGCCACCACCATCAGCCAGCTGGTCGGCCTCCCGGCGCTCTTCATCCGCAAGAAGGCCAAGGAGTACGGCACGGCCAAGCTCGCCGAGGGTCCGTCGTACGCCGGGAAGCGGGTGACCCTCATCGAGGACGTCATCACCACCGGCGGCGCGGTGCGCGACGCCACGAACGCGCTGCGCGAGGCGGGCGCGGTCGTCGAGGTCGTCATCTGCGCGATCGACCGCTCGCCGGAGGGCGAGAACCCGCTGGCCGACGTCGGCCTGGAGATCCGCCCGGTGCTCACCAAGGCGGTGCTGGACGCGGCCCGTGCCGCGGCACAAGCCTGAGCGTCAGGACTCGTCGCCCTCGAGCGCCGGCTTCTGCTCGTGCCGCTTCTTCCAGATCTCGTAGACCAGGCCGATCACGGTGACGGCCAGCAGGCCGTAGGTCACCAGGTCGATGTACTTGCCCAGGCTCGGGAAGGTCTGGCCGAGGCCGTAGCCGATGAGCAGCAGCGAGCACACCCAGGCGACCGCACCGATCGCGCTCCAGACGAAGAAGACCTTGCGGTTCATCCGCGTCACGCCCGCGACCAGGGTGATGTAGGTGCGCACGAACGGGACGAACCGTCCGATCACGAGGGCCGAGTGGCCGTGTCGGTCGAAGAACGCGGAGGTCTGCTCGAGGTACTCGCGCTTGACGATCCGCCCCTCGCGCTCGTAGATCACCGGCCCGACCCGGTCGCCGATCATGTAGCCCGAGACGTTTCCCGCGAAGGCGGCCGCGCAGTAGACCACGATGGCGAACAGCAGGTCCCCGAAGTGGCCGCCCGGGATGATGTCGACCTTGCCCTCGGCGATGAACAGGCCCATCGCGAACAGCAGGGTGTCACCGGGGAGGAACGGGAACAGCAGACCGCACTCGACGAAGAGGACGCCGATGCCGACCCAGAACAGGGCGGCGCCGAACTCCTTGAGCAGGAAGTCTGGGCTGAGCCACTTCGTCACGTCGTGGAGGCTGATGGCCAGGGAGGTCGCCTGGACCAGGAGTTCGGACACGTCGAAACCCTAATCGGTGATGGTTGAGGAGAGGTGAAGACCCGTGGATGACCATCCCGTGGATGTGTCGGGCGAGATCGAGCGGGCGCCGTACGACCCGATGCCGCACGGCCCGGCCGAGGTCGGTGTCGGTCCCTGGGAGGGGCCGTGGCCGACCGGCCCCGGCTCGGAGGTGTACGACGAGCAGCTGCTCGCCGAGGGCGATCGACGCAACGTCGTGGACCGCTACCGGTACTGGTCGGTGGACGCGATCGTCGCCGACCTGGACACCCGCCGGCACGGCTTCCACGTCGCGATCGAGAACTGGCAGCACGACTTCAACATCGGCACGATCGTCCGCTCCGCCAACGCGTTCCTCGCGGCCGAGGTGCACATCGTGGGCAACCGCCGCTGGAACCGGCGCGGCGCGATGGTGACCGACCGCTACCAGCACGTCCGGCACCACCCGACGGTCGCCGACCTGCACGCCTACCTGCAGGACGAGCTGGGCGGCGTACCCCTGCTCGGGATCGACAACCTGCCGGGCTCGGAGCACCTCGAGACCATGCGCCTGCCCGAGCGCGTCTGCTTCCTCTTCGGTCAGGAGGGCCCGGGGCTGTCCGAGCGAGCCCGTGAGGTCTGCGAGGGCACCTTCTCGATCGCCCAGTTCGGCTCGACCCGCTCCATCAACGCCAGCTCGGCCGCCGCGATCGCGATGCACTCGTGGGTGGTGCAGCACGCCGACCTGACCTCGGGGGACGCCTGGCGGGGTTAGCTCCGCATGCAGCTGACGACCCAGGTGGTCATCGGTGCGACGCGCTTCCACGTCGCGAGCCAGCCGGTCCTACCGAGGCGGGACCGGCACACGGCCACGGCCTTGTTGTCGATGTACGACTGGCTCGCCGTGACCGTCGTGGCGGTCACCGGGTGCCACTTGTGGGTAGCGGCGCAGTTCGTCATGAGGTCGCGGCCGGTCAGGCAGAAGGTGAGCCTGGGCGGCAGGTTGCTCGGCAGGTGCGGGTACCGGCCGGTGATGCGCAGCACCGTTGACCCCTGGGCGATGCCCATCATGCAGGTCACCCAGTGCGCGCCCTGGTCCTGCTGCGCGGTGGTGGGGATGAAGACGTAGTCGGCGTACGACGAGCGGCCGTAGCGCAGCTTCGAGCCGCCGGACGCCCGCACCGTGGCGGGCAGGCAGGTCTTCGACAGGAACGTGGCGAAGGCGGTGCCGCTGTAGGTCATCGTCGCCGGCATCTGAGCCACGGCCGTGATCACCACGGTGTGCTGTCCCGAGCAGGGCACGGTCGGAGCCGTGGCGGACTCGGAGCTGATCACCAAGGAGCCGGCCATGTTGTAGCACTGGCCGACGGCCGGGGCGCCGTACATCGGGTCCGTCAGCGCCGTGGCGGTCGGGAGGCCGGGCCCGAGGGTGGGGACCAGGATCGCGACGACCAGGGCGATCAGGGTCAGGATGCGGTTGCGCACGGGGCCTCCGAGTCGGTAGGTGCTGGAACGGCACCCCAGTGTGCGGGAACGCGCGACGGTCCCGCGGCCTTTTGTCGAGATCCGGTGGCTACTTCTTCAGGCCCAGCAGGCCCGTGACGCTGCCGAGGACGGTCGAGCCGCCGTCCTTGGTCCCGCTGCCGCTGCTGCTGCTCGTGGCCGAGCCGGAGCTGCTGCTGGACGTGCCGCCGAGCAGCTGCTTGGTGATCTGGTTGATCGTGTCCGGGATGACCGCGCCGTCGGAGGGCGCGGCGGTCGGCAGGCTGGAAGGCGGAAGCACGTCCGGGACGCCGACCGTCGGGCCGGTGGTCGGCAGCGACGGCGGCGTGCTGTCGTCGCCCGGCACGGTGCCGGTGGAGTGCTGCTGCGAGCCCGACGCCTTCGTGCCGGACGGGTGGTTCTTCGTCGTGGACAACGGCGTCTTCAGGTGCGAGCTCAGCGGCTGGGTCGCGAAGGACGGCAGCTGGGTGACGAGGCCGTCGGTGCAGGTCGGGCAGACGTCGTACGCCGCCTGGTCGACCGCCTGCACGGTCTGGGCCGCCGCGACCAGCGCGGGACGCGACCCGACCGGGAGGACGTCGTCGAGGGCGCTCAGCCGGCCCATCGAGGTGCCGGCGAAGGAGCGCAGCGCGCTGAGCGGGGAACCGTCGCCGTTGCTGTCGTACGCGTCGATCGCGGCCGCGCTCGCCTGGCTGGTCTGGTCCTTGAAGGCCTGCAGCGTCGAGCTGATCTGCCCGGCGTCCGCGTCGCTGCGGGAGCTGAGCTCCTCGACCTCGGAGAGCCGGGTCGTCGCGTTGGCGAGCAGCACCGAGGCCTTGGACTGCGGCGAGGACTCGAGGTTGGCGTGCGCGTTCTCGATCGCGCGCTTGATCGGGTAGAGCGTGTCGCCCGGCAGGGCGCTCTGCGAGGCCACGGCCATCGAGCCGCTCGCGGCGACGACGGCGAAGCCGCCGAGCAGGGCCGCGGCGCGGCGCTCGCGGCTGCCCCGCTTCTGCTTCGGGGTCAGGCGCAGCGCGGTGGCGGCGTCGGTGCGCGACTCGGAGGCGACCGGCATCTCCGCGGCAGCGGTCATCAACCGGGCCCGCAGGTCGGCCACGAACTCGGGACGGGCGGCGGGCTCGGGCACGGAACGCAGGGCAGCAACCACGTCGAGCAGCTCGGCGTACCGCTCCTGCGACGTGCCCTGGGCACGCCCGGAGACGGCGGCGTCGAACTCCTCGGCGCGCCGCTGGTGCGCGTTACCGCCGATCATGACGCTCGTCCTTCGTTGTGGTGGATCGGGAACAGGTCGGGAGCGACCTGCCCGAACAACGACCGTTCGGGCGCGAAGGTTACGTACGAGGCCGTCATCGCAGCCCCTCCGGCATCAGCTTCGCCAGGTTGCGCACGCCGCGCAGCTGCAGCTGCTTGATCGCGCCGTCGGTGCGACCGAGGGCCTGGGCGGTCTCGGCGATGCTGAGACCCTGCAGGAACCGCATGATCAGGCAGTCGCGCTGCTCGTTGGGCAGCTTGGTGAGCGCCTCGAGCAGGATCTCGTTGGTCAGGCTCGCCAGCACCGCGGACTCGGGGCCCTCGGTGGTGTCGTCGTGCTGACCCATGTCCTCGGTGGTCAGCTCCAGCCGCGTCCGACCCGCCTTGAAGTGGTCGGTGGCCAGGTTGCGCGCGATCGTCATCAGCCAGGCGCCGAAGTCCTTGCCCTGCCAGCGGAAGGACGACATGTTGCGCAGCGCGCGGAAGAAGGTCTCGGACGTGAGGTCCTCGGCCACCACGGCCGAGCGGGTCCGGTAGTAGAGGAAGCGGTAGACCGAGGACTGGTAGTGGTCGTAGAGCAGGCCGAACGCCTCGGAGTCGCCGCCGCGCGCGAGCTCGACCAGGCCGATCAGCCGCTCGCGCTCCTCGGGGGAGTCCTCGGAGGAGGTGGCCAGCCGGGCATCGCCGTACGTGCCACCGGAGCCGCCCGAGCCGGCGCCGCCGTCCGCGGGCTCGGCAGGAAAGCCGTGGTCGGCCTCGTTGAGCAGCCAGCCGCCCGCGAGGGCAGGGGTCGGGCTCGGCACGAGCAGGTCGGCCAGAGCCGAGGACACGGCAGCACGCAGGGCCTCCAGACCCCGCGCAGCGTCGTGTTCCCAGGTCATCCCCGGTCCCTCCCCTTCGACTTCCCCCAAATGCGATCCTACGGCGGATCGGGCTTCGGTGGAACCGGATGCAGCAGTCCGCGTCCGACCAGGCCTCGCGTCCGGGACTTTGTCCCGGGCGTGTCGGGTGGTGTCAGTGGGGTCGGGTCAGGCGGCGTACGACGGCACCGGCGAGTGCCGCACCGGAGGCGGCGCCGCCGACGAGCACGCCGGCCCGGGCGGCCCGCCGGCCGGTCCGGTAGTCGCGGATCCGCCAGCCGTGCTCGCGCGCGTAGGAGCGCAGCTTGGGGTCAGGGTTGATCGCGCAGGGGTCACCGACCAGGCCGAGCATCGGCAGGTCGTTGGAGGAGTCGGAGTACGCCGAGCAGCGGCTCAGGTCCAGGCCCTCCCGCTCGGCCAGCGCCTGGACCGCGACCGCCTTGGCCGGGCCGTGCAGCATGTCGCCGACCAGCTTGCCGGTGTAGACGCCGTCGACGTGCTCGGCGACCGTGCCGAGCGCCCCGGTGAGGCCGAGCCGGCGGGCGATGAGGGTGGCGATCTCGATGGGGGCGGCGGTCACCAGCCACACCCGCTGACCCTGGTCGAGGTGCATCTGCGCGAGCGCGCGGGTGCCCGGCCAGATCCGGTGGGCCATGCCCTCGTCGAAGATCTCCTCGGCGACCTCCTCGAGCTCGGCCACGGTGTGGCCGGCGATGAAGGCGAGCGCCGAGTTGCGTGCCTCGGCGACGTGCTCGGGGTCCTCGATGCCGGCGATCCGGAAGTAGGCCTGCTTCCAGGCGGCGCCGAGGATGTCGCGGGTGCCGAAGAACTTGCGGCGGTAGAGGCCACGGGCGAGGTGGAAGATGCTCGCCCCCTGCATGACCGTGTTGTCCACGTCGAAGAAGGCCGCTGCCGTCGGGTCGCTGGGGTGGGTCAGCGCCGTCTCGACCTCGGCCGCAGCAGCGGAGGCCTCGCCCGCGAGGGTGGAGCGCTGCTGGAGGTCGACGCGAGGGGGGCGTCGGCCGTTGGATGCCGCCATGGCTCAACACTAGTGTGGAAATGTGTCGCCCCGGATAACTCTCTACGGTCGTCCCGGCTGCCATCTCTGCGACGACGCCCGCGCCGTGATCGAGCGGGTGTGCGCCGACCTGGGGGAGTCTTACGTCGAGGTCTCGATCGACGACGACCCGGAGCTGCAGGCCCGCTTCGGGGAGGAGATCCCGGTGACCTTCGTCGACGGGCGTCAGCACGACTTCTGGCGGGTCAGTGAGCAGCGTCTCAGGGCCGCGCTGGCAGAGTCGGTCTCCTAGGTTCTCGACCGTCCCGAAGATCTCGATACGGCGGTCACGGGCTCGCTCCGCTCGCCCGTGCGCCTACTCGATCTCCTCGCTTAGCAGACCCCGTTCTCGTCCCTCGAACGGGGTCTGACTCGGATTTGGTTCGCGCGTTCACGAACTCCTACAGTGGCCGGGCCGCTTCCAGAGGGGAGCGACTGGAAAGAAGAGTTGTGACAGCACGGACTTCGCCAGAGGCCGGCCGGGTCATCCCGGAAGCCACGGTCGCCCGTCTGCCCGTCTACCTGCGGGCCCTCACCGCCCTCGTGGAGACGGGGATTCGCACCTGCTCCAGCGAGGATCTCGCGACCGCCGCCGGCGTCAACTCGGCGAAGCTGCGCAAGGACCTCTCCTACCTCGGTTCCTACGGCACCCGTGGCGTCGGGTACGACGTCGACTACCTGCGCTACCAGATCGCGCGTGAGATCGGCGTGACCCACGACTGGCCCGTCGTCATCGTCGGCATCGGCAACCTCGGTCAGGCCCTCGCCAACTACTCCGGCTTCCGCAGCCGCGGCTTCAGCGTCCTCGCGCTGCTCGACGCCGACCCGGCCATCGTCGGCCGCGAGGTCGCCGGCGTGGTCGTGCGCGACTTCGCGGACCTCGAGGAGATCGTGCGCGAGCGCGATGTCGCGATCGGGGTCATCGCGACCCCCGCCGTCGCCGCGCAGGCGGTCGCCGACCGGATGGTGGAGGTCGGCATCACCAGCATCCTCAACTTCGCGCCCGCGGTGCTCACCGTCCCCGAGGGCATCGACGTACGCAAGGTGGACCTGTCCATCGAGCTGCAGATCCTGGCCTTCCACGAGCAGCGCAAGGCCGGTGTCCCCGAGTCCGACGAGCTGGAGGGTGCCTCGTGAGCGAGCGTAGCGAGCGAACCATCGGCCTTTCATGCGCGCCGACGCGCGCGCAGCGCAGGGCGCGGAGCTTGCGGAGCAACCGGAGCGAGCACGGGGAGGTTGGCGCGTGAGCGTGCTGGTGGTGGGGATCTCCCACAACTCCGCACCCGTCTCCCTGCTGGAGCGGGTCGCCCTCGACGACGCCGGGGTGCAGAAGCTGACCGCGGCCGCCGCGGCGTGCGACCACGTCACCGAGGCCACGGTCATCGCGACCTGCAACCGCCTCGAGATCTACACCGAGGTCAGCCGGTTCCACGGCAGCATCGAGCAGCTCTCGCGGCTGCTGCTGGAGCGCGCGGGGGAGTCGACCGAGGCCCTGTTGCCCAACCTGTACGTGCACTACGACGACGGCGCCGTGTCGCACCTGTTCAAGGTCGCCGCGGGCATGGACTCCATGGCCGTCGGCGAGGCGCAGATCCTCGGTCAGACCCGCGACGCCCTGCGTCGCGGCCAGGAGATCGGCAGCGTCGGCCCGGCCCTCAACGGGCTGTTCCAGCAGGCCCTGCGCGTCGGCAAGCGCACCCGCGCCGAGACCGCGATCGACGTCGTCGCGCCCACGCTGGTGAGCGCCGCGCTGGACCAGGTCGGCCCGGACGAGAGCTCGGTCGCGGGTCGGTCCGTCCTCGTGATCGGCGCCGGTGCGATGGCCGGTCTCGCCACCGCCACGGTCCGTCGGCTCGGCGCCGAGCGGATCGCCGTCGCCAACCGCTCGCCGGAGCGTGCCCGCCGGCTCGCAGCGCAGTACGACGGTGTCGCCGTACCCCTCGAGGAGCTGGGCGCCGAGCTGGGCCGCGCCGACGTGGTCATCAGCTGCACGGGCGCGACCGGGATCGTGGTCGACGCCGAGATGGTGTCCGCCGCGCGGGCCGGCGATGACCGGCCGCTCGCGCTCATCGACCTCGCCCTGCCGCACGACATCGATCCCGACACCGCGGACCTGCCCGGGGTCACCCGGATCGACCTCGCCGCGCTCGCCGACGCCCTCGCCGACAGCCCTGCGGGCGCCGAGGTGCTCGAGGTCCGGCGGATCCTCGCCGAGGAGGTCACCGCCTTCCTCGCGGCCCGCCGCCAGGCGAGCGTCACCCCGACCGTCGTCGCGCTCCGCTCGATGGCGACCTCGGTCGTCGACGCCGAGATGACCCGGCTGGAGAGCCGCCTTCCCGGCCTCGACTCGGCCGTCCTGGCCGAGGTCCGGTCCTCGGTCCGCCGGGTGGCCGACAAGCTGCTCCACGAGCCGACCGTCCGCGTCAAGGAGCTCGCCAACGACCAGGGCGCCGTCTCGTACGCCGCCGCGCTCGCCGAGCTCTTCGCGCTCGACCCCGAGGCGGTGGACGCCGTGACCCGTCCGAGCGTCGTCACCGAGGAGGGATCCGCATGACCCTCCGCATCGGCACCCGCGCGAGCCGGCTCGCCACGACCCAGTCGCGGCAGGTCGCGTCCGCGATCACCTACGTCACCGGCGTCGAGACCGAGCTGGTCGAGATCGCGACCGACGGCGACCGCAGCCAGGCCGCAGGCACCCCGCTGGTCGGCGCCTCGAGCACCGGCGTGTTCGTGAGCGCCCTGCGCGAGGCGCTGCTCGCCGGGGAGGTCGACGTGGCCGTGCACTCGTTGAAGGACCTGCCGACCTACCCGGAGCAGGGCATCGCGCTGGCCGCGATCCCGCGCCGGGAGGACCCCCGCGACGTCATCGTGGCCCGCGACGGTCTCACCCTCGGCGAGCTGCCCGTCGGCAGCGTGGTCGGCACGGGCTCGCCCCGCCGGGTCGCGCAGCTGAAGGCACTCGGCCTCGGCCTCGACGTACGCCCGATGCGGGGGAACGTCGACACCCGGATCGGCAAGGTCACCTCCGGGGAGTACGACGCCGTGGTGCTCGCCCGGGCGGGCCTGGCCCGTCTCGGCCGTGCGGCGGAGGCCACCGAGGCCCTCGACCCGCTCCAGATGTTGCCCGCGCCCGGCCAGGGGGCGTTGGCGATCGAGTGCCGCGCGGACGACGCCGCGACGCTCGCCCTGCTCGCGAAGCTCGACGACGCCGCCACCCGCGCCGCCGTCACCGCCGAGCGGCAGACCCTGGCCACCCTCGAGGGGGGCTGCTCCGCCCCCATCGGTGCCCTCGCCGACGTGGTCGAGGGCGACTCCGGCCCGGAGCTCTGGCTCCGTGCCGTGGTGCTGTCCGAGGACGGCACCCTCGCAGTCCGGACCTCCGGCTCGACGCCCCTGGGCGACGAGCCGGCAGCCTGGTCCGAGGCCGCGATCCGGCTCGGTGAGCGCATCGCCACCGAGATGCTCGATGACGGCGCCCGGGAGCTCTCAGCGGCCCCCGCGGCACCGCCTTCCGCCGAACGACCAGCAGAGGTGCATGAGGCATGACCCGATCCCGCTCGACCAAGGCCACCCCCGCGGGGACCCCTGACGTCGCCCTGCCCACCTCGGGCAGCCTCGCGTTCGTCGGGACGGGTCCCGGTGATCCCGAGCTGCTGACACTGCGTGCCTCACAGCTGATCGCCGACGCCGACGTGCTCATCACCGAGACGCCCGAGCACGAGACGCTGATCGCGCTCGTCCGTGGTGCCGCGGGCAGCCCGGAGGCCGAGGTCCTCGACGGAGGCTTCGGCGAGGACGGCCAGCCGCTGACCCACGCCGCCCGGGCGAAGGTCGTCGTCAAGCAGGCCAAGCGCGACGTCCGCGTCGTCCGCCTGCTCAGCGGCGACCCGTTCCTCTACGCGTCCGGCCCCGAGGAGGCCCAGGCCGTCGCCAAGGCGGGTCTGCCGTTCGAGGTCGTCCCCGGCGTATCGTCGGTGGGTGCCGTGCCGGCGTACGCGGGAATCCCGTTGACCACCAAGGACCACCGTGAGGTCGCCGTCGTCACCTGCGGCGACAAGGTCGACTGGTCGAAGTACGCCGACGCCCCGACCCTCGTGCTGCTCTCCGCCGTGGGTCAGATCGGCGACATCGCCAAGGCGCTGGTCGAGGCCGGCCGGCCGGCCACCACGCCGGTCGCGATGACCCGCGTCGGCACCACCACCGAGCAGCAGACCGTCACCTCGACGCTGGAGCGGATCGCGGTCGACGCCCGCGCCGCCCGGATGGCTCCGCCGGCCATCACCGTCGTCGGCAAGGTCGTCGACCTGCGCCAGACGCTGTCCTGGTTCGAGACCAAGCCGCTGTTCGGCTGGCGGGTCCTCGTCCCGCGCACCAAGGAGCAGTCGGCCTCGCTGTCGAACAAGCTGCGCAGCTTCGGCGCCGTGCCCGAGGAGGTGCCGACCATCTCCGTCGAGCCGCCGCGCAACCCGCAGCAGATGGACAAGGCCGTCCGCGGCCTGGTCGAGGGTCGCTACGAGTGGGTGGCGTTCACCTCGTTCAACGCGGTGAAGGCCGTGCGCGAGAAGTTCGAGGAGTACGGCCTCGACGCCCGTGCCTTCTCCGGCCTCAAGATCGCCGCGGTCGGCGAGAAGACCGCCGCGACGCTGGCCGAGTGGGGCCTGCGCGCCGACCTGGTGCCGTCCGGCGAGCAGTCGGCCGCCGGCCTGCTCGAGGACTGGCCGGAGTACGACGAGCAGCTCGACCCGATCAACCGGGTCTTCCTGCCGCGCGCCGACATCGCCACCGAGAACCTCGTCGCCGGCCTGGTCGACCTCGGCTGGGAGTGCGACGACGTCACTGCCTACCGCACCGTCCGGGCCGCCCCGCCGCCGGCGCCGACCCGCGACGCGATCAAGACGGGCAAGTTCGACGCGGTGGTCTTCACCTCGTCGAGCACCGTGCGGAACCTGGTCGGCATCGCCGGCAAGCCGCACCCGTCCACGATCATCGCGGTGATCGGCCCCGCCACGGCCAAGACCGCCGAGGAGCACGGCCTGCGCGTCGACGTCATGTCGCCGGTGCCGGACGTCGAGATCCTCGCCGAGTCCCTCGCCGGCTTCGGCGCCGCCCGCCGGGCCGCCTTCCTGGAGGCCGGTGAGCCGGTCACCAAGCCGTCGGACCGCAAGCCCTCGGGCCGCCGCCGCAAGGCCGAGTAACCCCCGAGACCCGGGTTCTGGCCAACCGAGTCCCGGGTCCTGGCGGCGGTACCGCCGCCAGAACCCGGGACTCGACCAGCCAGAACCCGGGTTTCGCGCATTTGGGAGGATGGCGGCATGAGCGAGATCGAGCGTCCCGTCGTCCGTCCCCGCCGGCTGCGGACCACCGCCGCCCTGCGTGAGATGGTCGCGGAGACGACGCTGCGGCCGGCCCAGCTGGTGCTGCCGGTGTTCGTGCGCGAGGGCGCGTCCGAGCCGATCGCGATCTCGTCGATGCCGGGCGTCGTCCAGCACACCCGCGACACGCTCCGCAAGGCGGTCGTCGAGGCCGCCGAGGCGGGCATCCGGGGCGTGATGCTCTTCGGCATCCCCGAGACCAAGGACGCGGTCGGGTCGGGCGCGACCGACCCGGACGGCATCCTCAACCTCGCGATCGCCGACGTCGTGGGGGAGGTCGGCACGGACCTGGTCGTGATGGCGGACCTGTGCCTGGACGAGTTCACCGACCACGGCCACTGCGGCGTGCTCACCCCGGACGGCCGCGTCGACAACGACGCCACCCTCGAGCGGTACGCCGAGATGGCCCGTGTCCAGGCGGCGGCCGGTGTCGACCTGGTGGGCCCCAGCGGCATGATGGACGGCCAGGTGGCGGTCATCCGCGCCGCGCTCGACGCCGCCGGCCACACCGACACGGGGATCCTCGCCTACTCCGCGAAGTACGCCTCGGCGTTCTACGGGCCCTTCCGCGAGGCCGTCGACTCGTCCCTCGAGGGCGACCGCCGGACCTACCAGCAGGACTACCGCAACGCGCGCGAGGGCGTCGCCGAGGCGCTGCTCGACATCGCCGAGGGTGCCGACATCGTGATGGTGAAGCCGGCCCTGGCCTACCTGGATGTGCTGCAGCGGGTCCGCGACGCGGTCGACGTGCCGGTGGCGGCGTACAACATCTCCGGGGAGTACGCCATGGTCGAGGCCGCCGCGGCCAACGGGTGGATCGACCGCGAGCCGGCCATCCTCGAGACGCTGACCGCGATCCGCCGGGCGGGCGCGGACGTCATCCTGACCTACTGGGCCGTCGAGGCCGCGCGACTGCTGCGCGCCTGAGGTCAGTGCGGCAGGTGCGTGAGGCCACCGAGGAGCTGGGTCAGGATGTCCTGCGTCGGGCTCGGTGACGGGCTCGGCGTGGACGAGCCGCCCGAGGTCGGGTGCGCCGAGGGAGTGGACGACTGACCGCCGCCCGACGCGTGGTGCGTGCCGGGCGTGTGGGCCGGGGCGTGGTGGGCGGTGGGGTGATGCGGCGCGGCTGCGGTCGCCGAGTCGCTCGCGGTCGCCGAGGCGCTCGCGGAGACGGTACGCCGTGCCTTCGGCCGCAGCGGATGCACCCGCGCACCGTCAGGGGTGCCGGTCGCCGTGGCAGCGGCCGGGGTCGTCGCGGCCGCGCGCGCCGCGGTAGCCGGAGCGTGGTGCTCGCTCCACAGCACGCCGAGCGCCCACGAGGCGATCAGAACGAGCGCCACGGCGATCCCCGCGACGTTCAGCAAGCGTGTCCTGGTCATGTGTGATTCCTGAGTCCCGATGCCCCCAGCCCGCCTCCAGGGTAGGGCGCACCGGCTCGGGACGCGAGATCGGGAAGCACGAAGCCCCCGGACCGCTGGTCCGGGGGCTTCGTGGAGGTGCTGGGTGGTGCGGCTGCTCAGAGACCGTAGGAGGCCAGGCACTCCTGCTTCTTGGTCGGGTTGAGCGCGAACTGCAGGTTGCACTGCAGTTGGGCGGTGACCGGGTTCAGCGCGCCGAGCAGGCCGTTGACGACCTGGCTGACCGGGTCGCTGCCGCCGGTGCCACCACCAGTGCTGCCGCCCGTCGAGCCGCCGCCGGTCGAGCCGCCGCCGGTGAGACCGCTCAGCGCGTCGCCGACACCCTTGACCACGCCGGTGACGGTGTTGGTGATCGGGTCGCCGGTCGGGCCGGTCGTGGGGCCGGTGGTCGGGCCACCGGTGCCGCCGGTCGAGCCGCCGCCGGTCGTGCCGCCGGTGGAGCCACCGCCGGTGGAGCCGCCGCCGGTGCCCGGGTTGTCGTGGCCCGAGCTGACCGACTCGTTGAAGGTGTTGTGGCCGCCGCCGAAGGTGCCGCCGCCCGAGTAGCTCGGGCCGCCGGGCACCAGGTAGCCGGCCGCGGTGGAGTTGTTCGGCGCGGTCGCGTAGTCACCCTGGAGGTAGCCGTTCATGACGCGGATGACCAGGTTCACGTACGCGTTGCTGTTGTTGTAGCGGTAGACCGCGGCCTTCTGGCCGGCGAGCGTCGACAGGTCGTCGGTGCCGGAGCAGAGGTAGACCGCCGCGGCGAGCGCGGCGTCGTCGATGTCCTGCGGGTTGCGCTTGCCGTCACCGTCGGCGTCCACGCCCACGACCGCCCAGGTCGCCGGGATGAACTGCATCGGGCCGACGGCGCGGTCCCACTGGGTGTTGTTGTCGTACTGACCGGCGTCGGTGTCGGAGATCGCCTTGTTGCCGTTCTTGCCGTTCAGCACCGGGCCGTAGATGCCCGGCACGGAGACGCCCTGGTCGTTGAGGACGTTGCCGTCGGCGCGGCCGTGGTTGGACTCGACCCGGCCGATCGCGGCGATCAGCTGCCAGGTGAGGTGGCAGGAGGTGTCCGCGGAGTTGATGACCGACTCGGCGCGCTGGTAGGCGGCGAGGGCGGCGCTCGGGATGTCGTTGGTCGAGGCCGCGTTGACGATCGAGGACCCGTTCCCGCCGTCGAGCAGGCCCGGCGACGAGACGCTCGCGGGGTCCTTGAGCGGCTGCGAGGGGACGCTCGTGTCGCTGGCCGCAGGTGCTCCTGCCGCGCTGACCGGGCCCACCACGCCGCCGATGCCGGCGACGCTGGCCGTCCACGCGGCGGACAGCAGCGCGAGCGGAATGATGGTGGCGGCGCGCTGCAGACGTCCCAGGCGCTTCCTCGACATAGCGTCTCCCTTGTCCAACTTGAGCAACGAGCCCTCCCCGCCGGTCACGTCCCGACAGATCCGCTGCTCCCTTGTGTCGCCTCGCTCCCAAGTCCGGCGACAAGGGCACAACGAATCCTGACACAGCGACGTTACGGGTGTCACATGGTCATCCGCACAGAAACCAGCCGATCGATTGGCCGAAATGACCCAAAAGGACTATGAGGGCCGCGGTGGGCGTCCAGCGCGGCGCCCGAATGGGGCCGGTTGGGACCCATCGGCGACAATGGCGCGGTGAAGTCCGAGGAGCTGTTCGCCCGCGCCCGCACGGTCACCCCGGGTGGTGTGAACTCTCCCGTACGGGCCTTCAACGCCGTCGGAGGCACGCCGAGGTTCATCGCGAGCGCCGAGGGCGCCTGGCTGACCGACGTCGACGGCCGGCGGTACGTCGACCTGATCTGCTCCTGGGGCCCGATGCTGCTGGGCCACGCCCACCCCGCGGTGGTCGAGGCGGTGCAGGCCGCGGCCGCCCGCGGCTCGTCGTACGGGACGCCCACGGAGGGGGAGGTCGCCCTCGTCGAGGCGATCGTCGCGCGCACGCCCGTCGAGCGCGCCCGCCTCGTCACGTCCGGCACCGAGGCCACCATGACCGCGATCCGGCTCGCGCGCGGGTTCACCGGCCGTGACGTCGTGGTCAAGTTCGCCGGCTGCTACCACGGCCACGTCGACGCCCTGCTCGCCTCGGCCGGCTCCGGGCTGACCACCTTCGCGATCCCGGGCACCCCCGGCGTACCGGCCAGCTCCACCGAACTCACCCTCGTGCTGCCCTACAACGACCGCGATGCCGTGACGGCTGCCTTCGCCGAGCACGGCGACCGGATCGCCTGCGTCATCACCGAGGCGGCGCCGGGCAACATGGGTGTCGTCCCGCCCGCGCCGGGTTTCAACAAGTTCCTGGCCGAGACCTGCCGCTCGAACGGCGCGCTGTTCATCTCCGACGAGGTGATGACCGGCTTCCGGGTCTCGAAGGCCGGCCAGTGGGGCACCGACGGCGCCGTCGAGGGCTGGGTCCCCGACCTGATGACCTTCGGCAAGGTGATGGGCGGTGGCTTCCCCGCCGCGGCGTTCGGCGGCCGGGCCGACGTGATGCACCACCTCGCGCCCGAGGGGCCCGTCTACCAGGCCGGCACCCTCGCCGGTAACCCCGTCGCGACGGCCGCGGGTCTCACCACGCTCCAGCACGCCACCGACGACGTCTACGCCCACATCGGGTCCGTGGCCGACTCCCTGCGGGCGGGGGTCGCGGAGGCGTTCACCGCCGCCGGCGTCCCGCACGTGATCCAATCGACCGGCTCGATGTTCTCGGTGTTCCTCACCGACCAGCCGGTCACGGACTTCGCCGGCGCCCAGCGCACCGACGTGCCGGCGTACGCCGCCTTCTTCCACTCGATGCTCGACCAGGGCGTGCACCTGCCGCCGTCGGCGTTCGAGGCGTGGTTCGTGTCCTCTGCGCATGACGACAACGCCGTGCAGCACGTCCTCGACGCGCTGCCGGCCGCGGCCAAGGCTGCTGCTGAGGTGAACAAGTGAGCGCGACGCCCGACACCGTCGTCCACCTGGTCCGGCACGGCGAGGTCTTCAACCCCGACGGCGTGCTCTACGGGCGCCGCGACGGCTTCCACCTCTCCGAGCTCGGTCAGGCGATGGCCCAGCGCACCAGCACCTGGCTGGCCAAGCGCGACGTCACGCTCATCCGGTCCTCGCCTCTCGAGCGGGCCCGCGAGACCGCGGCCCCGCTGGCCGCGACCCTCGACCTCGAGGTCGGCATCGAGCCGCGCATCCTGGAGTCGGAGAACAAGTTCGAGGGCATGCAGTTCGGCCGCGGCCGGAACGCCCTGCGCAACCCCGCGACCTGGCGGCTCCTCTGGAACCCGTTCAAGCCGTCGTGGGGCGAGCCGTACGCGCACATCGTCGAGCGGATGCTGGAGGCCGTCCGGGACGCGCGTGCCG
Organism: Nocardioides maradonensis; assembly: GCF_054777115.1. Lineage (NCBI taxonomy): Bacteria > Bacillati > Actinomycetota > Actinomycetes > Propionibacteriales > Nocardioidaceae > Nocardioides > Nocardioides maradonensis. The sequence continues at coordinate 48,899 of NZ_BAAHAZ010000005.1, read as the reverse complement.
CCGCCGAGGGGCACGAGGCGGTCCTCGTCTCCCACCAGCTGCCGATCTGGACCACCCGGCTCGCCGTCGAGGGTCGCTCGTTCCTGCACGACCCGCGCCGGCGCCAGTGCACGCTCTGCTCGGTCACCTCGCTGCACTTCGTGGGCGAGGCCCTCACCCAGATCTCGTACGCCGAGCCCGCGATCGACCTGATCCCGAAGGACGCGCGCAACGCCCCGTTCTCCGCGGGCGAGGGCATCATCGGACCGACCGGCGCCAAGGTCGACGACCCGAGCGACCAGCAGGCGGGCTGATCGTGCGGCGTACCTCTGCTCTCGTGGCGTGCCTGGCGGCCGGTGTCGTCCTGTTCGCCGCCTGCAGCGGCCTCGGCTCCCACGGCAACGGCTACCTGGACGGCCAGGGCGTGGGCGTCACGACGATCGCGCCGGACAAGAGGGAGGCTCCCGTCGACATCAGCGGTACGACACTGCAGGGCAAGCCGCTGAGCCTCGCGTCCTTCCGCGGCAAGGTCACCGTCGTCAACGTGTGGTGGTCGGGCTGTGTGCCGTGCCGCAAGGAGATGCCGATGCTCGCGCAGGTCGAGAAGTCCTACGCGACCGGCAAGAACGCCCGGAAGGTCGCGTTCGTGGGCATCGACATCCGCGACTACGACCCAGGACAGGCCCGGTCGTTCGAGAGCGCCAGCGGGGTGGGCTACCCGTCGTTCTACGACCAGGCGAGCAAGACCCTGCTGGCCTTCGGCGACTACGACCCGCCGGCGGTCCCCTCGACCATCGTGCTCGACCAGCAGGGCCGGGTCGCGGCGCTCATCCCCGGCACCATCCCGTCGGCCACGACGCTGACGAACCTGGTCGACGCCGAGCTCGGGAGCGGCGCGTGACCGACTGGTTCCGTGAGCAGGCCGCCGGCGGGTCGCTGGCGCTGGCCGTGCCCGTGGCGCTGATCGCCGGGCTGGTCTCCTTCTTCTCCCCGTGCGTGCTCCCGCTGCTGCCCGGCTACCTCTCCTACGCGACCGGCCTCTCCGGCGCCGACCTGGCATCGGGCGCCGCCGCCCGGCACCGCAGCCGGATGCTGCTGGGCGCCCTGCTGTTCGTGCTCGGCTTCGCCGTCGTGTTCGTGCTGGCCGGCGCCACCTTCGGCACCATCGGCGGGCAGCTGCGGCACTACCAGCACGAGCTGACCCTGGTGCTCGGTGTGGTGCTGATCGTGCTCGGGCTGGTCTTCGCAGGGGTCATCCCGCTGTTCCAGAAGGAGTACCGGATCCACAGGCTGCCGGGCGTCGGCCTGGCGGCGGCCCCGCTGATCGGGGCGCTGTTCGCGATCGGCTGGACCCCGTGCATCGGCCCGACGTACGGCGTGATCCTCAACCTCACCTACGCCAGCGGCAGCACCGCGTTCCGTGGTGGCCTGCTCTCGCTGGTCTACGCGATCGGGTTGGGCCTGCCGTTCGTCGTGGCCGCGGTGGCCTACGAGCGGACCCTCGGCGCGCTGCGCTGGGTACGCCGCCACCAGGTCTGGATCATGCGCGCCGGCGGCGTCCTGCTCGTCGCGATCGGGCTGCTGATGCTGACCGGCTCGTGGGACCACCTGGTGCAGTGGGTGCAGCTCAGGACCGTCAACAGCTCGTGGGTGGGTGTGTGACCGACAACGACAAGGGCGCCGAGCGGCGGCCCGGTGAGCTGAACCTGCGCGAGCTGCTGCGCTGGACCTGGCGTCAATTGACGTCGATGCGCACCGCTATCGTGCTGCTGCTCCTGCTCGCGCTCGCCGCCGTCCCCGGCTCGGTCATCCCGCAGTCCGGGGTCAACCAGCAGGCCGTCACGCGGTGGCAGACCGACCACCCGCAGCTGACCCCGATCTACGAGAAGCTCGGGCTGTTCTCGGTCTACAGCTCTCCGTGGTTCGCGGCGGTCTACCTGCTCCTCGTCATCTCCCTGGTCGGCTGCATCATCCCGCGCCTGGGCGTCTACTTCCGCGGTTTCCGGGCCCAGCCGCCCGCCGCACCGGCCAACCTGAGCAGGCTGCCGGCCTCCACGTCGTACGAGACCTCGGCCTCGGTGGAGGACGTCCTGGCGCACGCGCGCACCGTGCTGGGGCGGCGTCACCGGCTCCGGGTTTCGACAGGCTCAACCACCGGATCCGGCGGCGACTGGGTCGCGGCCGAGCGCGGGCAGATGCGCGAGGCGGGCAACCTCGTCTTCCACCTCTCCGTGCTGATCGTGCTCGCCGGCTTCGCGATGGGCGGGTTGTTCGGCTTCGAGGGCGGCGTGGTGATCGTGGAGGGCCAGAGCTTCTCCAACAACCTCACCCAGTACGACGACTTCAACCCCGGCAGCCTGTTCCGCACCAGCCAGCTCAACCCGTTCTGCTTCACGGTGAACAGCTACAGCGACCAGTGGCTCACCTCGGGCTCGCGCGCGGGCATGGCGGTCAAGTTCAAGGCCGGCATCGGCTACCAGGAACAGTGCGGCAAGGGCGCCACCAAGGACTTCGACCTCGAGGTCAACCACCCGCTCGACATCGGCAGCACCGAGGTCTTCCTCATCGGCCACGGCTACGCGCCGGTCATCACGGTGCGCAACGGCAAGGGCCAGGTCATCGCGAGCGGGCCGCAGGTCTTCCTGCCCCAGGACGCGACCTTCCTGTCGTACGGCGTCGTGAAGCCCTCGATCACCAAGCCGGTCCAGCTGGGGCTGGAGGGCGTGTTCTACCCGACGTACGCCGCGGTCCACGGCAACCCGGTCACGGTCTTCCCCAACGACCTCAACCCGCGGCTGGCCATGTTCGTCTACACCGGCGACCTGGGGCTCGACAGCGGGACCGGCCAGTCGGTGTACATCCTCGACAAGACCCACGCCACGCAGGTGCGCCAGGCCAACGGCATGCCGTACCGGCTCGACCTCAAGCCGGGGCAGACCGTGAGGCTGCCGAACGGGCTCGGCTCGGTGACGTTCGACGGCGTCAAGAAGTGGGTGCGGGTCCAGATCAGCCAGACGCCCGGCAAGCGGATCGCCCTGGCTGGCGTGGTCCTCGCGCTGATCGGCCTGTGCGGATCTCTGTTCATCCGTCCGCGGCGGGTCTGGGTGCGCGCCCGGAAGGTGACGGACGGCCAGCCGGGAGGCACCATGGAACGGACCGTCGTCGAGGTCGCCGTCCTCGACCGCTCCGGCAACGCCGATGTGCAGGAGATCCTCGACGACCTGGTCGGGAGACTTCAGAAGGGAATGCCGTGACCAACGCGGACTGGGCGTCGCTCAGCGACCACGCCATCGGAGCAGCGGGAGTGCTGTACTTCCTCGCGCTCCTCTCGCACCTCGTCGAGTGGGCGATGCTGCGCCAGCCCCGCGCGGTCGCCGCGGAGGTCGGCGAGCTCGTCACGGCCGGCGGGGCCTCCGCGGCTCCGGCCGCGCCCCCCGGGGAGGACTCCGGTCGGCGTACCCGCGAGGAGAAGGTGGCCTTCTGGGGCCGGCTCGGCCTGCTGCTGACCGGCATCGCGGCCGTCGTGCACTTCGTCGCCCTGGTCGGCCGGGGCATGGCCGCGGACCCGAACCGGGTGCCGTGGGGGAACATGTACGAGTTCACGATCACCGGCTCGTTCATCGTGATCGCGATGTACCTGGCGCTCTACAAGCGGTTCGGGCTGTCCTGGATGTCGCCGCTCGTCGTCGGCTTCGTGGTGACGATGCTGATGATCGCGATGCTCGTGCTGCACGAGGCGGTCGCGCCGCTGACCGACGCGCTCAGCTCGTACTGGCTCGTCATCCACGTCATCTCGGCGGCCATCGCCACCGGCGCGTTCACCCTCGGCGGGATCACCTCGATCGTCTACCTGGTCAAGGCCCGCGCCGAGGCGAAGGCCGACGGCGCCCCGCTGACCGGGTGGCTCGGCCGGGTCCCGGGCCTGGAGGCGCTCGACCGGGTCGCCTACCGGGTGCACGCGTTCGCGTTCCCGATCTGGACCTTCGCCGTCCTCATCTCCGGCCCCATCTGGGCGCACCAGGCCTGGTCGCGCTACTGGAACTGGGACCCCAAGGAGGTCTGGGCGTTCATCACCTGGGTCGTGTACGCCGGCTACCTGCACGCCCGCGCCACCGCGGGCTGGCGCGGCCGCAACGCAGCGATCCTGGCGCTGGTCGGGCTGGCCACGCTGTGGTTCAACTTCATCGGCATCAACTACTTCAACTCCTCCAGCCAGCACTCGTACGCCGCTCCGGCGCTGGTGGAGGTCCAGCCGCACGGGCTGGTGCACGAAAGGAGCCTCCTGTGAAGGAGTTCTGGGTCTACACCGGCCTGCGGGTCGGTCTGTTCCTGGCCACGCTGGTCGTCGTGTTCGGCGTCTGGTTCGCGATCACCAGTGACGTGCCGATGACGTGGGCGGTGGTGCTGGCGTTTGTGATCAGCGCGCCGGCGTCGTACCTGCTGCTCAACAAGCCGCGCGAGGCCTTCGCCCAGCGCGTCACCGGCCGAGCCGATCGGATCGTCGACCGCTACGAGGCCGCCCGGGCCAAGGAGGACGTGGACTGAGCCCGGCTCAGCCCACGAAGAGCCCGACGGCCGCGAACACGGCCCACAGCAGCTCGGCCAGACCGGTCTTCTGCAGCACCGGGATGAGCCGCGGGCCGGTGGCGCCGGAGCCGACGATCTTCGCCGCTCGGAGCGCTGGGATGGCGTAGACGAGGCCGAGCAGCGCCCACCAGGTGGTCGTCGCGGCAAGGGCGAACAGCGCGCCGAAGGCGGCCGTGACGAGGGTGGCGAAGAAGGCGCGCGTCCGCCGGTCCCCGAGGCGCACAGCGAGTGTCATCTTGCCGGCCTCGGTGTCGGTCGGGATGTCGCGCAGGTTGTTGGCGACGAGGATCGCGCAGGCCAGCGCGCCGACCCCGCAGCCCGCCAGGACCGAGGGCCAGCCGGTGTGGTGCCACTTCTCGGTCTGCACGTACGTCGTACCGACCACGGCGACCAGCCCGAAGAAGACGAACACCATGACCTCGCCCAGGCCCAGGTAGCCGTACGGCTTCGAGCCGCCGGTGTAGTACCAGGCCGCGACGACGCAGACCGCGCCGACGGCCAGCAGCCACCACGCGGTGGTGGCCGCCAGCACCAGGCCGGCCACCCCGGCCACCCCGAAGGCGAGGAACGCGGCACGCTTCACGGCCGCGGGCGTGGCCAGGCCGGAGCCCACCAGGCGCAGCGGGCCGACGCGCTCGTCGTCGGTGCCGCGGATGCCGTCGGAGTAGTCGTTGGCGTAGTTCACCGCGACCTGGAGCGCGAGGCTGACGACGAGCGCGAGCAGGGCCTTGCCCCACACCACGTCACTGACCGACGGGTAGGCCACGACGCCGGTCCCGGCCACCACGGGCGCGATCGCTGCGGGGAGGGTGCGGGGTCGCGCGCCGGCGAGCCATTGCTGGGGTGTGGCCATGGCCGGATTCAAGCAGGCTCGGGCTGTGCCTGCTGCGTGGGGCGCTTGATGCGGCGCTCGGCGGCGTGCGCGGCAGGGTGGATCAACGCTGCGGCGAGCGCGACGATGGCGGCGATCGTGAGCCAGCCGGCGGTGCCCCAGTGCATCGCCAGGAAGGTGTACGCCGCGGGCGCCCACACCGTGCCGACGGTGAAGCCGAGCTGCGAGACGCCTTGGTACTCGCCGCGCCGGTTCGGGTCCGAGAGCTCGGCCTGCAGCCCCCAGTCCGCGGCCGACCCGAACAGCTCGGCACCGGTGACGGTCACGTGGCCGATCCAGACCAGCGCGATCGTCACCCAGCCGACGGTGTCGTGGGTGATGAGGATGATGGCGCAGGAGGCGACGAAGAAGAACGCGCCCCGGCGCTGGGCGCGCAGCGAGTCGGCCACGTCGACCACCCCGCGCGCGGCGGCGACCTGCAGGCAGACCGCCATCACCGTGTTGGTGCCGAACAGCCAGGCCAGCAGGACGCGCGGCGCGTCGGTCTCCTCGACCAGCCACAACGGGATCACCACGTTGAGCAGCACCTGGTGGGTGTTGAGGACCCCGGACAGGATCGAGGTGAGCAGGTAGGGCCGGTTGCGGAGCGCCGCGCCACCGTCGTGGGCGTGCAGCGCCTCCTCCAGCCCGGTCTCGGTGTCCTCGGACTGCAGGGTGTGCAGGCCGGGCAGGCGCAGGATCAGGGCGGCGTTGAGGATCAGGACCGCAGCCGTGGCGATCGGGACCGTACGGATCACGGTGTTGCTGCCGGTCGCGAGCGCGGCGCCGGCGAGCAGGGCGCCGAGGGTGTAGCCGACGTTGCGCGCGGCCCGGAAGTAGGCGTTGCTCCGCACCCGCTGCTCGCGCGGGAAGACCTCGAAGCGGTAGGCGTTGCGGGCCGCGCGGCCGGCGACCTGCACCGACTCGAGCACGACCGTGACGAGGATGAACGTCGCCATCGAGTCGGCCCAGAACCAGGACGCGTAGGTCAGGCACTCGAGCACGCACGTGACCGACCAGACCTGCTTGGCGCCGAAGCGGTCGCTCAGCTTGCCCAGCGGTACGGCGAGCAGGAAGCTCGCGATCCCACCGATGGTCAGGCCGAGGCCGACCTGGGCCGCCGACAGCCCGACGACCTGGGTGAAGAACACCGCGCTGCCGGTGAGGAAGGCGCCGTCGCCGGCGGCCGACAGGATCGACTGCCACGACAGGCTCCGGACCAGGGGCGTGTCGCCGAGCAGGCGGTTGACCGGGTTCCTCATGCGGGCTCCACGGCCGTCGGGGTCGCGTCCGCGAGGGTCGGTACGACGCGCGGGAAGTGCTGCTCGGCGTACCTCTCGGCCATGGCGGCCCCGGCGCGGACGCCGATCGCGGCGACCACCGAGATGGCGGCGATGACCAGCCACCCGGCCTCGGCCCAGCTCATCGCGAGGAAGGTGTAGAGCGCGGGCGCCCACACGAAGCCGAGCTTGTTGCAGACGTTGCCGACGCCCTGGTACTCGCCGCGCCGGCGCGGGTCCATCAGGTCGGCCTGGAACGTCCAGCTCGCCGCGGACAGGAACAGCTCCGCGCCGGTGACCGTCACGTGGCCCAGCCAGACCAGCGCGATCGTCACCAACCCGACGGTCGAGTGGGTGACGAGCGTGATCAGGCAGCTGACGACGAAGAACCCGGTCGCGATGCCGATCTTGTGCCGGGCGCTGCGCACGTCGGTGACCGTCCTCGCCATGTACGTCGGCAGGAAGATGCACAGCACCGTGTTGGTGCCGAACAGCCAGGCCAGCAGGACGTGGGGTGCGTCGGTGCGCTCGACCAGCCACAGCGGGATGACGATGTTGAGCAGGACCTGGTTGGTCCACAGCGTCCCGTTGAACGTGGAGGTGATCATCCAGCCCACGTTGCGGATCGCCGACGGGCCGGGGATCTTCTCGCGGGCCTGGCCGGACGCGACCCGCAGGTCGTGCGGTGCGCGCGGCATCCGCGAGATCCCGACCGCGTTGCACAGCATCAGCACCGCCGCGAACATCGGCGTGAACCGGATGACGGTCAGGTCGTCGACCGCGAGCGCGGCGCCGCCGAGCAGGGCGCCGAGCGTGAAGCCGGCATTGAGCCAGGAGTACAGGTACGCCTGGGTCTCCAGCCGCTCCTCGCGGGTCATCACGTCGAGGATGTAGGACTCGCGGGCCACGTCGCCGAGCGCCTCGAAGAGGCCGAAGACGGCGCCCACCGCGACGTACGCACCGAAGGAGTGGACGAACGGCAGGGCGGCGAACGCGGCGGTGCGGCCGAGCGCCGCGGCGACCCACATCCGCTTCGGGCCGAGCCGGTCGACCACCCGCCCCATCGGGTACGACGCCAGGAACCCCACCACCATCGTCAACGTGATGCCGAGACCGGCCTGGGCCGCCGTCATGCCGACGACCTTGGTCAGGAACACCGCGCTGCCGGTGTTGAAGGTGCCCTCGCCGACGGAGAACAGCAGCGACTGCGTCGCGAGGCGGCGGGCGAGTGGCGTCGGCGGGATCAGGCGTCGCAGGAAACCTGGCCCCGAGCCGCGCTCCGAGTCGGACGGCATGACCGCATTCTGTCCGGTGCCGCTAGCGTCTGTCGTGTGGATTTCCTGCGCCCCGACAACGATTTCGACACAGTTGTCGCCGCGCTGCGCGCGTGGTTGGCCGGAGACGGCGCCCAGCGGCTGCTGGTGGAGACCTCCGGCTCCAGCGGTACGCCGAAGAGGGTGGTCCTGTCGCGCTCGGCCGTGCTCGCCTCGGTGGCGGCCTCGGCAGCCCGGGTCGGCGGTTCGGGGCCGTGGGTGCTCGCCCTGCCGTCGACGTACGTGGCCGGCGTGCAGGTGCTGGTGCGCTCGCTGGTCGCCGGGCACCCGCCGACCCTGCTGGAGAGGTCCGGGTGGCCGGCGGGGGAGGGCTGGTTCACCTCGCTGGTGCCCACCCAGCTCGGTCGATTGCTCCAGTCGCCGGAGGACGCCGCAGCGCTGGCGCGCGCCCACACGGTGCTGCTCGGGGGCGGACCCATCGACCCGGCGCTGCGTGCCGCCGCGGAGTCTGCTGGCGTGCGGGTGGTGGCGACGTACGGCGCCGCCGAGACCGCGGGCGGCTGCGTCTACGACGGCGTACCGCTCGACGGGGTCGCGGTGGCGCTGGGCGACGGCGGCCGGATCCGGATCGCCGGCCCCACCCTGTTCGACGGGTACGACGGTGCGCCCGAGCTGACTGCCGAGACGCTGGTCGACGGCTGGTACCTCACCTCGGACGCGGGCCGCTTCGACGAGGACGGCCGGCTGCGGGTGATCGGTCGCATCGACGACGTGATCGTCTCCGGCGGGGTGAACGTCCCCGGACCGGCGGTGGCCGCGCGCCTGCGCGCACATCCGGGGGTGCAGGCGGCCGAGGTGCTCGGCGTACCGGACGAGGAGTGGGGGAACCGCGTCGTGGCGTTCGTGGCGACCGACCGGTCGCCCTCGCTGGAGGACGTGCGGGACTGGGTGGCCTCCGAGCTGCCGCGGCCCTGGGCGCCGCGCCAGCTGGTGCTGCTGCCCGAGCTGCCGCTGCTGCCCAACGGCAAGCCGGACCGGGTGACGCTCCGGGGGATGGCATGAGGGTGCTGTCGATCCCGATGCGCACACGCTTCCGGGGCATCACCGTGCGCGAGGTCGCGCTCGTCGAGGGGCCGGCGGGCTGGGGCGAGTGGAGCCCGTTCCTGGAGTACCCCGCCGACGTGGCCGAGCCGTGGCTGCGGTGTGCGGAGGAGGCGGCTTCGGGGTCGTGGCCGTCGCCGGTGCGGACGTCGGTGGCGGTCAACGTCACCGTGCCCGCGGTCGGGCCCGAGCGGGCGCGGGAGATCGTGCTGGCCGGCGGCTGCCGGACCGCGAAGGTGAAGGTGGCCGAGCCCGGTCAGACGCTGGCCGACGACGAGGCGCGGGTCGCCGCCGTGCGCGAGGCGCTCGGTCCCGGCGGGCTGGTGCGCGTGGACGCCAACGGCTTGTGGTCGGTGGAGGAGGCGGTCGCAGCGCTGGGGGTGCTGGACCGCGCTGCCGGCGGGTTGGAGTACGCCGAGCAGCCGGTCGCCTCGGTCGAGGACCTCGCCCTCGTCCGCCGCCGGGTCGCGGTGCCGATCGCCGCCGACGAGTCGATCCGTCGGGCCTCCGACCCGTATCGCGTCCGCGACCTGGAGGCCGCCGACATCGCGGTGCTCAAGGTGCAGCCGCTCGGGGGCGTGCGCGCCTGCCTGGAGATCGCCGAGCGGATCGGGCTGCCGGTGGTGGTGTCCTCCGCCCTGGAGACGTCGGTCGGGATCGCGGCTGGTGTCGCGTTGGCTGCGGCGCTCCCGGAGCTGCCGCACGCGTGCGGGCTGGCAACCGTGCAGATGCTGACCGACGACGTGGCCGTCGCGCCGCTGCTGCCGGTCGACGGTGAGCTGCCGGTGGGGGTGCCCGTGGTGGAGACTGCCGCGCTGGATCGCCTCGCCGCTCCCGTCGATCGCGTGGCCTACTGGGGGACCCGGCTCGCGGAGGTCCGCGCGCTGCGGGAGGATCGGCGTTCGTGAGCACCCCCTCCGTGGACCTGGCGAGCGCTGTCGTCGACCGCCTCGTCGCGGCAGGGGTCACCGAGGTCGTGCTGTCGCCCGGCTCGCGCAACGCCCCGATCGCCTACGCGGCGTGGTCCGCGGAGCGGGAGGGCCGGTTGCGCCTGCACGTCCGCATCGACGAGCGCACCGCGGGCTTCCTCGGGTTGGGGCTCTCCAAGGTCGGCGCCCGCGCGGCGGTGGTCTGCACCTCGGGCACGGCCGTCGCGAACCTCCACCCGGCCGCCCTCGAGGCCGCGCACTCCGGCGTACCCCTCGTGCTGCTGACCGCCGACCGCCCGGCCCGGCTGCGCGGCACGGGCGCCAACCAGACCACCGACCAGGTCGGCATCTTCGGTGAGCTCGTGGCCACCCACGACGTCACCTCCCTCCCCGACCTCCCCGACCTCGCCGCCGACGGCCCGCTCCACCTGAACCTCCAGCTCGACGCGCCGCTGACTCCGGCCGGTCTCCCCGTCGTACCTGACCAACGCGTTGGGTCTGCGGCGGAAATCCAACGCGTTGGTCAGGTACGACGCGAGACCCTCACCCGGGGCCCCCGCACCGTCGTCGTGGCCGGCGACGACTCCGGGGCCCAGGCGCGGTGGCTGGCCCGCTCGGCGGGCTGGCCGCTGATCGCCGAGCCGACCAGCGGCTCCCGCACCGGCGACGGCGCCCTGCGCTGCGGCCGGCTGCTGCTCACCACCGAGCTCGCGGACCGGGTCGAGCGGGTGGTGGTCTTCGGTCGGCCGAACCTGTCCCGCCCGGTCACCCGGCTCATCGAGCGCGCGGACGTCGAGACCGTGGTCGTGCCGGCGCCCGGCGCGTGGCCGCTCCGTCCGGCTGCCTGCCGGCAGGCAGGCAGCGTCGAGTGGGCCGAGGAGACGCCCGACGACCCGGCCTGGCTCGAGGAGTGGCACGACCGCGACCGGGCGATCGGCCGCGGCATCGACCGGCTGCTGGCCGAGCAGCCCGGCCTCACGGCGTACGACGTGGCCGGGGCCGTCTCCCGCGCCCTGCCGCCCGGCGGGCTGCTCGTCGTCGGCGCCTCCAACCCGATCCGCGACCTGGACCTGATGCACCGCCCGCCGCCGGTCGGCGAGCACCGCATGCTCATCGCCAACCGCGGCCTCGCCGGCATCGACGGCACCGTCAGCACCGCGATCGGCGCCACGCTCGGTCGGCCGCGCACGACCCGCGCCTTCGCCCTGATGGGTGACCTGACCTTCCTGCACGACGCCAACGGCCTGCTGATCGGCCCCGACGAGCCGCGCCCGGACCTCACGATCGTGGTCCCCAACGACGACGGCGGCTCGATCTTCGCGACCCTCGAGCAGGGAGCGCCGGAGCTGGCTCCCGCTTTCGAGCGGGTCTTCGGGACGCCCCACCGCACCGACCTCGCCAGCCTGTGCGCCGCCCACCGCATCCCGCACCTCAGGGTCACCTCGAAGCCCGAGCTCGAGCAGGCGCTGGCCGCGCCCAACGGCGGGATCGAGGTCGTCGAGGCGGTCGTCGGCCGCCACGACCGCCGCGCGCTGGACGAAGCCATCCGCGCGCTGGCCCACCGGGGAGACTGACCCCATGGAGATCGCGCTGCTGCTCGTCGCCCTCGCCGCGTCGGTCCTGGTGGTCACCGCCCTCTCCGAGAAGTACGACGCCCCCGCGCCGCTCGTCCTCATCGTGGTGGGGGTGGCGGCGTCGTACGTGCCCGGCGTGCCGACGATCCACCTCGAGCCCGACGTCGTCCTGCTCGGCCTGCTGCCGCCCCTGCTCTACAGCGCCGCCCTCAACACCTCGCTCGTCGACTTCAACGCCAACCGCCGCTCGATCCTGCTGCTGTCGGTGGGTCTCGTGGCGGCCTCCACGGTCGTGGTCGCCGCGGTGGTGCGCCTGGTGCTGCCGGAGATCCACTGGCCGCTGGCGTTCGCGATCGGCGCCGTCGTGGCGCCGCCGGACGCGGTCGCGGCGACGACGATCGGGCGCCGCATCGGCCTGCCGCGCCGTGTCGTGACGATCCTCGAGGGCGAGTCGCTGTTCAACGACGCGTCCGCGCTGGTCGCGCTCCGCACCGCCATCGCCGCGCTGGGTGCCACCGTCAGCGCCTGGAAGATCGGCTGGGACTTCCTGGTCGCGGCCGGCGGCGGCGCGCTGCTCGGCTTCGTGACCTTCCTCCTCGTCGCGTTCGTACGCCGCAGGATCAGCGACCCGCTCGTCGACACGGCGCTGTCCTTCGTGGTGCCGTTCGCGGCGTACCTCGCCGCCGAGGAGATCCACGCCTCGGGCGTCGTCGCCGTCGTGGTGGCCGGCCTGCTGCTCGGCCACAAGGCGCCGATCCTGCAGACCGCCCAGTCGCGGGTCGCCGAGCGTGTCAATTGGCGCACGATCGCGTTCGTGCTGGAGCACACCGTGTTCCTGCTCATCGGCCTGCAGGCGAAGTGGCTGGTGGACCAGGTGCGTGCCAGCTCGACCCCGGTCGGCTCGATCCTCGCGGTGTGCGCGGCCGTCCTGGTGACGGTCGTCGTGGTCCGGATGGCCTGGGTGCTGGTCGCCCGGGTGCTGCTCATCCGGCCGGGGCCCGACCCTGTGACCGGGCACGTCTCCGACTGGCGGGACTCGTTCCTCATCGGATGGGCCGGGATGCGCGGCGTGGTGACGCTCGCGGCCGCGTTCATCGTGCCGGTCGACACCGCGCACCGCGAGGTCCTGCTGCTCACGGCCTTCACCGTCGTGGCCGGCACGCTGCTCGGCCAGGGCCTCACGCTGCCGATGGTGGCCAAGCGGCTCGAGGTCGCCGGCCCCGACCCGATGGACGACGCACTCGCGCGTGCGACCCTGCTCCAGCAGGCCGCGAAGGCCGGCTTCTGCCGGCTCGACGAGCTCGCCGAGCAGGACGCCGAGGACACCCACAGCGTGCGCGACGTGATCACGCAGCGCATCGAGCAGCGCAACTTCGCCGCCTGGGAGCGGCTGGGCACCACCGAGGGCATCGAGAGCCCGAGCGATCGCTACGCCCGGTGGCGCACCGAGATGATCGACGCCGAGCGCGCCCGCGTCCTGGAGATCCGCTCGACCGGCACGGTCCCCTCCGAGGTCGTCAGCGAGGTGCTCGCGATGCTCGACATCGAGGAGTCGATGCTCGACGCCGCCGAGGCCGAGCGCGCGGAGATCCGCACCGCCGGCACCCGTGCCAACCGGGACGGCTGCGACCACCTGGCCAGCACGCCGCTGCTCGACCCGCCCCCCGAGGTCGACCTGGTCTGCCGGGAGTGCATCGAGGCAGGCTCGCAGTGGGTCGCCCTGCGGATGTGCCTGACCTGCCGCAACGTGGGCTGCTGCGACTCCAGCCCGCTGCGCCACGCCACCGCCCACTTCCGCGCCGAGAGCCACGCCGTCATGCGCTCGGTCGAGCCGGGTGAGGACTGGCGTTGGTGCTACGTCCACCACATCACCGGGTAGGGCTCGCCGGGTAGCGCGCTAGCGTCAGGAGACATGCGCCTGACCAAGCACGCCCACGCCTGCGTCCGCCTCGAGCACGACGGTACGACGATCGTCGTCGACCCGGGCATGTTCTGCACCCCGGCGGACGTGGCCGGTGCCGACGCGGTCCTCATCACCCACGACCACCCGGACCACTACCACCCGGACGCCCTGGTCGGGTCGAGCGCTCCGATCTACACCGTCCAGGCCGTGGCCGACGACCTCCGCGGCCAGGCGCCCGAGCTGGCCGAGCGCGTCACCGTGATCACTCCGGACCAGTCCTGGACGATCGGGCCGATCGGCGTCACCGCGGTCGGTGAGCTGCACGCCGTGATCCACGAGGACCTGCCGCGGGTCCACAACAGCGGCTACCTGCTGACCCTCGGCGACACCGTCGTCTACCACCCGGGCGACGCGCTCACCGTGCCCGAGGAGCGACACCACCTCCACCATGACCAGCCGCGCGTCGACGTCCTCCTCGCGCCGGTGTCGGCTCCCTGGATGAAGGTGAGCGAGGGCATCGACTTCGCCCGTGCCGTCGGTGCGCGCCGCAACGTCGCGATCCACGACCGCGTCTACTCCGAGATGGGTCTCGGCGTGGCCGACGGCCACTTCGGCCGGCTGCTCGGCGCGAACGGCCAGGACTACGTCCGGCTCGCGGACGGGCAGGACCTTCCCACCTCCTGACCCGGCCGGGAGCGGCTGGGCGCCGCGCGGCATGATGGCCCCCATGCGGATCACGCGCGCGACCATCGTCGGAATCATCGTCGGCGTCCTGGTGCTCGGCGGCCTCGTCGGCTTCGCCGTGGGCCTGCCGAAGACCCAGGAGCTCCCGAAGCTCCCGGACACGCTCGGCGCCCAGGTCTTCGGGATGTCGACGCTGACCTCCGAGGAGGTCAGTGGCGTGCTGGGTGCGCAGGCGGCCGCCGGTGCCGACTTCGACAAGCTGCGCACCACCACCGCGACCAGGGACAAGCAGACCTCGCAGCAGCTGACCAGCCTGTACGGCGACGCCACCTACCGCACCTACATCGACCTCGGCCACCAGGACCGGCTCAGCCAGGGCAGCGGCTTCATCTCGATCGGCGTCACCGTCGTGCAGGCCGACGCCGGACTGGTGTTCCCGCAGGGCCCGGCCGCGATCGACAACGGTGCGGCGCACTACGCGATGCGGGAGATCAACGGCTACCAGTGCGCGGGCACCTACCAGGACGCGCAGCCGGCCGGCTCGGGCTCCGCCGCGTCGCCGGAGCTCTATGGCACGTCCGAGTGCCGCACGCAGCACGACGGCTACACCTACGACGTCTACGCCACCTCGACCTCGATGGACGAGGCGGCGGCGTACCTCACCGCGGCCATCGCCGGATGACCCGCGCCGAGCTCGACAAGCAGCCCGCCGACGTGCGGCGGATGTTCGACGCGGTCGCGCGCCGCTACGACATCACCAACGACGTCCTCTCCTTCGGCCAGGACCGGCGCTGGCGGCGCGAGGTGCTCGCGGCCGTCGACCCGTCGTACGGCGACCGCGTGCTCGACCTCGCCGCCGGCACCGGTACGTCGAGCCAGCCGTTCGTCGATGCCGGCGCGACCGTGATCCCGTGCGACTTCTCGGTCGGGATGCTCAGGGTCGGCAAGCAGCAGTTCCCGGCGCTGCCCTTCACCGCCGGTGACGGCACCCGGCTGCCGTTCAAGGACGCCACCTTCGACGCGGTCACGATCTCGTTCGGGCTGCGCAACATCGTCGACCCGGTCGCGGGTCTCGCCGAGATGCGCCGCGTCACCAGGCCCGGCGGCCGGCTCGTGGTCTGCGAGTTCAGCCACCCGACCTTCGGCCCGTGGCGCACGGTCTACATGGAGTACCTGATGAAGGCGCTCCCCGCCGTCGCCCAGGCTGTCTCCTCGTCCCCGGACGCCTACGTCTACCTCGCCGAGTCGATCCGCGCCTGGCCCGACCAGCAGGGCCTCGCCGACCTGATCGCCACGGCGGGCTGGACCCGCCCGGAGTGGAAGAACCTCTCCGGCGGCATCGTCGCCCTGCATCGCGCCACGGCCTGACTCAGCCGCGACCCCTCGGCAGGCCGAGGTCCTCGGCCAGCGATGCCAGGTGCAGCTCGAAGAGCGCGTCGGGGTCACCGAGCCGGTCCGGACCGTACTGCCCGAACACCTCGAAGCTGACCGCGCCGAACAGGTCCGTCCATGCGATGACGGCGCGCACCAGGGCGGTCTGCGGCAGGTCGTGGTCGAGCTGGCTGCGGATGCCGGCGAGGCTCGCTGCCAGCGGCCGGCTCACCCGTGAGACCGGCGCCGGGTGCAGGCGGCCGGCCGCATGGGCCTCGGAGAGGATCTGCAGCAGGGTGCCGGCGACCCGCGTCCCGGGCCCGGTGGTGCGCTCCTCCGGGGCGGCGTAGCCCGGGACCGGACCGCCGTAGAGCAGGGCGTACGTCGCCGGCTCGGCCAACGCCCAGGCGCGGACGGCACGACCGGCCGCGAGGAAGCGCTCCCGGTGACGGCCGGCCGGCACGGCGGCAACGGCCGCGTCGACCGCATCGCCGAGCTCGTCGTACCCCTCGACGACGAGGAGGGTGATCAGCTCGTCCCGGCTCTTCACGTAGCGGTAGACGGCCGAGGACACGACCCCGAGCTCGCGGGCGATGGCCCGCAGGGACAGGGCGGCGGCGCCGTGCTCGGCGAGGTGGCGCCGGCCGATCTCGACGATCTCCCGCATCGTCTGCGTGCGGGCGCGCTCGCGGGGGGTGGCCATGGGAAGCACTCTACAGATCGCCAGCCGCAAAAGAGAGCGGTGCTCTTGCGTTTGGTCGAGCGACGTGCCATGGTCGTCAAAGCGAGAGCACTGCTCTCGGAATTCCGATCCCCGAAGGAGTCCCTCATGTCCCTCCACGTCGTCACCGGCGCCGGCCCCGTCGGCAGCACCATCGCCCTGCGGCTCGCGGAGGCGGGCGAGCAGGTCCGCCTCCTCACTCGCTCGGGCAGCGGCCCCGTGCACGCGCTCGTCGAGCGGCGCGCGGTCGACGTCTCCCGGCCGGAGCTGCTGGACGCGGCGTTCGAGGGAGCGGTGGCCGTGCACCACTGCATCCACGGCTCGGCGTACGCCGCGGCGACCTGGCGCGCGGAGCTCCCCGTCGCCGAGCGTGCGGTCCTCGAGGCGGCCGGCCGGGCCGGTGCCGTCGTGGTGTTCCCCGAGAGCCTGTACGCCTACGGGCGGGTGTCCGGACCGATCACCGAGGAGTCGCCGCGGAACGCCGACTTCGGCAAGCCGGCGGTGCGCGTCGAGCTGCTCGCCGCGCGGGCTGCGTCGGAGACGGCCAACGTCAGTGTCGCGGCCTCCGACTTCTTCGGTCCGATGGTCCGCACCGCGCACGCCGGCGAGCGGCTCGTGCCGGCGGTCCTGGCCGGACGGACGATCCGCGTCGTCGGGAGCCTCGACCAGCCGCACTCCTGGACCTATGTCCCCGACCTCGCTGCCGCGATGATCCGTGCCGCCGCCACGCCCTCGCTGCACGGCGCATTCCTCCACGCCCCCACGTCGGAGCCGCTGACCCAGCGGCAGCTGATCACCGCCGTCGCGCGTGCGGCCGGCGTCGACGTACCGAAGACGGGTGTCCTGCCTGGGGCGCTGCTCCGTGCCGTCGGCCTGGTCCACGGCGGCACTCGCGAGCTCGCCGAGATGACCTACCAGCTCGAGCGGCCGTTCGTCCTCGAGTCGACCCGGAGCCAGGAGCTGCTCGGCCTGGCGCCGACGCCGATCGACGTCGCGCTGAAGGCGACCGTCGACTGGTGGCGCGCGCAGGACGCGCGCTGAGCGGAGGGGTCCCCGGCGCGTCGTACCGCCCCCCTGTCGGATGCCGGAGACGGAGTGGCACTATGTGTTCCACACCACTAGTGATCTGATTCACAAGATCACAGAGGGAGGGCCCCATGCAGCTGTACGTGCCGATCCTGGTGCTGGCCGGCATCGCCGCCGCGTTCGCGGTGGGCTCGGTCATCATGAGCGCCTTCGTGGGCCCGCGGCGGTACAACCGCGCCAAGGCCGACGCCTACGAGTGCGGCATCGAGCCCACGCCGCAGGCGCTGGCGGGCCGGTTCCCGATCAAGTACTACATCACCGCGATGCTCTTCATCGTCTTCGACATCGAGATCGTCTTCCTCTACCCGTGGGCCGTGAACTTCGACGCCATGCACTGGTTCGGGCTACTCGAGATGGTGCTGTTCATCGCGACCGTGTTCGTCGCCTACGCCTACGTGTGGCGCAGGGGCGGCCTGGACTGGGACTGAGGAGAGGTAGCCACCCCATGGGTATCGAGGAGAAGCTCCCCAGCGGCGTCCTGCTGACCACGGTCGAGGGACTGGCCGGCTACATGCGCAAGGCCAGCTTCTGGCCCGCGACCTTCGGGCTGGCCTGCTGCGCCATCGAGATGATGACCAGCGGCGGCCCCAAGTACGACCTGGCCCGCTTCGGCATGGAGGTCTTCCGTGCGTCGCCGCGGCAGGCGGACCTGATGATCGTCGCCGGCCGGGTCAGCCAGAAGATGGCCCCGGTCCTGCGCCAGATCTACGACCAGATGGCCGAGCCCAAGTGGGTCCTCGCGATGGGCGTGTGCGCCAGCAGCGGCGGCATGTTCAACAACTACGCGATCGTGCAGGGCGTCGACCACATCGTGCCGGTCGACATGTACCTGCCCGGCTGCCCGCCCCGCCCGGAGATGCTGATCGACGCGATCCTCAAGCTGCACGACAAGGTCCAGCACTCGCCGCTCGGCGTGAACCGGACGAAGCAGATCGAGGAGCTCGAGGCCGAGGGTCTCGTGGCGCTCCCGACCGGCGACCAGAGGGGCCTGCTGCGGTGACCGACGAGGTTTCGACAAGCTCAACCACCGACGGGATCGAGCCGAGCACGGCCGACGACGAGCCCACCCAGCTCCCGGCCCAGGAGGGCCCGGCGACCGTCGTCGAGAGCCAGGCGATCGGCGAGCGGCACGGCATGTTCGGCGTGCACGACACCGGCGACACCAGCGGGTACGGCGGTCTGGTGTCCGCCGTGGTGCTGCCGCAGGCCGCGCAGCGCCCGTACGGCGGGTGGTTCGACACCGTCGCCGACGCGCTCGATCCGCTCATCGAGAAGGTCGTGATCCACCGCGGTGAGATCACCTTCCACATCCACCGCGACAACCTGCTCGCCGCGATGCGGCTGCTGCGCGACGACCCGGCCCTGCGCTTCGAGTTCCTCTCCGGCGTCAGCGGCGTCGACTACCCGGGGGAGAGGGGCAAGGAGCTGCACGCGGTCTACCACCTGGGCTCGATGACCTACAACCGCCGTGCACGGGTCGAGGTCGGCGTACCGGACGGGGACCCGCACCTGCCGTCCGTCACCGCGATCTACCCGGCGGCCGACTGGCACGAGCGGGAGACCTTCGACATGTTCGGGCTGGTCTTCGACGGCCATCCCGCGCTGACGCGGATCCTGATGCCCGACGACTGGCCGGGCCACCCGCAGCGCAAGGACTACCCGCTGGGCGGCATCCCGGTGGAGTACAAGGGCGCGACGATCCCGCCGCCGGACCAGCGGAGGTCTTACTCATGACGCAGGAATCCACGCAGGAGTTCACGGTCACCGGCCAGGACTGGGCCGACATCGCGGCCGGCCTCGCCGACCAGGACAGCGACGACGCGCAGGAGCGCATCGTCGTCAACATGGGCCCCCAGCACCCGTCCACCCACGGCGTGCTGCGCCTCATCCTCGAGATCGAGGGCGAGACGGTCACCGAGGCCCGTTGCGGCATCGGCTACCTGCACACCGGCATCGAGAAGAACATGGAGTTCCGCTCCTGGGTGCAGGGCGTCACGTTCTGCACGCGGATGGACTACCTGAGCCCGTTCTTCAACGAGATGACCTACGTGCTCGGCGTCGAGCGGCTGCTCGACATCGAGGACCAGATCCCCGAGAAGGCCCAGGTCATGCGGGTCCTGCTCATGGAGCTCAACCGCATCTCGAGCCACCTCGTCTGCATCGCCACCGGTGGCATGGAGATCGGCGCACTCACCGTGATGACGATCGGCTTCCGTGAGCGCGAGCTGGTGCTCGACCTGTTCGAGCTGATCACCGGTCTGCGGATGAACCACGCGTTCTTCCGTCCGGGCGGCGTCGCCCAGGACATGCCGCCGGGTGCGCTGGACCAGATCCGCGACTTCATCGCGCTGATGAAGAAGCGCCTGCCGGAGTACGCCGCGCTGTGCAACGCCAACCCGATCTTCAAGGCCCGCCTGGAGAACGTCGGCCACTTGGACCTCGAGGGCTGCATGGCGCTCGGCCTCACCGGCCCGGTCCTGCGCAGCGCCGGCTACGGCTGGGACCTCCGCAAGGTGCAGCCGTACTGCGGCTACGAGACCTACGACTTCGACGTGCAGACGTGGGACACGGCCGACTCCTACGGCCGGTTCCGGGTGCGCCTCAACGAGATGCACGAGTCGCTGAAGATCGTCGAGCAGGCCGCCGACCGGCTCGCGAAGATGGAGGGCGACCCGGTGATGATCGCCGACAAGAAGATCGGCTGGCCCTCGCAGCTGGCCATCGGCAGCGACGGCATGGGCAACAGCCTGGACCACATCCGGCACATCATGGGTGAGTCCATGGAGGCCCTGATCCACCACTTCAAGCTGGTGACCGAGGGCTTCAAGGTGCCGGCGGGGCAGGCCTACGTTCCGGTCGAGTCGCCGCGCGGCGAGCTCGGCGCGCACGTCGTGTCCGACGGTGGGACGCGCCCCTACCGGGTGCACTTCCGCGACCCCAGCTTCAACAACCTGCAGGCCATGGGTGTGATGAGCGAGGGCGGTCAGATCGCCGACGTCATCGTGGCCATCGCGTCCATCGACCCGGTCATGGGAGGTGTCGACCGATGAGTCTCGACAGCAAGACCGTCGCGGAGCTCGAGGAGATCGCGGCGCGCTACCCGGAGAAGCGCTCGGGCCTGCTGCCGATGCTGCACCTGGCCCAGGCGGCCCAGGGACGAATCACCCCCGAGGCGATCGAGAAGTGCGCGGAGCTGCTGGACATCAGCCCCGCCGACGTCAACGGCGTCGCGACCTTCTACACGATGTACAAGCGGCACGAGGTCGGCGACTTCCACGTCGGCGTCTGCACGAACACGCTCTGCGCGGTCATGGGCGGTGACGAGATCTTCGCCCGGCTCAAGGACCACCTCGGCGTCGGCAACGACGAGGTCGCCGAGAAGCGCCAGGGCGACCAGTACACGGTCAGCATCGAGCACGTCGAGTGCAACGCGGCCTGCGACTACGCGCCCGTCGCGATGGTCAACTGGGAGTTCATGGACAACCAGACCCCCGAGGGCCTGGTCCGCACGGTCGAGGCCCTGCGCGCCGGCCACCCGGTCCGGTCGACCCGGGGCCCGAAGCTGTGCACCTGGCGCGAGGTCGAGCGCGTGCTCGCCGGCTTCCCCGACGGCCGGGTCGACGAAGGCCCGTCGGCCGGCCCCGCCAGCCTGGCCGGGTTGGAGATCGCCCGCGAGAACGGCTGGACCGCTCCGAAGGGAGATGACTGATGGCTGACACGCTCACCCCGGTCCTGACGGACATCTGGGACGCCGAGCAGTCGTGGAAGCTGTCGACGTACGCCGGGAAGGGTGGCTACGCCGCCCTCGACAAGGCGTTCGCGATGAGCCCCGACGACGTCATCGACGAGGTCAAGGAGAGCGGCCTGCGCGGCCGTGGCGGCGCGGGCTTCCCGACCGGCATGAAGTGGTCGTTCATCCCGCAGGACAACCCGAAGCCCAAGTACCTCGTGGTCAACGCCGACGAGTCCGAGCCGGGCACCTGCAAGGACATCCCGCTGATGATGGGCAACCCGCACGTGCTCGTCGAGGGCGTGATCATCAGCTCCTACGCGATCCGCGCCAACAAGGCGTTCATCTACATCCGCGGCGAGGTCGTCCAGTGCGTACGCCGGGTCCAGGCCGCCGTCGCGGAGGCGTACGCCGCCGGCCACCTCGGCAAGGACATCCACGGCTCCGGCTACGACCTCGACGTGGTCGTGCACGCCGGCGCGGGCGCCTACATCTGCGGTGAGGAGACCGCGCTGCTCGAGGGTCTCGAGGGCCGTCGCGGCCAACCGCGGCTGCGCCCGCCCTTCCCCGCGGTCGCCGGGCTCTACGCCAGCCCGACCGTCATCAACAACGTCGAGTCCATCGCCTCGGTGCCCGCCATCATCGACCACGGTGCCGCGTGGTTCGCGTCGATGGGCACCGAGAAGTCGCAGGGCCACGGCATCTTCTCGCTCTCCGGTCACGTGACGAGGCCCGGTCAGTACGAGGCGCCGCTCGGCATCACGCTGCGCGAGCTGCTCGACCTCGCCGGCGGCGTACGGGACGGGCACGAGCTGAAGTTCTGGACCCCCGGCGGGTCCAGCACGCCGCTGCTCACGCCGGAGCACCTCGACGTCCCCCTCGACTTCGAGGGCGTCGGTGCCGCCGGCTCGATGCTCGGCACCCGCGCGCTGCAGATCTTCGACGAGACCGTGTGCGTGGTGCGGGCGGTGCTGCGCTGGACGGAGTTCTACAAGCACGAGTCGTGCGGCAAGTGCACCCCGTGCCGCGAGGGCACCTGGTGGCTGGTCCAGGCGCTGACCCGCCTCGAGAACGGCGACGGCAGCGAGGCCGACCTCGACCAGCTGCTCGACCAGTGCGACAACATCCTCGGCCGCGCGTTCTGCGCGCTCGGCGACGGTGCGACCAGCCCGATCTCCAGCTCGGTCAAGTACTTCCGCGACGAGTACCTCGCCCACCTGAGCCACGGTGGGTGTCCGTTCGACCCGAGGCGGTCGACCGCCTGGGCAGCAGCGTCCACGCAGGAGGTGTCCGCGTGAGCACCGGCGAGGTCGAGAGGTCGGACCTGGTGACCGTCACCATCGACGGAGTCCAGGTCAGCGTCCCCAAGGACACCCTGGTGATCCGCGCGGCCGAGCAGGTCGGCATCGCGATCCCGCGGTTCTGCGACCACCCGCTCCTCGCCCCGGTCGGTGCGTGCCGGCAGTGCCTGGTCGACGTACCGGACGCGGGCAACGGGCGCGGGTTCCCGAAGCCGCAGGCGTCCTGCACGCTGCCCGTGGCCGAGGGCATGGTCGTCAACACCCAGGCCACGAGCCCGGTCGCCGACAAGGCGCAGCAGGGCGTGATGGAGCTGCTGCTGGTCAACCACCCGCTGGACTGCCCGGTCTGCGACAAGGGCGGCGAGTGCCCGCTGCAGAACCAGGCGATGACCAACGGCCGGGGCGAGTCGCGGTTCTCCGACGACCGCAACCGCGGGCTGAAGCGCACCTTCCCCAAGCCGATCAACCTCTCGCCGAACATCCTGCTCGACCGCGAGCGGTGCATCGTGTGCCAGCGCTGCACCCGGTTCGCCGAGGAGATTCCCGGCGACCCGTTCATCGCACTCCTCGAACGCGGCGCCGAGCAGCAGATCGGCATCGCCGACGACGCGCCCTTCCTCTCCTACTTCTCCGGCAACGTCATCCAGATCTGCCCGGTGGGCGCGCTCACCTCGGAGCAGTACCGCTTCCGCTCCCGCCCGTTCGACCTCGTCTCCACGCCCGGCGTCGGCGAGCACGACGCCTGCGGCGCGGCGATCCGTGTCGACCACCGGCGCGGCAAGGTGATGCGCCGGCAGTCCGGTAACGACCCGGCCGTCAACGAGGAGTGGATCACCGACAAGGACCGGTTCGCCTTCGCCTACGCGCAGGGCGAGGACCGGATCACCTACCCGATGGTCCGTGAGGACGGCCGGCTGCGGGCCGCGTCCTGGCCCGAGGCCTTCGCCGTCGCGGCCCGCGGCCTGGCTGCGGCCAAGCAGGTCGGCGGGGTCGGCGTCCTCACCGGTGGCCGGCTCACCGCCGAGGATGCCTACGCCTACAGCAAGTTCGCCCGTACGGCGCTCGGCACCAACGACATCGACTTCCGCGCACGACCCCACTCCGCGGAGGAGGCGGCGTTCCTGGCCTCGTACGTCGTCCTGCGCGGACCCGACCACGTCTCGTACGCCGACCTCGAGCGGGCCTCGAAGGTCGTCCTCGTCGGCCTCGAGCCGGAGGACGAGGCCGGGTCGATCTTCCTGCGGTTGCGCAAGAGCGTGCGGGCCGGCGGCACCGAGGTGGTCGCGATCGCGTCGCACGTCACGCGCGGTCTCGCGAAGCTCGCGGGCCGGCTGGTCGCGACGACGCCGGGCGAGGAGGCCGGAGCGCTGGCCGAGATCGCGGGGGAGCTGGACGCCTCCACGGTGCTGCTCGTCGGCGAGCGCCTCGCCACCGTCCCCGGCGCTCTGACCGCCTTGTCCGACGTCATCGAGCAGACCCGCGTCCGCGTGGCCTGGGTGCCGCGGCGCGCGGGCGACCGGGGCGCGCTCGAGGCGGGGTGCCTGCCGGGCCTTCTGCCCGGTGGTCGTCCGGTGGTCGACGCCGCCGCTCGGGTCGACGTCGCCACCGCCTGGGGCGTCGATCACCTCCCGGAGGCGGAGGGACGCGACGGCGACGCGATCGTCGCGGCGCTCACCGCCGGTGAGCTCGGCGGTCTGGTGATCGCCGGCGTCGACCCGGCCGACACCGCCGACCCGGTGGCGACCCGGCTGGCCGTCGAGTCCGCCGGCTTCGTGGTCGCGCTCGACCTGCGCCACACCGAGGTCACGGCCCTCGCCGACGTGGTGTTCCCGGTGGCGGCCGTCGCCGAGAAGGAGGGCATGTTCGTCAACTGGGAGGGCCGCGTGCGGCCGTTCCCCGCCGCCCTCCAGGTCGCCGGCGCGCTGCCCGACCTCCGCTCCCTCGCGGGCATCGCTGCGGAGATGGGGGCTCCGCTCGGCTTCACCACGGTCGCGGAGGCGCGGGCCGAGATGGCCGCGCTCGGGCCGTGGGACGGCGCGCGGGTGCCGATGGTCGGCGACCTCGCCGTCGCCCACTCCGCCGGCGTCGGCCCGATCCGGCTCTCCACCTGGAAGCAGTCGATCGACAACGGCCGCCTGCAGGACGGCGACAAGTACCTCCAGGCGACCGCGCGACCGGCCGTCGCCGTCCTCCCGCCCGACCTGTACGCCGAGCACGGCCCGCTCGTCACGGTGACCGGTGATCGCGGCTCGATCACCCTGCGCGCCACCGTCGAGGAGCAGATGGCTCCCGGCACGGTGTGGCTGCCGGCGAGCTCGTTCGGGGCCGGCGTCCTGTCCGACCTGGCGTCGCCGGGCTCGACCGTCACGATCAGCGGAGGCCAAGGATGATCCCGCTCACCGCCACGAACCTCTCGGCGTTCGGCCACGACCCGTGGTGGATCGTCGCGATCAAGGCCGTCGCGATCTTCGTGGTCCTGGTGCTGCTCACCCTGTTCAACATCTGGTGGGAGCGTCGCGTCGTGGCGCGGATGCAGCACCGCATCGGCCCCAACGTGCACGGCCCGTTCGGCCTGCTGCAGTCCCTGGCCGACGGTGTGAAGCTGGCGCTGAAGGAGGACCTGACGCCGACGCTGGCCGACAAGGTCGTCTTCACGCTCGCGCCGGTCATCTCGGCGGTCCCGGCGTTCGTCACCTTCGCGGTGATCCCGTTCGGTCCGACGGTCAGCTTCTTCGGCCACCAGACCCCGCTGCAGCTCACCGACCTGCCGGTCGCGGTCCTGTTCGTGATGGCGATCGCGTCGATCGGCATCTACGGCATCGTGCTCGCCGGCTGGTCCAGCGGCTCGACGTACTCGCTGCTCGGGGGCCTGCGCTCCAGCGCGCAGATGATCTCCTACGAGGTCGCCATGGGCCTCGCCCTCGTCGCCGTCTTCATGTACGCCGGCTCGATGTCCACCAGCGACATCGTGGCCGCCCAGGGCAACGTCTGGTTCGGGCTGATCCTGCTGCCGAGCTTCGTGATCTACACGATCGCCATGGTCGGCGAGACCAACCGCGCGCCGTTCGACCTCCCCGAGGCCGAGGGCGAGCTGGTCGGCGGCTTCCACACCGAGTACTCCAGCCTGAAGTTCGCGCTGTTCTTCCTCGCCGAGTACATCAACATGGCCACCGTCTCCGCGCTCGCCACGACGCTCTTCCTCGGCGGGTGGCACGCGCCGTTCTGGCTCGGCCACGTGTGGGCCGGAGCCAACGAGGGCTACCTGCCGGTGGTCTGGTTCTTCGGCAAGGTGCTGTTCTTCGTGTTCATCTTCATCTGGCTGCGCGGCTCGCTGCCGCGGCTGCGCTACGACCAGTTCATGGCGTTCGGCTGGAAGCGGCTGATCCCGGTGTCGCTGGTCTGGATCCTGGCCGTCGCCACGATGCGCGCGGCCCGTAACTCCGACGCCGGCTTCAACCGCACCACCGTGCTCATCGTGGTCGGCGTGCTGCTCGTCCTCTTCCTGGGCCTGTTCTTCCTGCCCGAGCGGACGTCGGCGGAGGCCGAGGCGACGGCCCCGGCCCCGCGCGCCGGCGGATTCCCCGTCCCGCCGATGCCCGCCGGCGGTGCCGTGCGCGGAGCGGCGGCCCCGATCGTGTTCGGCAACGACGCAACCGTGACGGAGGTGCAGCATGGCTGACCCGACCAGCAACGAGGAGGACCGGGGCGCGACGCTCAAGGAGCAGCTCTGGGACCCGGTCGCCGGGTTCGGGGTCACCTTCCGGACGATGTTCCGCAAGGTCGTCACCGAGCAGTACCCCAAGGAGAAGTTCCCGACCGCGCCGCGCTTCCACGGCCGCCACCAGCTCAACCGCTGGCCCGACGGCCTGGAGAAGTGCGTGGGTTGCGAGCTGTGCGCCTGGGCCTGCCCGGCCGACGCGATCTACGTGGAGGGCGCGTCGAACTCCGACCTGCCGGACGAGGACGGGAACAGCCAGCGGTTCTCGCCGGGGGAGCGCTACGGCCGCGTCTACCAGATCAACTACCTGCGCTGCATCCTGTGCGGGCTCTGCATCGAGGCCTGCCCGACCCGCGCGCTGACGATGACCAACGAGTACGAGCTGGCCGACGACAGCCGGGCCAGCCTGATCTACGAGAAGTCCGACCTCCTCGCCCCGCTCCTGCCGGGCATGGAGCAGCCG
Organism: Nocardioides maradonensis; assembly: GCF_054777115.1. Lineage (NCBI taxonomy): Bacteria > Bacillati > Actinomycetota > Actinomycetes > Propionibacteriales > Nocardioidaceae > Nocardioides > Nocardioides maradonensis. The sequence goes on along the minus strand of NZ_BAAHAZ010000005.1, from coordinate 22,327 downwards.
CCGCACGCGATGCTGCTCGCCGACGACGCCGAGGACTACTACAAGGGCGCGTTCCGCGCCGGGAAGGGCGAGGAGGTCGCTTCGCTCCCCGATTCGTCTGTTCCGTCGGACCAGGCTCGCTCCGCTCGCGGTTCGACGGGCTCCGCTGGCGCGGAGCGGATGGGTGGCGTCTGATGGTGGCCTTCTGGATCCTCGCGCCGATCATGGTGATCGCCGCGCTCGGCATCCTCTTCGTGCGCAAGGCGGTCCACGCCGCCCTGCTGCTCGCCGTGGTGATGATCAGCCTGGCGATCCTGTACGCCGCGCTGCAGGCACCGTTCCTCTTCGCGGTCCAGATCATCGTCTACACCGGCGCGATCCTGATGCTGTTCCTGTTCGTGCTCATGCTGGTCGGCGTCGACACCGCCGACGAGCCCGGCGAGCGGATCACCGGCCAGCGCCCGCTCGCCTGGGCCGCCGGCATCGTCTTCGGCGTCACCATCGTGGTCGGGCTGCTGCAGCTGACCTTCGGCACCGCGGTCGGCCTCGACACCGCGAACCAGGGTGGCAACGTCCAGGCCCTCGCGAACGCCCTGTTCTCCCGCTACGTCTTCGCGTTCGAGGTCACCAGCGCGCTGCTCATCACCGCGGCCGTCGGCGCGATGGTGCTCGCCCACCGCGAGCGGCTCACGCCCAAGCACGACCAGCCGACCCTCGCCGCCCAGCGCATCCGCGCGTACGCCGAGAACGGCACCCACCTCGGTCCGCTGCCGCCCCCCGGCGTCTACGCCCGCCACAACGCGGTCGACACCCCGGCCCTGCTGCCCGACGGCACCCCGGCGCCGGCGTCGGTCTCCCGGGTGCTCGCCGCCCGCGGCACCGTGCGCGCCCCGGACGTCCCGGGTTTCGATACGCCGCCTCGTTCCTCGGCGGCTACTCAACCAGCGGAGCTCGAGTCGACCACCGGTGAGGAGGAGAAGTGACGCCGTACGTCGTCCTCTCGACGATCCTGTTCAGCATCGGCGCGGTCGGGGTGCTCACCCGCCGCAACGCCATCGTGGTGTTCATGTGCGTGGAGCTCATGCTCAACGCCTGCAACCTCGCGTTCGTGGCCTTCGCTCACCAGCTCGGCAACCTCGACGGCCAGATCGTCGCGTTCTTCGTGATGGTGGTGGCCGCGGCCGAGGTCGTGGTCGGCCTGGCGATCATCATGACCATCTTCCGTTCCCGCCGCTCGGCCTCGGTCGACGACGCCAGCCTGCTGAAGCTCTGAGGGACGGCCCATGACTGCACTCGAATCGATCCCGGTCGTCGACCCGGCCCACGCGACCGGCGCGTTCTCCCTGCTCTGGCTGGTGATCGCGCTGCCCGCGTTCGGAGCCGCGGTGCTGCTGATCGGCGGCCGGCGTACCGACCGCTGGGGCCACTACCTCGGCGCCGCGCTGCCGCTGGGCTCCTTCCTGGTCAGCCTGATCCTGTTCTTCGACCTGGCGGGTCGCGACAGCGGCGACCGGCAGGTCGCCCAGCACCTGTGGACCTGGTTCCAGACCGGGCACCTGAACGTCGGCTTCGACCTGCTCTACGACCAGCTCTCGGCGCTGTTCCTGCTGCTGATCACCGGCGTGGGCTCGCTGATCCACATCTACTCGATCGGCTACATGGCGCACGACCCGCGTCGGCGCCGGTTCTTCGGCTACCTCAACCTGTTCGTGGCCGCGATGCTCATGCTGGTGCTCGCCGAGAACTACGTGGGCCTGTTCCTGGGCTGGGAGGGCGTCGGCCTGGCGTCGTACCTGCTGATCGGGTTCTGGCAGCACAAGCCCTCGGCGGCCGCCGCGGCGAAGAAGGCCTTCGTGCTCAACCGCGTCGGCGACATGGGGATGGGCCTGGCGATCTTCCTGGCCTTCGTCACCTTCGGGTCCACCAGCTTCACGGTGATCAGCCACGTCGCCGAGGGCGGCTCGCAGACGACCATGAACTGGCTCGGCGTGCTGCTGCTCATCGGGGCCTGCGGCAAGTCCGCGCAGGTGCCGCTGCAGGCCTGGCTGCTCGACGCCATGGAGGGCCCGACCCCCGTCTCCGCGCTGATCCACGCGGCGACCATGGTGACCGCCGGCGTCTACCTGGTGGTGCGGTCGAACTTCGTCTTCGAGCACGCGCCGGCGGCCCGCACCGTCGTGGTGGTCGTCGCCACGGTCACGCTCCTGTGGGGCGCGATCCTCGGCTGCGCCAAGGACGACATCAAGAAGGCGCTCGCCGGCTCCACGATGAGCCAGATCGGCTACATGATGCTCGGAGCGGGCCTGGGCGTCGCCGGCTACGCGTTCGCGATCTTCCACCTGCTCACGCACGGCTTCTTCAAGGCCAACATGTTCCTCGGCGCCGGCTCGGTCATGCACGGCATGGACGACGACGTCGACATGCGCCACTACGGCGCGCTGCGCAAGGCGCTGCCGGTCACCTTCGCCACCTTCGCGATGGGCTACCTGGCGATCATCGGCTTCCCGGGCTTCTCCGGGTTCTGGTCCAAGGACAAGATCATCGAGGTCGCACTCACCGAGCGCCCGCTGGTGGGCATCTGCGCCCTCCTCGGCGCCGGCATCACCGGCTTCTACATGACCCGGCTGATGCTGCTCACCTTCTTCACCAAGCAGCGCTGGGAGAAGGGCGTCCACCCGCACGAGTCGCCGTGGGTGATGACGGGTCCGCTCGTCGTGCTCGCCGCGCTGTCGGTGCTCGGCGGCCTGATGCTGGCCGGCAATTGGATCGTCGACTGGCTGAGCCCGGTCGTCGGGGTTGCGCCCGAGCACGAGCCGCCGATGCCGGGGCCGGTGATCAGCCTGATCGCCGTCCTCGTGGTGGCGGTCGGTGTGGCGGCGGCCTGGTTCCTCGTCGGCAAGCGGGACGTGCCGCGCGAGGCGCCCCAGGACGTCTCGTTCGTGACCCGCGCCGCCCGTGCGGACCTGTACGGCGACGCCATCAACGACACCCTGGTCGGCCGGCCCGGTGCCGTCCTCGCGCGGGCGTCGGTCGACGCCGACCACGGCCTGATCGACGGGTTCTTCCGGGTGATCGGGGCGACCGTGACCGGCACGGGCGTGGGTCTGCGCTACCTGCAGACCGGCTACGTCCGCTCCTACGCGCTCTCCATCCTCGGCGGCGCGGCCGTCCTCGTCCTGACCCTCGTCGCGGTGAACAGGTGATCCGATGACCCTCTCGACCCTCATCGCGATCCCGCTGGTCGGCGCCCTCGCCGTCTACTTCCTGCCGCGCAGCCTCAGCCGCGTGGTCGGCCTCGGCGTCGCCCTCGGCACACTGATCCTGGCGATCGTCGTGGCCGCGCAGTACAAGGTCCACGGCGGCATGCAGCTCACCGAGACCCACGAGTGGATGAAGCAGTTCGGCGTCCACTACGCCCTCGGCGTCGACGGCCTCGGCCTGCTGATGGTGCTGCTCACCGTCGTCCTGGTCCCGCTCGTGCTCATCGCCGAGTGGCCGACGATGGACGACCCGGAGGGCGGCGGCCCGAAGGTGTACGCCGCCTGGGCGCTCGCCCTCGAAGGCTTCGCCCTCGCGGTCTTCTGCGCCACCGACGTCTTCCTGTTCTACGTGGTCTTCGAGGCCACGCTGATCCCGGCGTACTTCCTGGTCGGCAGCTTCGGCCGGTCCGGCCGTGGCCGCGCCGCCCTGAAGTTCCTGCTCTTCCAGCTCGCGGGCGGCCTGATCCTGCTGGCGGCCGTGATCGGTCTGTACGTCGCGTCGGCGCACGCCGGCACCCCGTCGTACCTGCTCTCGGACCTGCAGCAGATCCACATCCCGACCGACACCGGTCGCTGGCTGTTCGTCGGCTTCTTCACGGCCTTCGCGATCAAGGCGCCGCTGTTCCCGGTGCACACCTGGCTCGCCGACACCACCGAGAAGGCGACCCCGGGCACCTCGGTGCTGCTGGTGTGCGTGCTCGACAAGATCGGCACCTTCGGGATGCTCCGGTTCTGCCTGGGCATCTTCCCCGAGGCATCGCGCTGGGCCACCCCCGTCGTCGTCACGCTGGCCCTGATCTCCGTCGTGTACGGCGCCCTGCTCGCCATCGGGCAGGACGACATGCTGCGGCTGATCGGTCTCACCTCCCTCAGCCACTTCGGGCTGATCACCCTCGGCATCTTCGCGTTCTCCAGCCAGGGCGGATCGGGCGCGATCCTCTACATGATCAACCACGGCATCGGCACCGCCCTGCTGTTCCTGGCGGCGGGCTACCTCTACCGCCGCCGCGGCACGTACTCGATCCGCCAGCTCGGCGGGCAGGAGAACCTGACGCCGGTGCTCGCGGGCATGTTCCTGGTCGGCGGCCTCGCCACGCTCGGCCTCCCGGGCCTGAGCCCGTTCGTGTCGGAGTTCCTGGTGCTGCTGTCCGGCTTCCAGTACCACTCGTTCGTCGGCGCCATCGCCATCACCGCCGTGGTGCTGTCGGCGATCTACGTGCTCTGGCTCTACCAGCGGACGTTCACTGGTCCGACCACCGGCGTGATGGGCGCCGATGCCGCCGCGACCCGCGACCTCGACGTGCGCGAGCTCGGCGCCGTCGTACCGCTCGTCGCGGCGCTGCTCGTGTTCGGCTTCTTCCCCTCGGCGCTGCTGGACGTGGCCAACCCGATGATCGGCGACCTGATGAGCCATGTCGGCGTGAGCGATCCGGCTCCCACCGTCGCGGCTCCCCTGGACGGAGGCAACTGATGCCCTTCACCCGCCCGCACCTCGAGTACGCCGAGCTGCTGCCGATCCTCCTCGTCTTCGGCGGCGCCTGCGTCGGCATCCTGCTGGAGGCGTTCCTGCCGCGGGGCCGGCGCCGGCTGCCCCAGGTCGCGCTCACGCTCGTCACCCTGGTCGCGGCCCTCGTCGCCACCATCGTGGTCGGCACGCACCTCGACCAGCACACCGACGACGCCGGCGCGAAGGCCCGCGGCTTCGTCGGTGCGCTCGGCTCGGTCGTCATCGACGGCCCGACGGTCTACCTGTGGGGGCTGCTCCTCGTCTTCGCGATCGGCGGCACGGCCCTGTTCGCCGAGTCCCGGCTCGAGGGCGGGCTGTCCGGCTTCGCGGGCCAGGCCGCGGCGATGCCCGGCACCCCGGAGGAGCGCGAGGCCGCGCGCCTCGGGCTGGAGCACACCGAGGTCTACCCGCTGCTGCTGTTCGCGCTCGGCGGGATGCTGCTCTTCCCGGCGTCCGGCGACCTGTTGACCATGTTCGTGGCCCTCGAGGTCCTCTCGCTGCCGCTCTACCTGCTCTGCGGTCTCGCCCGTCGCCGGCGCCTGCTGAGCCAGGAGGCCGCGATGAAGTACTTCCTGCTCGGCGCCTTCTCCTCCGCCTTCTTCCTGTACGGCGCCGCCCTCGTCTACGGGTACGCCGGCTCGCTCTCCCTCACCGGTATTAACGCCGCGATCCGGGGCGGGGCCGACAACCACGGGCTGCTCCTCGCCGGCATCGGCCTGCTGTCGGTCGGGCTGCTGTTCAAGGTCGGCGCCGTGCCGTTCCAGGCGTGGACGCCGGACGTCTACCAGGGCGCCCCGACCGCGGTCACCGCGTTCATGTCCGCCGGCACCAAGGTCGCGGCGTTCGGCGCGATGATGCGCCTGCTCTACGTCGGCCTCGACGGCGAGCGCTGGAGCTGGCAGCCGATGCTGTGGGTCATCGCGATCGCGAGCATGCTGGTGGGTGCGGTCGTCGCCATCGCGCAGACCGACGTGAAGCGGATGCTCGCCTACTCCTCGATCTCCCACACGGGCTTCCTGCTCACCGGTGTCCTCGGCGCGCAGAGCATCAGCGAGCTGGCGCAGGGGCAGTACAACAGCCTCGACGGCGTGCTGGTCTACCTGACGGCGTACGGCTTCTCGATGATCGGCGCCTTCGCGCTGGTGACCGTGGTCCGCGACGACAACGGCGAGGCGACCTCGTTCACCAAGTGGGCGGGCCTCGGCAAGCGCTCGCCGCTGGTCGCCGGCGCCTTCGCGTTCTTCCTGCTCTCCATGGCCGGGATCCCGCTCACCTCCGGCTTCCTGGGCAAGTGGGCCGTGTTCACGTCGGCCATGTCGGCGGGCGCGTGGCCGGTCGTGGTCGTGGCGATCGCGTCGAGCATCGTGGCCGTGTTCTTCTACATCCGCTACATCCGTCTGATGTTCTTCAGCGAGGCCGACCCGGGCGAGGACGGCACGGTCGCGATCCCCTCGGTGCTCACCTCGGCGACCGTCGTGGTGTGCCTCGCGGCGACACTCGTGCTGGGCGTCGTACCGGGGCCGTTTCTCGATCTCCTGACCGGTGCGGGAGACTTCATCAGGTGAGCTCCTCCCTGGCCCTCCCGATCGACGACACCGCGCTGGCCGAGCGGCTGCAGGCGCGCCTCGAGGTCGTCGAGAAGGCGCTCTACGAGCACGCCTCCAGCCGGTCGCCGTACGTCACCGCCGCGGCCCGTCACCTGCTGGCCGCCGGCGGCAAGCGATTCCGTCCGCTGCTGGTCCTCCTGGCCGCCGAGGCCGGCACGAACCCCGATGCCGAGGAGGTGCTCACGGCCGCCTGCGTCGTCGAGATCACCCACGTCGGCTCGCTGTACCACGACGACGTCATGGACGAGGCCGCCGTACGCCGCGGCGAGGACTCCGCCAACGCCCGCTACGACAACCTGGTCGCGATCCTGACCGGCGACTGGCTGTTCGCGAAGTCCTCCGAGCTCACCTCGCAGCTCGGCCCGGAGGCCGTGCGCATCCAGGCCGAGACGTTCACCCGGCTGGTCGAGGGGCAGATCCTCGAGGGCGTCGAGCCCGAGGGCGACCCGCTCGCGCACTACCTCGAGGTCGTGGCCGGCAAGACCGGTTCGTTGATCGCCACGTCCGCTCACTACGGCGCGCTGTTCGGGGGAGCGGCCCCCGAGGTGACCGCCGCGCTGACCGCCTACGGCGAGCTCGTCGGCACCGCCTTCCAGCTCAGCGACGACATCCTCGACATCGCCTCGGAGACCGAGGAGTCCGGCAAGACGCCCGGCACCGACCTGCGTGAGGGCGTCCCCACGCTGCCGGTCCTGATGGCCAAGGCCTCCACCGACCCTGCCGATGCCCGCCTGCTGGAGCTGCTCGCCGGCGACCTGACCGACGACGTCCTGCACGCCGAGGCCCTCGGCCTGCTGCGCAAGCACCCGGCGATGGACGAGGCCCGTGCCTATGTCGTCGCCCGCGCCCAGGAGGCCAAGCGCCTCCTCGACGTCCTCCCCGCCGGCTCGGTCCGCCAGGCGCTCGAGGACTTCGCCGACGTGGTGGCGGTCCGCTCCGCCTGACCCCGTCTCTCCGCGAGTTCTGGCTTGTGGTCGACCGAAGCCCTGGTTTCGGTCGACCACAAGCCAGAACTCGCGTCAGGCCGCGGATGCCTCCAGCTCGAGCTCGAGCAGCTGCAGCCGCCGCGACCGGATCGCGTCGACGGTGAAGACGACGAGCGCCACCCAGACCAGCCCGAAGCCGATCCAGCGCTCGGGCGGCATGTATTCACCGAGCACGGTGATGCCGAGGGCGAACTGCAGGATCGGCGCGAGGTACTGCAGCACACCGAGCATGGTGAGCGGCACCCTCGTCGCGGCCGCGCCGAAGAAGAGCAGGGGCACCGCCGTCACCAGGCCGGAGGACACCAGCAGCAGGACGTGCCCGACGCCGTGGCCGACGAAGTGGCCGTGTCCGGTCCGGCCCAGCACGACCAGGAAGACCAGGGCGAAGGGGGCGATCACCGCGGTCTCGAACGCGAGGCTCTCGACGGCGCCCACCCCCGCCTGCTTCTTCGCGAGCCCGTAGGTGCCGAAGGAGAAGGCCAGGATCAGCGAGAGGTACGGCGGGTGCCCGTAGCCGGCCGTCAGCACCGCGACCGCCGCGAAGCCGATGCCGAGCGCGACCCACTGCAGCCGGCGCAGCCGTTCGTGCAGCACCAGCACGCCGAGCAGCACGGTGACCAACGGGTTGATGAAGTAGCCCAGCGACGTCTCGACGACCCGCTCGTTGTTGACGCCGTAGATGTAGGTGCCCCAGTTGGTGGTGACGGTCGCCGCCGCGACGACGAGCAGCAGGGTCGCCCGGCGGTCGGTGAGGATCGCCCGGAGCGCGGCCTGCTTGCGCGCTGCCACGACGACGGCGGCCATGATCAGGCAGGTCCACACCATCCGGTGCGCGAGGATCTCGAAGGGGCCGCTCGGCGCGAGCAGCGGGAAGTAGAGCGGGAAGACGCCCCAGAGCACGTACGCCGTCGTACCGAACACCAGGCCGCGACGCTGCTCCACGCCTCGAGGCTAGTGGTTGCTTGCGTCCGGCAACGAATCAGTTTCGATCTCGCCGAGGACGCCGAGGTTTACCGAGGATCACGAACGGCGAGGACACCCCCGACGACACCATCCGATCTCGAGGGGACACCATGCGTCATCTCCGCATCATCACCGCAGCCGTCGCCGCCGTCGCGGCGCTGCTGCTTGCACTCGGCAGCGCTTCCGGCGCGAGCGCCCACACCGCGGCCAAGGTCCTGCCGGCGCACACCTTCACCAGCCTGACCGGCGGCAAGGTGAGCGGCCACCACTACTACATCAAGGGCAACGTGACCACGGCCAAGGGCCGCAAGATCGTCCTGCAGAAGGCCCGGAAAGGATCGGGCAACTGGCGCTACAAGGCGACCACGCGCACGGCACTGAACTCGGGCTTCTTCCGCTTCGACTTCTACTCGCTGGCCGGCTTCTGCTACCGCGTCGTGGTGCCGGCGACGCCCACGCACCGCAAGACGATCCGGAACGTCGGCTGCGTCGTCCGCACCTGACGCCCCCAGATGACGAAGGGGTCCTGCCGATCGCTCGGCAGGACCCCTTTCACGTGTCAGGAGCTCAGACGGTCCAGGTGTCCCCGCCGTTGATGAGGGCGGTGAGCCGCTCCTCGCGGGAACCGTCGACCGCGTCCTCGGCGTCGGCGACCTGGCCCCGGGCGAGGTCGTCGTACGCCGGACGCTCGACCTGCCGGAAGATGCCGATCGGGCTGCGGTTGAGGTAGTCGGCAGCGGTCAGCCGCGAGATCGCGAACGCGACCGACGGGTCCTCGCGGTACACGTCGTGGACGAGGATGTCCTCCACGGCGACCGATGCGGTGTCGACGACTTCGACCCCGCCGGCCGAACCGACGACGGCCTTGTCGCCGAGCCCGGTCTCCTCGTCACGGACGCCGAACGTGATCGGCTTGCCGTGCTCGAGCGGGATGACGGCGTGCTGCGCGGTGTCGCGGTCCTTGATCGCGTCGAACGCGCCGTCGTTGAAGATCGGGCAGTTCTGGTAGATCTCGACCAGCGAGGTGCCGCGGTGCGCGGCGGCGGCCGCCAGGACACCGGTGAGGTGCTTGCGGTCGGAGTCGATCGTGCGCGCCACGAAGGACGCCTCGGCGCCGAGCGCGAGCGAGACCGGGTTGAACGGGTGGTCCAGCGAGCCCATCGGGGTGGACTTGGTGACCTTGCCGACCTCGGAGGTGGGGGAGTACTGACCCTTGGTGAGGCCGTAGATCCGGTTGTTGAACAGCAGGATCGTCATGTTCACGTTGCGGCGCAGCGCGTGGATGAGGTGGTTGCCACCGATGGACAGCGCGTCGCCGTCACCGGTGACGACCCACACCGAGAGGTCCTCGCGGGCGGTCGCGAGACCGGTCGCGATCGACGGGGCACGTCCGTGGATGGAGTGCATGCCGAAGGTGTCGAGGTAGTACGGGAACCGCGAGGAGCAGCCGATGCCGGAGACGAAGACCATGTTCTCGCGACGCAGCCCGAGGTCGGGCAGGAAGGACTGGACGGCCTTGAGGACGGCGTAGTCACCGCAACCGGGGCACCAGCGGACCTCCTGGTCGGAGGAGAAGTCCTTGCCGGTCTGGGTCTCGCCCTCGGCGAGGGTCGGGACCAGCTCGGTGCCGGAGCGCAGGGACGGGGTGCCGAGATCAATACTCACGATGTCTCACCAGTTTCGTTCAGTCGCGTGCGGCCTCGAAGCACAGAACCGCTGTTTGCTTGCCGCTGGAGGCGGCCGCCCGTCTCCCTCACAGGGGTGCCTCTTCGTGGTCGGCGGGAAGGTTGAGCCCGTGCTCGCCGAGGTTGACCTCGCGGCCCTCGGCCTCGCCGACGAGCAGGCCGATGGCCTCGGCGAGCTCGGCGGCCTTCAGGGGGAGTCCGTAGACGTGGTTGTAGCCCTGGGCGTCCACGAGGTACTCCGCACGCAGCATCTTGGAGAGCTGGCCGAGGTTCATCTCGGGGACCAGGATCTTGTCGTAGCCGCGCAGGATCTCGCCCAGGTCGCGCGGGAACGGGTTGAGGTGGCGCAGGTGGACCTGCGCGACGTCGTACCCTGCCCGGCGGACGCGACGGCAGGCCGCACCGATCGGTCCGTACGTCGAGCCCCAGCCGATCACCAGCACCTTGGCCTCGCCGGACGGGTCGTCGACGACCAGCGGCGGGAGCGACTTGGCGATGGCGTCGACCTTGGCCTGGCGGGTGCGGACCATGAGGTCGTGGTTGGCCGGGTCGTAGGAGATGTTGCCGTGCCCGTCGCCCTTCTCCAGGCCGCCGATGCGGTGCTCGAGACCCGCGGTGCCCGGGACGGCCCACGGACGCGCGAGGGTCTCCTCGTCGCGCTTGTAGGGCCAGAACACCTCGGTGCCCTTGGCGTCGGTGTGGTTCGGGCCGGTGGCGAAGTTCGGGTGGATCTCGGGCAGCTCGTCGAGGTCCGGGATCTTCCACGGCTCGGAGCCGTTGGCCAGGTAGCCGTCGGAGAGCAGGAAGACGGGGGTGCGGTAGGTGACCGCGATCCGGGCGGCCTCGACCGCGGCGGCGTAGCAGTCGCCGGGCGACTGCGGCGCGACGATCGGGACCGGCGCCTCGCCGTTGCGGCCGTACATGGCCTGCAGCAGGTCGGCCTGCTCGGTCTTGGTCGGCAGACCGGTCGAGGGGCCACCGCGCTGGACGTTGACGACGACCAGCGGCAGCTCGGTCATCACCGCGAGGCCGATGGCCTCGGACTTCAGCGCGATGCCCGGGCCGGAGGTGGTGGTGACGGCCAGCGCGCCGCCGAAGGAGGCGCCGATCGCGGCACCGATGCCGGCGATCTCGTCCTCGGCCTGCAGCGTGGTCACGCCGAAGCTCTTGTGCTTGCTCAGCTCGTGCAGGATGTCGGAGGCCGGGGTGATCGGGTAGGAGCCCAGGAACACCGGCAGGCCCGACCGTACGCCGGCGGCGACCAGGCCGTAGGACAGCGCCAGGTTGCCGGTGATGTTGCGATAGCGGCCGTGCGGGAGCGCGGCCGGCTTGATCTCGTACTGGACCACGAAGGTCTCGGTCGTCTCGCCGTAGTTCCAGCCGGCCTTGAACGCGGCCACGTTGGCGGCGGCGATGTCGGGGGCCTTGGCGAACTTCTTCTCCAGGAAGGCGATCGTGCCCTCGGTGGGGCGGCCGTACATCCAGGACAGCAGCCCGAGCGCGAACATGTTCTTCGCGCGCGAGGCGTCCTTGCGGGAGAGGCCGAACTCCTTGACGGCCTCCACGGTGATGCCGGTCAGGTCGACGGGCTGGACCTGGAACCCGGCCAGCGGGTCGTCGACCTCCCCGATCTTGTCCAGCGGGTTGGCCTCGTAGCCGGCCTTGTCGAGGTTGCGCTTGGTGAAGTCCGCGGTGTCCACGATGATCGTCGCGCCCTTGGGCAGATCGCCGATGTTGGCCTTCAGCGCGGCCGGGTTCATCGCGACGAGCACGTCCGGGCGGTCGCCCGCGGTGAGGATGTCGTGGTCGGCGAAGTGGATCTGGAACGACGAGACGCCCGGGATCGTGCCCTGAGGGGCACGGATCTCGGCCGGGAAGTTCGGCAGGGTCACCAGGTCGTTGCCGAACACGGCCGACTCCTGGGTGAACCGGTCACCGGTCAGCTGCATGCCGTCACCGGAGTCGCCGGCGAACCGGATGATCACCCGATCCAACTGCTTGACCTGCTTGGTCTGACTCACGTCGTTCGCTCTCTTTGCTGGGACTCCCCGTCGCACGTCATCGCACGCGGACAGGGAACCAATACTAGAACCTGTTTCACTTTTTCCGGAATGTCCTCCGGACGCGGCACTGGACACGCATCCAGGTCCTCGGCGTGGCCGGCGCTGCAGGCCCGAGTGCGGCGTCCGTCCTCCACGCATTTACCACGATAGACGCCCGTGTGCGGAGCCCTCGCCGCTTCCGATGGGTGAGAGCCCGGCGCGGGTGACGTCCCTCACGCGTTCGCCCGGTTGTCCGGCGTACGACGCCGGCGCGGGCGCTCGCCCTGCGACACGCGAGCAGCTCTCGAGTTGACGAAGTGTTCTACTTAAGACTAGTAATCTACCTGAGATTGATAGGCGGGGCCGTTCACCTGATCGGTCAAACCGACCACCGCCGCTCGACCGCACAGAAAGCACGAGAACCATGAAGAAGACCCGCACCGCCAAGACCGCCGCCGGCGTGGCCCTGCTCGCCGTCACCGGACTCGTCGCCACTGCCTGCACCTCGACCTCGAGCGGCGACTCCGCCAAGACCGTCTCGGTCGTCGGCTTCTCGGTCCTGCAGCAGGCCAACGACGCCGAGTTCAAGGCCTTCCAGGGCACGTCCGCCGGCAGCGGCGTGGAGTTCGCCCCGTCGTACGGGGCCTCGGGTGACCAGTCGCGCAGCGTCGCGGGCGGCGCCAAGGCCGACGTCGTCCACTTCTCCCTCGAGCCCGACATGAAGCGGCTCGTCGACGCCAACCTCGTGTCGAAGGACTGGAACACCGGCGCGACGAAGGGCATCGCCACCGACTCCGTCGTCGTCTTCGTGGTCCGCAAGGGCAACCCGAAGCACATCACCTCGTGGGACGACCTGGTCAAGCCGGGCGTCTCCATCGTCACCCCGAACCCGGGCTCGTCCGGCGCCGCGAAGTGGAACCTGCTCGCCGCGTGGGAGCACGTCGTCGGCGCCGGGGGCAGCGAGGCCCAGGCCAAGCAGTTCGTCGGCAAGCTGCTGAAGAACACCCCCGTCCTGCCCAGCAGCGGCCGTGAGGCCACCTCGGCATTCGTCGAGGGCAACCAGGACGTCCTGCTGGCCTACGAGGACGAGGCGATCCAGGCCAAGCAGGCCGGTGAGAACATCGACTACGTCATCCCGAACGACACCCTGCTCATCCAGAACCCGGCTGCCGTCACCACCAGCGCCTCGCAGCCGGCCAAGGACTTCCTCAGCTTCATGCTGAGCCCGCAGGGCCAGGAGATCTACGCGCAGTACGGCTTCCGGCCGGTGCCCGGCGTCTCCGGCGTGGCGGTGCCCCAGGTCAAGGGTGCCAACGACCCGAGCAACCCGTTCCCGGACCCGAAGACGCTCTACACCGTGGACAAGAACCTCGGCGGCTGGGACTCGGCCAACTCGAAGTTCTTCAACGACGGCTCGGACGGCAACCCGGTCGGCATCATCAGCCAGCTGATCGCCGACTCGGGTTCGGACGCCCAGGACAGCTGATGACATCGACGACCCATCCGGTGGTCGAGCCTGTCGGGACCCCTGCTCGCCCGGCGCGTGTGCGCCGGGCGAGCAGGACCACGCTCACGCCCGCCTCGTCGCTGGCCCTGGGCATCTCGGTCACCTGGTTCAGCCTGCTGGTCCTGATCCCGCTCGCGGCGATCGTGGCCACGGCGGCCGGTGGCGGCTGGGAGAGCTACTGGCGCACGATCACGAACGCCGAGACGTTCGCGGCCGTGCGGCTGACCGTCGAGCAGGCCGCGGTGGTGACCGTCCTCAACGTGGTGATGGGCACCCTCATCGCGTGGGTCCTGGTCCGTGACCAGTTCGTCGGCAAGCGCCTGCTGGACATCGTCATCGACATCCCGTTCGCGCTGCCGACCATCGTCGCCGGCCTGGTGCTGCTCGGCCTCTACGGCCCGACCAGCCCGATCGGCGTGCACTGGGCCTACACCAAGATGGCGGTCCCGCTGGCGCTCGCGTTCGTGACCCTGCCGTTCGTGGTGCGCACCGTGCAGCCCGTCCTGGGCGAGCTCGACACCGACGTCGAGGAGGCCGCGGCCTCCCTGGGAGCCGGGCGCTGGACGATCCTGCGACGGATCGTGCTGCCCAGCCTGCTGCCCGCCATCACCGCGGGCGCGGCGCTGTCCTTCGCCCGCGCGATCGCCGAGTACGGCTCGCTGGTGCTGCTCAGCAGCAACAAGCCGTTCAACAGCGAGGTCGTCTCGGTCCGCGTGCTGACCTACATCGAGAACGGCAGCACTGCCGCCGCGGCCTCCGTCGCCAGCCTGATGCTGTTCGTCTCGCTCGTCGTGATCGTCCTGCTCGACATCCTCTCCCGAAGGGCGGCCCGTCGTGGTTGAGCTCGGTCGGCCCCTGAAGTGGGCCCTGCGCATCCTCGTCCTGGGGTACGTCGGCCTGCTGGTCGCGTGGCCCACGGCCTCGCTCGTGCGCCAGGCGTTCGCCGGCGGCGTCGGCCCCGTGCTCGACCTGTTCGGTCAGGCCGACGTGCAGCACGCGCTGCTGCTCAGCGTCCAGATCGCCATCCAGGCGGTGCTGATCAACCTCGTCTTCGGGGTGACGATCTCGCTGCTGCTCGTGCGCTCCGAGTTCCCCGGCAAGCGGGCCCTGTCGGCGCTGATCGACCTGCCGATGGCGGTCTCGCCGATCGTCGTCGGCCTCTCGCTGCTGCTGGTCTACGGCCCGCGCAACGGCTGGTTCGGCCCGACGCTCGAGAGCTGGGGTGTGCACATCATCTTCAGCGGCACCGGCATGATCATGGCGACCGCCTTCGTGGCACTGCCGTTGGTCGTCCGTGAGGTCGTCCCGGTGCTCACCGAGATCGGCGACGACCAGGAGCAGGCCGCGCGCAGCCTGGGCGCGAGCTTCCGGCAGACCTTCTGGCGGATCACCCTGCCGAGCATCAAGTGGGCCGTCGTGTACGGCGTCGTGCTGAGCCTGGCCCGCTGCCTCGGTGAGTTCGGCGCGGTCAAGGTCGTGTCCGGCAACGTCATCAACCAGACGCAGACGGCCACGCTGCTGGTCGAGTCGGAGTACCACGCGTTCCAGCAGGAGTCGGCGTACGCGATCTCCTTCGTCCTCGCGTTCATCAGCGTCGTCTGCATCGTCGTCGTCTCCCTGCTCCGTCCCAAGGAAGGACACTGACATGAGCATCGAGGTCAAGAACCTGACCAAGGTCTACCCCGCCCAGTCCGGTCGTGAGCCCTTCGTGGCGCTCGACGACGTCAGCCTGTCGCTGCCCACCGGCCAGCTGACGGCGCTGCTGGGTCCCTCCGGTGGCGGCAAGTCCACGCTGCTGCGGATCATCGCCGGCCTCGACACCGCCACCAGCGGCTCGGTCGAGATCGAGGGTGTGGACGCCACGAAGCTGCCGCCGCAGAAGCGCAACGTCGGCTTCGTGTTCCAGCACTACGCGGTCTTCAAGCACATGACGGTCGCCAAGAACGTCGCCTTCGGCATGGAGATCCGCAAGCGTCCCAAGGCCGACGTCGCCCGCCGCGTGGACGAGCTGCTCGAGCTCGTGCACCTCTCGCAGTTCGCGCACCGTCTCCCGTCGCAGCTCTCGGGCGGCCAGCGCCAGCGCATGGCGCTCGCCCGCGCCCTCGCCGTCGAGCCCAGCGTGCTGCTGCTCGACGAGCCGTTCGGTGCCCTCGACGCCAAGGTCCGCAAGGAGCTGCGCGACTGGCTGCGCCGGCTGCACGACGAGGTCCACGTGACGACGGTGTTCGTCACCCACGACCAGGAGGAGGCCATGGAGGTCGCCGACGAGATCGTCGTGGTCAACCAGGGCCGGATCGAGCAGGTCGGCAGCCCCGACCAGCTGTACGACGAGCCCGCGAACGACTTCGTGATGAGCTTCCTCGGCGACGTGACCCGGCTCGGCCAGCTCAAGCTCCGCCCGCACGACATCGACGTGGCGGTCCAGCCCGGCGCTGCCGGTGCCCAGGCCGGCACGGTCACCCGGCTGCTCCGGGTCGGCTTCGAGGTCCGCCTCGAGGTCGAGCCCGAGGGCGGCGGCGAGCCCGTGGCCGTCGTGCTGACCCGGGCGCACGCGCACGCGCTGGACCTGGAGCTCGGCACCAAGGTGTGGCTGACGGCCGCCGTCGGGGCGGTCACCATCCCCGCGATGGCCGCCGTCGTCTGACGTCGTACCGCTGCAACGGGCCGTCCTCCACCAGGAGGGCGGCCCGTTGTGCGACGCTTCCCCTCCAGACCTACGAGGGGGATGTGATGGGACTCAACCCGGTGGCCGACCTGCTGAAGCGGGCCGACAGGACGCTGGCGAGCGCCAACGACACCTTGGGCACCGTCGGTGGGACGCTGACGACCGTCGAGGGGACGCTGACGACGGTCGAGGGCACCCTGACCAGCGTCGACAAGCGGATGATCGACGTCGACGCCACGCTGTCCGAGGTCAAGGACCTGCTCGCGCAGCTCGAGGAGAAGATGGCGCTGATCGACCGGATCCCGGAGATCCTCGCCCTGCTCGAGGGACTGGAGAAGAAGTAGCGACTCACCCCAGGTCGAGCGCGTTCTTCTGCCCGGCCTGGAAGAGCACCTTGTCGACTGCCTTGAGCGCCTCGAACTCCGGCGGCTTGTAGAGCTCGTACTTGGCGGCCGGTGCCGCGCTGGAGCCCGACTCGGCGAGGATCGCGTTGACGGCGTCGCGCGCCGACTCGTTCGCACCCTCCATCGTGGCCAGGTCGATGTTGGTCCGCACGAAGTCGCCGCTGAGGAACAGGTTCGGGATCGCGGTGCGGGCCGTGGGCCGGTCCTTCCACGAGTCGACCGTGTTGACCAGCAGGGGCGTGTCGTTGCTGTTGCGGTGCAGGGCGGGGTGCCACCTGATCGCCGGGTCCATGAACCAGGAGTGCACGATGCCGGCCGGCAGCTGGTCACCGGCCGTGTGGTGCATCCGGATCTGGTGCAGGACCTCGCGGGCCACCTCGGCCCGCGTGCACCTCTTGGCCGGCTTCTTGACCAGCAGGCCGGGGGAGTCCCAGTCGGAGATGTCGACGGACAGGATGTCCTTGACCTTGCCGTCGCCGTAGTCGCGCGGAAGGTTGCGCGCGGTCCAGAACTGGCCCTGGGTCAGCGCGGTCAGCGCCCACGGCGCGTCCATGAAGCTGATGTGGCCGTTGGTGATCGTCGGCGAGTCGTAGAGGAAGTACTGGATGCCGACCATCCAGTCGGTGAACAGGCTCGTGAGTCGGCCCAGGCGCGGGTCGAGGGCGAGGACGGGCGCCGTCAGGGTCGGTACGACGCGCTCCACCGGCATCGCGCTCACGTACCAGTCGGCGTGGACCGTCGTACGACGTCCGGCGCGGTCGGTCAGCACCGCACCGGTGATGCGGCCGCCGCTCACGTCGTACCGCAGCAGCTTGTGGCCGGGCACGAAGGTGATCCCGAGGGCACGCAGCTGCTTCATCCAGGGGTTGATCCACGCCTCGTTGGTCGGGAGGTCGAGCACGCGGTCCGGGGCGCCGTTGCTGCCGCGACCCATGATCGAGTAGACGAACGCCTCGCCCATGTTGCCGATCGTGCGGGCGCTGGCGATCTTCTCCTTCGCCGCGACCAGGTTGCGGGTGAGGCCCGCGGCGAGCACGCGCTGGTACTCGGTGGAGTGCTGGCCGGCCCTAATGAAGTTCCACCAGCTGACCTTCTCCCACTCGCCGAGGCGACGCTCGTCGCAGCTCGTGACGAAGACGAGGAGGCGCTCGACGAAGTACGAGAGCTCCTGCGGCGGCACCCCGGAACCGGCGAGGGTGTCGGTCAGGAACCGACGCAGGTAGTCGACGCTGAGCAGCTGGGTCGGATCCGGACCGATGCCGAAGAGGAAGCCGTCGGCGTGGTCGCCGGCCCGCAGGAACTTGGCGCCCATCGCCGGCACCAGGTGGTCGAAGACGGTGCCGCTGCCGAACGGGATGCGCTGCATCGTGTCCGGCACGTGGTGGTAGAAGCCCGGGAAGAACCGGAAGCCGTGCTCGCCCGGCAGGTCACGGCGGGTGCCGGTCGCCGTGCCGGGGTCGGGGATGCTGCGCGCCTTGCCGCCCCAGGCGGTCGGCTCGTAGACGGTGACCTCGAAGCCGCGCTCGGCGAGCTCGTGCGCGGCGGTGAGGCCGGCCATGCCGCCGCCGAGGACGGCGACGCGGCGGCCGGGGGCGGACGCCAGGGCCGGCGTCGCGACGGTGCTGGCGAGGGCGCCGGCGCCGGTGACCGCGGCGGAGCCGGCCAGGACGCCGCGCCGGCTGACCGGTGCGGAGGGGAGCATGGGGCGACGCTAGACCGGGCCGGCGGCGTACGCACCGGGTCGTCCAGGAAGTGAGAACACCCGTTATCAGATGCGCCTGCCGCGGGGCTGCTGGGAGCGTGCCGGAGGGGCAACTAACGTGGGCGGGGTGAGCTACCTGCGCGCGACCCGGGTGATCTGCGTGCTGCTCGGTCTCGCGTTCGTGGTGTCGGTCGTGCACTACCTCGACAACTACGTGAACTACGCCGACTACCCGACGCCGTCACCGGGGAGCCGGCTCCCGGTGCCGTCGGCCGGTGTGGTCGGCGGCAGCTGGTTCGTGTTCACCGCGTTCGGCGTGCTCGGGCTCGTGCTGTGGTTCCGCCGCCGGATCACGCTCGCCTCGATCGCCCTGACGGCGTACTCCGTGTCCGGGCTGATCGGCATCGCGCACTACGCGGTCCCGGGCGCGATCCACATGGTCTGGTGGCGCCAGACCCACGTCGTCGCCGACATCTGCTGCGGAGCGGCCGTGTTCGGCTTCGCGCTGTGGGCCGCGTGGCACTCCGACGAGCTCAGCCCGCCGGGGACGCGCGGGACTCCGCCCTGACCTTGAGCGCCTCGGCGTGGCGGCGGAAGCCGTCGGCGACGCGGCCCGGGCCGGCCAGCCGCACGAGCGGACCGCGGAACTCCTCGACGGTGTCGTAGACGGTCGGGCCGCCCGGCGTCTGGCTGAGCCGCTGGTGGCGGACACCGCGGACCAGGCCGAACCGGCTCGGCAGGCCCTCGTAGACGTACGACATCAGCGCGTACGCCGATCCGTCGGTCTCGATCGCCGGCGGCTCGAGCGCCGTGATCCGCTCGGGCGAGGTCGTCTCGCCGCCGCTGGCCCACCGCACCCGGAGCCGGATCGGGTTGCCGACCGTCGGTGGCTGCTCGGTCTCGGCGCGGATGACGAACGGGTTCCAGGCGGGGTAGTCCTCGGTCGCGGTCATGACGTCCCACACGACCGCGATCGGCGCGTCGATCTCGATGCGGGCGCTCGGGTTCACGCGGTGGTCCCGGTCAGGTACGGCTCGGCCCAGGCGCCGATGATGCGGGCCGCCCGGGCGGCCTGGCCCGGCGCGGTGAGCAGGTGGTCGCTGCCCTCCAGCGAGACGAAGCTGCGCGGGTGCCGGGCGGCGTTGAAGATGTCGGCCGCGTTGTTGATGTCGACGGTGTCGTCGGTGGGGGAGTGCATGACCAGCAGTGGACGGCGCAGCCTCGGCACGACGTCGAGCAGGTGGGCGTTCCGGACGTTCTCGACGAACGCCCGCTTCAGGGTGAGCGCCTTGCCGCCGACGAGCCACTGCGCGTGGCCGTCGCTGACGGCACGGTCGACCACGGCGTCGTACTGGTGCTCCACGGTGCGTGGGTCGCTCGGCGCGCCGACGGTCACGACGGCGCGCACGGTGGGCTCCTCGCTGGCGGCGACGATCCCGGCGGCGCCTCCCCAGGAGTGCCCGACCACCAGGTCGGCCGGGGTGCCGCGCTCGGCGAGGAACGCGAGCGCCCGGCGGGTGTCGGCGACCTTGACGGTGAAGGATCCGTCGCCCCAGTCGCCCTCGGAGTCGCCGAGCCCCAGGTTGTCGAAGCGCAGCATCGCGATGCCGTCGGCAGCCAGCTGCTTGCAGATCCGTGAGGCCGCCGGGCAGTCCTTGCCGAGCGTGAAGCCGTGGGCGTAGAGACCCCATCCGCGGATCGGCCCGGTCGGGGCATCGATCAGGCCTGCCAGCAGGGGTCCGGTTGAGCTCGCGAAGGACACACGTTCGGCCACGTACGGCATCATGGCAGCACCATGCTTGATATCGGTGTCATCGCAGTCGTCTTCGGTCTGATCTTCGTGGGCGAGCTGCCCGACAAGTCCGCCATCGCCAGCCTGGTGCTCAGCACCCGCTTCCCGTGGCGCTGGGTCTTCACCGGTGTCGCCGCCGCGTTCCTGGTGCACGTGATCATCGCGGTGGCGGCCGGGTCACTCCTCCAGCTGCTCCCGCACGACGCGGTCGAAGTCGTCGTGACCGTCCTGTTCCTGGTCGGGGCGATCCTGATCTGGCGCGAGGGCGAGGAGGAGGACGAGGAGGACCGGGACGCCGAGTTCGCCGCGGACGAGGCGGAGATCGCCGACGTACCGGCGACGGCGGGGTTCGGCCGAGTGGCGTCCCTCGGCTTCGTCACGATCTTCGTGGCCGAGTGGGGGGACCTCACCCAGATCATGACCGCGAACCTCGCCGCCAAGTACGACGACCCGTGGTCGGTCGCCATCGGCGCGACCCTCGGCCTGTGGGCGGTGGGCCTGCTCGCCATGCTCGGCGGTGCCACGCTGCTGCGGGTGCTGCCGATGAAGTGGATCTGCCGCGTCGCCGCGGTGGTGATGCTCGGGCTCGCGATCTACACCGGGCTGGGTGTCGCCGGCGTCGTCTGACGCCGGCGACCCCCGCCCAGTTCGCTGGTCGAGTGCCGCCGAGGGACGAGGCGGTGTATCGAGACCTACTGCTGGTCGCCCGCGATGTTGACCATCCAGGCGATCCCGAACTTGTCGGTGACCATGCCGAAGACGTCGCCCCAGACCTGCTTCTCCAGCGGCATCGTGACCTTGCCGCCTTCGCCGAGGCCGGCCCAGTAGCCGCGCAACTCCGCGTCGTCGTCACCGCTGACCGAGACCGTGATCTGGCTGCCGGCCGAGAACTCCATGTGCGGAGGCGTGTCCGCGGCCATCAGCGTGAAGCCGGCCGGGGTCTCCAGCATCGCGTGCATGACCAGGTCGGCGCCGTCGGTCATGCCCATGTCGCCGAACGTGGAGACGTTCAGCTCGCCACCGAAGATCCGGTGGTAGAACTCCATCGCGGGCTTCGCGTCGTCGCGGAAGCTGATGTACGGGTTGAGCCTGCTCGCCATCGGGGAAGGTCCTCTCGGTCTTGGTTGGAGCCTTCAGCCAAGCACCCGCCACCGACAGTCGTCCCGCGGAACCAGGAGCCCTGGACTCTCGATCCGACCGGGCGCACGATGGAGGGGTCCCGTCGTGGTCAGGAGGTAGAGATGTTCGTCCTCACAACCGAGCAGTGGAGCCCGATGACGTGGACCCTGCTGTTCGCGGTCATGGCGACCGCCATCTTGTCGGTCCTGGTGACCTTCGTGGTCGTCCTGGTGCGCGCGTCCGGCTCGGCGCCCCCGTCGCGACCGAACCTCGTGGGGCACGACGGGGACAACCGCGCCACGGACGTGGAGCACCACCACCCGCACGCTGCCTGACGTCAGCGGTAGTTGGTGAAGGGCACCCGCGTAGACGGGTGCCGTTGATCGACGTCGGCACTATGGCGCTGACCTGCGGTTACCCGTCTGGTGACGTTGGCTCCAAACGATGAGTGTCGGGAATCTTGCGGACTTTTCGCGGACTCTGACCCGCCGACGATCAAGCTCCCGGTCGTGTCATTCGGCTCTGCTGCGACGGCTCTGCTCGGCGAGCCAGAGGACCAGGTCGGCGCGCCAGTAGCGGACGTGGCGCCCGACCTTGAAGCTCTTCGGCCCCGCACCGAGGTGGCGCCAGTAGCGCAGGGTTCCTTCGGATAGGCGGAGGAACTGGCATGCCTCCTCGAGGGTGAGCATCTCCTCGGCGCCGTTGACGGACGGCTGGTGTCGGGTGGGTTGTGCGCTCATGGGATGCCTCCGTTGGTCTCGGCCTGGTGGACCATGGCCGGGCTCTCCGACCACCTGTTAGGTGTGAGCGGCCGCCACTGGGCGCGTCGAGACCACGCTGGGAGTCGTCGGCGGGCACGTGAAGGGACCGGTTCCGCGCCCGGTGCGGTGCCGGTTGTAGACCGGGTCCACCACCGGCAGCGTTCTGCTCGAGTTTCCGGCCCTGGACCCGGTCCTGGGCCGTACGACCTGCGGAAATGCGTCCGTCGTTTCGCGTTATGTCAGGTGTCCTGCCCCCCGATTCTCGGTCCACATCTCGTGGGAGTGCTCGAAACTTTGAGAGTCCTTGTGGAGGTGTGTGATGGCTGCGGCGAAAAGGTTCACGACTGA